>URGL01000008.1 GCA_900547405.1 uncultured Eubacteriales bacterium
TCCCCTCCACACCCGCCGCTGCGGCGGCACCCTCTCCAAGCAGGAGAGGGCAGGGGGCTTCTTTTTATAATGAGGTAACACAAATGAAAAAACTCAAATACATGGAAGAAAGCGATTTTCTCAAACTCTTTTTCGCCTTCTTCTCCCTGTTCTTTCTGGCGGGAGCTGTGTGTATGCCGGACCGGGCACGGATGATTTCCGGGCTGGCCCAGATCCTGAGCCAGCCCTGCAAGATCCCCACCAACTATTTTTCCGTAGGCGGCTTTTCGGCCACGCTCCTGAATATGGGCCTGGTCTCCCTTATGTGCCTGGGACTCTATGTGGCATTGGGGGCGAAAATGGATGCCACGGCCACCATGGCGCTGATCCTCACGGTGGGCTTCGGCTCCTGGGGCATCAACATCCAGAATATCTGGCCTACCATCTGGGGAGCCATGCTCTATTGCGCCGTGAAGAAAAAGCCGCTGAAAAACCACGTCTCCGCCATGCTCTTCACCACGGGCATTGCGCCCCTGGTGACGGATATCCTGATCCGGCACCCAATCGACGGTGTGATCGGCTACAGCTGGCCCCGGCTTATCCTGGCGGTCCTGGTGGGCCTGGTCAGCGGCTTCTTTGTCCCGGCAGGGCTGAGCCATTCCCCCAATGTGCACAAGGGCTACAATCTCTACAATGCCGCCTTGCCGGTGGGCATGGGAGCCTTCATCCTCCAGGCCATCCTGTTTGAGACTCTGGGGGTGGACCTGCCCAGCGCTCCGGACACGGAGACCCTGAAGGTGACCTCCAAGGTCATCGCCAACAGTTACTGGCTCCTTCTCTGCGGCACCTGCGTTTTGGGGGCGGCGCTTATGGGCTGCACGCCGAAGAAGTATTGGGGGCTGCTGAATAGCCCGGAGCGGGTGGCCAGCGTGAGCCACACCCTGGGGAACGATGTGTTCCTGATGAACTTCGGCGTCTTCGGCCTCTTTATTCTGGGCTACTACAATCTGGTGGGAGCCCGGTTCAGCGGGCCTACCTTCGGCGTTATGTTTTGTATGCTTTCTACCTGCAACTCCGGGTCCCATCCGAAAAACGCCTGGCCAATGCTGCTGGGCTATATCGTAGCGGTGCCGGTGTGCCGGTGGATCTGTGCCTACATGGGCACGCCCTTTGCCTACCACATCAATGCCCAGGCCATTCTGATTGGGGCCTGCTACACCAACGGCATGACCCCCATCGTAGACCGCTACGGCACGGGAGTGGGCTTCCTGGCTGGGGTGCTCCACTTCCTGTTGGTGACCTCTGTGCCCATGCTTCATGGCGGCTTCTGCCTGTATAACGGCGGCCTGACGGCGGCCTTCATCTGCCTGATCCTGATGCCGACGGCGGAGGAGCTGATCCCCACGAAGGAGCGCAGAAGGATGAAGAAACTGGAAAAAAAGAGATAAGCGTTCCTGCGCCCTCGGCCCCGCCGGGGAAGGCTTCCTCCGGCGGGGGCCCCTCATCCGTCCCGGGCTGCGCCCGGTCCACCTTCCCCGAGGGGGAAGGCTTCCTCCGGCGGGGGCCCCACGCCCGTCAGGGCTTCGCCCTGCCACCCTCTCCCGGGAGAGGGTTTTTGCGTTTTTTAAGATTTCCTAAAGAATCCCGATATCCTATTGACGGCACCTATAACGGGTGCTATAGTATCCGTATTAGTACACTTCATACGCACCGAAAAAGGAGGCTAGGCTATGCTGCATTTGGATTATCGGGACATTCGTCCCATTTATGCCCAGATCACAGACGAGGTCCGGCAGCAGATCGCGGCGGGAGTGCTGGTGCAGGGAGACAAGCTGCCAAGCGTAAGAGAGCTGGCGGTGGAGCTGTCCATCAATCCCAATACCATCCAGCGGGCCTACCGGCAGCTGGAGATGGAGGGCTGGATCGCTACGGTGCCCGGCAAGGGCTGCTTCGTCTGCGGACGGCCTATGGAGGATCCTCGGGAGGAGCTGAAGCTGCTGCAGGCCTTCGAGGACACGGTAAAAAAGCTCTTGTCTATGGGCTATACGCCTCAGGAGCTGGAACAAAAGTTGACGGAGGCAATGGATCATGCTTGAAATGAAGAATGTGGTAAAGACCTTCGACGCATTCCGTGCGCTGGACCAGTTGACCTTGACGGTGCCGAAAGGCGCGATTTACGGCCTGGTGGGGCCAAACGGGGCGGGGAAGACCACGGCCATCAGGCACTTGACCGGGGTCTACCGGCCAGACAGCGGCACCGTGACGCTGGACGGGATGCCCATTGACGAAAATCTGCCCGTCAAGGAAAAAATCTGCTGTGTGGCGGACGAGCCCTTCTATTTCCCGGGGGCAAGCCTTCTGGACATGGAGCGCTTTTATGCCGGGATCTACCCCAGGTTTGACAAAAAGCGCTTTGACGAGCTTCAGGACATTTTCCAATTGCCCCGGCGAAATCCCATCCGCCGGTTCAGCAAGGGGATGCAGAAGCAGGCGGCCTTTCACCTGACCCTGGCTACCCACGCCCAGTATCTGATTCTGGACGAGCCTGTGGATGGGCTGGACCCTGTCATGCGGCGGCAGGTCTGGAGCCTGATGCTGGACGATGTGACCCGGCACGGCACCACGGTGCTGGTGTCCTCCCACAACCTCCGGGAGCTGGAGGACATCTGCGACCATGTGGGCATCATGAAAAAGGGAAAGATGCTGGTGGAGCGGAGCCTGGCGGATATGCAGGGCAGCACCGTAAAGCTGCAAATGGTGGGGGAGGCTCCCCGGGAGCTGAATATTCTCCACAAGGCTTCTTCCGGCCGGCTGAATACCTATATTGTTCGGGGCAGCATCCCCAGGGTCCAGGCGGCGGTGGAGCGGCTGAATCCGGCATACTTCGATATTTTGCCTCTGTCTCTGGAAGAGATATTTATTTATGAACTGGGAGGTGCGGACCATGAAGCTGAAGGTCTCCTTCTGTAACAAGACGGTCCTGAGGACGGATATTTCCCGCTATGCGCCCCTGTGGGGAGGCTACAGCCTGATGCTTGCGGTGCTGGTGCTCATGTTTTTGGGCGGCGGCGGGGAAGATAGGGACTGGGCCTATACCAGCCTGGTGGTCATGTTCTCCAAGCGGGCAGGGCAGATGGCGCTGATCAATGGCTTCTACGCCCTCGTTGTGGTCCAGGCCCTGTGGGGGGATCTGCTGGCACCTCGGATGTGCAATTCTCTCCACGCCATGCCCGTGACCCGGGACGGATATTTTGGAGCCCATTTGGTGGCGGCGCTGCTCTTCGCCCTGATTCCCAATGTGCTGGTCTATGGCATTGCCGCTCTGCTGGTGCCCTCCGCCGTTGCCCAGGCGGCGCTGCTGACCCTGGGTGCCGCCTGCCTGCAGTACATTTTTTATCTGGGCGCGGCTCTGGTGTCCGTGCAGCTGGCGGGAAACCGGGTCGGTATGGTGCTGGCCTATGGCCTGGTGAATTTCCTGGTCATCCTGCTGTACTGGTTCTGCAGCGAGGTTTTTGTGCCGCTGATCTATGGCCTGAAGCTGGATGTGACCTGGATCACCCGCATCTGTCCTACGGTGGCTATGTACCAGGGCAGCTACTTTGAACCGAGAGGTTACTATAACAACACGATCTTCCCCTATGTATACCAGGGCATCGAGAGGGGAGAGCTGTTCTCCCATGCCATCCTCTGCGCGCTTTTTGGCCTGGTGCTCATAGGCGCTGCTCAGCTGCTCTACCGCAGAAGGAAGCTGGAGGTGGCGGGGGACCTGCTGGCCTACCGGGCGCTGTCGCCTGTGTTTCTGGTGCTGTATACCCTGATGGTGGCGGCCTTTGTCCACCTGGGGGTGAAGCGGTACGCCAGCGGCAGCATTTCCCAGTATTTCTTCCTGCCCCTGGGGCTGCTGGCAGGCTATGTGTCCGGCCTCATGCTCCTGCGGCGGACCAGCCGGGTGTTCCGCAAGCGCTTGCTGATCCCGCTGGTGGGGATCCTGGCCATGTGCGCCCTGGCGGTAGGCGCTACCTATGTAGATCTTTTCGGTGTCATCCGCCGGGTGCCGGAAGGGTCGGAGATACTCTCTGTCACTGTGCAGCCTCTGAATTCTGCCCGCTATATGGATGAAGGCCTGGTCCTGACAGAGCAGGAGGACATCCAGGCGGCCATTGACTACCAGCGGGACTCTCTGGTCGGCTGGAAGCGGCAGGTGCTGGATTCCCTGCTTCAGAAGGATGGCTGCTGGAGCCCTCAGAACTACCTCAATGTACGGCTGACCTACAAGCTGACAAACGGCAGAACCATGATCCGGGAGTATCCCCTCCGGTCGGACCTGGCGGCCTTTGGCAGTTTTAAAAAGATCCTGTCCCGGCCGGAGCTGGTTTTCGGTGTAACGCCGGAGAAGCTGCGGGAGCAGATCAATCGGGCGGAGGACATCAGCTATACCGTCTGGTCCTCGGAAAAGGGGGCTGACAACAGCTATTTCTTTATTGAAGCCCGGCAAGGTCTGGCTGATGCCATCCTGGCGGACTGCGCCGAGGGAACCATGCTGAATTACGACTTTTGGAATGAGACCTACGGAAATGCCGGGGCCAATAACCCTGTCGGCTCTCTGAACATCAACGGAGACACCCGGTCCAATACGGATTACTATTACTACTGGTGCACGATCTCTCTGGACACCGTCCACACCCTCCGGTGGCTTGAGAGCCACCCGGGGACACAGAGCTACGGCTAAGGTGCTGCCCTCTCCAAGCAGGAGAGGGCGGCCCTTTTTCTTCGTGACTTTATTCCGGATCTATGCTATAATATCCCCAAAAAGGGAGGGGAAAACCATGGCAAAAAAGGTCCTGCACGTTCTCAGCGATGTGTTTTTCAGCGGGGCGGAGAATATGGTCTGCCAGATCGTGGATATGTTCCGGGGAGAGTACGATATGGTGTATGTGTCCCCGGATGGGCCCATCCGTCAGGCTCTGGAGGCGAGGCTCGTGGCCTATCGGCCCATTGCTGCCGTAACGCCGAAGGAAATCCGGCGGGTGATGGCCGAGGAGAAGCCGGACATTGTCCATGCCCACGATATGAAGGCCTCCTTCGCCGCGGCGCTGGCCTGCGGCAGAACGCCCTTGGTTTCCCATATCCACAATAACGGCTTCGACTCCCGGAAGGTTTCTCCCAAGACCCTGGCTTACCTGCTGGTCAGCGGGAAATTCCGGCACATCTTCTGGGTGTCTCCCTCTGCCATGAAGAGCTTCCGGTTCTACGGGGCGGTGAAGGACAAGTCCACGGTCCTGGGGAACGTGATCCGCATGGATACCCTCCGGGAGAAGGCGGAGGCGGCGGAAAACCAGACCCCCTATGACATTCTCTTCCTGGGCCGGATGTCTGAGCCCAAAAATCCCCTGCGGCTGGTGAAGGTCCTGAATCTGGTCCACGACCGGTACCCCCGGCTCCAGGCGGCCATTGTGGGCAAGGGAGACCTGGAGCCCCAGGTCCGGAAGGCCATTGCTGAAACCGGAGCGGAAGCCTATATCCATCTTTTGGGATACCAGGAGAATGGCTACGGATTGCTGAAAAACGCCAGGCTCATGATCATGACCTCTCTCTGGGAGGGGACCCCCATGTGCGCTCTGGAGGCCATGGCCTTGGGTGTGCCCATTGTCTCCACTCCGGTGGACGGCCTGTGCGATCTGGTGGAGCCGGGGAAGACCGGCTTTTTGGAAAGCGAGGACCAGGCCCTGGCAGACCGGTGCGCCCAGATCATCCGGGACGCCGGACTCAGAGCGGAGCTGTCCCGAAACACGCTGGAAAAGGCGGATATTGTTCTGGACCTAGAAAGCTATCAAAACGAACTCAGAAAAGTATACGAGGAATAAGACCTTCCCCCAGGGGAAGGTCAGGCACTTGAGGTGAAAAACAATGAACATCCTACAGATCGTGCCCTCCTTCGAGGTGGGCGGGGCGGAGACCATGTGTGTAGGACTCTGCCTGGAGCTGCGCAAGCTGGGCCACAGCGTCACTGCCGTCAGTCTGTCTGCCGCCCAGAGCAAGCTGACCCGGGACCTGACAGAGGCCGGGGTGGAGCTGCGGCTCCTGGGCAAGGGGCCGGGGATGGACCTGAGCTGCGTGTCCCGGCTCCGGGCCGTCATCCGGGAGGTCAGGCCCCAGGTGATCCATACCCATCTGCATGCCCTGAAGTATGCTGCTCTGGCATTGGGCGGGGGGAAGGTCCCCATCCTGCATACCGTACACAATCAGGCGGAGGCAGAGGCGGTGAAGCTGGATCAGCTCATTGCAAGATACCTGTTCCACTCCGGCAAAGCCACTCCGGTGGCCCTCAGCGGGGAGATACAGGCCTCTGTTGTGGCCCTATACGGTCTGCCGGAGAGCCGGGTGCCTGTGGTGTGCAACGGCATCGATTTGGACCGGTGCCTGCGCAAAACGGAGTATGGCCTCCACTATCCTCCGCGGCTCATTCACGTAGGCCGGTTTTACCCTCAGAAAAACCATGAGGCCATGCTGGAGGCTCTGCGGATATTGAAGATCCAGGGCCTTCGCCCCCAGCTGATCTGCTACGGAGATGGGCCGGAGCTTCCGGAAATCAAGCGGAAAACCCTGGAAATGGGTCTTGAGAAGCAGGTGACCTTTGGGGGCCTTTGCGATGATGTGTTTCCCAAGCTTTCCCGGGCCGATGTGTTCCTGCTGCCGTCCAAATGGGAGGGCATCCCCATGACGGTCATCGAGGCTATGGGCACGGGTCTGCCGGTCATTGCCTCCCGGGTAGGGGGACTGCCGGACATGATCGAGGACGGGAAGGAAGGGCTGCTGATTCGCCCCACCCCCCAGGCTCTGGCGGAGGCCCTTTCGAAGCTGCTGGTCAGTGAAGAACTGCGCCAGGCTCTGGGCACCGCCGCTGTGGAGGCCGCCCAGAGGTTCAGCGTCCAGACCATGGCGAGGAAATACGAAGCACTGTACGAGGAGAGAGCATGAAGGCAGCAAAACTTTTGCGGGAGGGGTGCCGGACGGCGGCGAACCTCCTGCGGCCCAGGATGAATATGACCGAAGGGTTTGAGACCCTGGAATCCCTCTGGCCGGATACAAAGGGAGAATGCTATGTAGACCGCCCGGCGGACTGGCTGACACCGGAGAAGCCTGTGGCTCTCAGCGTCATCATTCCCGCCTATAATAACGCCCCCTTCCTGCGGGGCTGCCTGGACTCGGTGCTGGGCCAGGCAACCGGCTTCTCCTTTGAGGCCATCGTCATTGACGACGGCTCTACGGATGAGACGGCAGAAATACTGACGGAATACGCAGGCCGGATCCTTGCCATTCGCCAGGAAAACAAAGGCCATTCCGGAGCCCGGAATGCCGGACTGGAAATCTGCCGGGGGGAGTACATCCTCTTTCACGACAGCGACGACACCCTGTGCCCTGGGGCGCTGGAGGCGCTGATGACCTGCGCCAAAGAGAAAAACGCCGACATTGTGGCGGGGGGCTACGACTGCAAGCCCCAGGAGGGAGAGCCCTATCCGGGGCTCAGATTTCCGGCGGCGGAGGTGACGGATCCGGAAACCGTCCCCGGCATGACCTGCGGCAAGATTTTCAGACGGTCCCTCTTCGCCCACTGCCGGTTCCCTTTGGGCTACTGGTACGAGGATTCGGTCATCTGCCAGATTCTGCTGCCTCTGGCGAAGAGGATCTACACCGTAGAAGCGCCGGTGTTTACCTATTTACTGAACCCCCAGGGGGTCTCAGCCGCCTCCCAGGGAAAGAAAAAGGCGGTGGAGAGCCTGTATGTGACAAGAGCCTTGCTGGCGGAGAAGCCGAAGTTCGGCCTGCCCTGGGACGAGGCCGCCTATCGGCATTTCCTCCACATGGTCCTGCTGACCTATCACCGGACCAGGCTCCTGGATAAAGAAATATCCTACGCCGTGTTTTTGGGCCAAAGGCAGCTGCAAAAACAGTATTTTGCGGGGGTGACTCCCTCTGATCCCGCTTTGGCGGCAGCCCTGGAGCAGGGCAATTATCGGAAATACCTGTGGCTGTGCGAAACCCTGTGGTTACGGCCATAAAAACCCTCTCCTTCGGAGAGGGTGGACCGGCGAAGCCGGGACGGGTGTGGGGCGGTACAACGTTCAACTTGGTGCCGCCCCTCATCCGCCGCTGAGGCGGCACCTTCCCCCAAGGGAAGGCAGGGACTGCGGCCCTTGGGCTGTTATAGAATTTGGAGGCAATGCCTATGTATTATGTTCTCATTCCCGTCTACCAGGCGAAAGCCTGGCTGGATGCCTGTCTGGCTTCGGTCTTTGCCCAGACGGAACAGAACTTTCATATCATTCTGGTAGACGACGGCTCCACCGACGGCTCCGGGGCTCTGTGTGACGCTTGGGCGGAGAAAGATCCCCGGGTAGAAGTGGTCCATCAGGCCAATTCCGGGCCCTACGGTGCCCGGCGGGCGGCCATTGCGCGGTGCCTGAAGGAGGCGGAGGGGGAAGACTGGGCAGTATTTCTGGACGCTGACGACAGCTTGAAGCCCAAGGCCCTGGAGACCATCGGCACCAAGGCCGGGGACTGCGATATGGTTTTTATCGGTGAGGACCAGGTGTGGGAGGGCAGGGTCCTGCGGCCCTTCCCGGCGGACAAGGCCTATGTGGGCACGGTGGAGAATAAGCGCAGACTTTATAAGATCGTGTTCCAGGACGGCTGGTACAATCCTCTGTGGAAAAAGGCGGTGAAGGTCCGGCTGCTGCCCAAGGACCCGGTGGAGGAATACTATCCCGTCCGCTTCGGGGAAGACCTGCTGCAAAGCATCCCCATGTACCGGGACTGCAAAAAGGCGGTGTTCCTGCCGGACAGCCTCTACAACTACGCCATCAACCCGGCCTCTGCCACCAACGCCCTGACCTACGAAAAGTACCGGTGCAGCTCCCTGGTGCTCCGGGAGTGCTGGGAGTTTCTGCAAAGCCAGAAGGTGTGGAGCCACCGGGACTTTGCGGAGTACATGGACTGGCTCCGGCTGCTGACCCGGTTCCAGGTGCGGCTTGTGGCCAAATTCGACACGGCCAGGCAGAACCGGATCAGACTTCTGAAGGAAATCGGAGAGGATGATTTCTACGCGAAGATCATCGGCACCGCCTCCCGGAAGGATACCCTGCTGTGGCTTATGAAGAAACAGAACTACGCCGGGGTCTGCCTCGTCGGCGACGGCCTGCGTGTGGCCGGGAATATCAGACGGAAGATCAAAAGATGATTTATGAAAATATGTGTCCCGGCACCTTTCTGGACCGGCCCAATCGGTTCATTGCCCATGTGGAGCTCCGGGGAAA
This sequence comes from uncultured Eubacteriales bacterium, assembly GCA_900547405.1. Lineage (GTDB taxonomy): Bacteria > Bacillota > Clostridia > Oscillospirales > Oscillospiraceae > Faecousia. The sequence continues at coordinate 9,294 of URGL01000008.1, forward strand.
CAGAGAAACCGTCCACGTCAAGAACACCGGACGGTGCCGGGAGCTGCTGGTAAGCGGGGCAGAGGTCTGGTGCCAGGAGAGCCGGAATCCGGCGAGAAAAACCAAGTGGGACCTGATCTGCGTCCGCAAGGGGGCCTATCTTGTCAATATGGACTCCCAGGCACCCAACGCCGCGGCAGGGGAGTGGCTTCGCTCTGGCGGATTGGGAGAAATTGAGGATCTGCGGCCGGAGACAGTCCACGGGGACTCCCGGTTTGACTTTTCCTTTACGAAAAACGGAAAGCAGTGCTTTCTGGAGGTCAAGGGGGTAACCCTGGAAGAAGGGGGCGTCTGCGCCTTCCCGGATGCCCCGACGGAGCGGGGCACCAAGCACCTGCGGGGACTTCTGGAGGCCGTGAAGGCCGGATATGGGGCCTATGTGCTCTTCGTCATCCAGATGCGGCCCGTGAAGAGCTTTCGTCCCCAGCAGGAGCGGGACCCGGCCTTTGCCAAGGCCCTGCGGGAGGCCGCTGCCGGAGGCGTAGAGGTCCTTGCCATGGACTGTGACATTACTCCGGAGGAAATGCGGATCCGGGAGCCGGTGCCGGTGGAGCTGTAGGCGGAAGATCCTCCGGGGCGGAGAAAGCCGGGAAACATCTGTTTTTGCGACACGCACAACAAAAGGAATATTGTGCGAAAAGTCAAAATTGTCCCGGGCAGAGCCCTGTGTTTGTACAGAATTATTTTGGGAAAATGATTGACAATCCGAAATTTTTGGGTATAATACAATCTTGTATGGATATGAAAAAAGTATGTAGAATACCGGATTCCGGCAATCTGCCGGACCTGACAGGAGCCAGGCTCCTGGTGGGGGCAAAGCAGCTGCGCAAGGGAATACTGGCCGGGCAGGTCCGGGCGGTGTATCTGGCAGAGAATGCCGACCCCAATGTGACGGAGCCCCTGGCGGAGCTCTGTGAGAAGTTCCATATCCAGCCGGTCTGGGTCCGCACCAAGGCGGAGCTGGGCAGGGCCTGCGGCATCGAAGTGGGTGCCGCGGCGGCAGGCGCCGCCGAACAGTAAGGTTCTATCGGAAGCACTTCCGTAGAATAGATTACCCGCCCAAGCGGCGAGAATAAAAGAAAGGAGAAACTAGATGCCTACTTTTAATCAGCTGGTGAAGAACGGCCGTAAGGCTGCTACCTACAAGTCCACCGCTCCCGCTCTGCAGAGAGGTCTGAACACCTTGGAGAACAAGGCCACCAACCTGCCCTCCCCCCAGAAGCGTGGTGTTTGCACTGCTGTTCGTACCACCACCCCCAAGAAGCCTAACTCCGCCCTGCGTAAGATCGCCCGTGTGCGTCTGACCAACGGTATGGAAGTTTCCGCTTACATCCCCGGTGTTGGCCACAACCTGCAGGAGCACTCCGTGGTTCTGATCCGCGGCGGCCGTGTTAAGGACCTGCCTGGTGTTCGTTACCACATCATCCGCGGCACTCTGGATACTCAGGGCGTGCAGAATCGTATGCAGTCCCGTTCCAAGTACGGCGCAAAGCGGCCCAAGGCCGGCAAGAAGAAGTAATTCTTCGCCCCATTTACCCTGAATTTTTCCCTACGCCCTTTCGCAAGGCAAGGCCTTGCCAGCGTTTTTATATAGTATAAAACCTCTGGCCAGGCACAACGAAAGTAACACTTTCGAGTACCGATGAAATCATTATATTATGAAGGAGGGAAGCAAAGTGCCCAGAAGAGGTAATGTTCCCAAGAGAGAGGTCCTTCCGGATCCTAATTACAATTCCGTTCTGGTTACCAAGCTCGTAAACAGCATCATGCTGGACGGCAAGAAGGGTGTTGCCCAGAAAGTTGTCTATGGTGCTTTCGAAATCGTCGAGAACAAGACCGGCAAGAACGGCCTGGAAGTCTTCCAGCAGGCTATGGAAAACATCATGCCCGCTGTGGAGCTGAAGGCTCGCCGTGTAGGCGGCGCCACCTACCAGGTGCCCATCGAAGTGCGGCCCGACCGCCGTCAGACCCTGGGTCTGCGGTGGATCACCACCTACAGCCGCGCCCGCAGCGAGAACACCATGAAGGAGCGGCTGGCCGCTGAGATCATGGACGCTGCCAACAACACCGGCGCTTCTGTGAAGAAGCGTGAGGATGTCCACAAGATGGCCGAAGCCAACAAGGCTTTCGCTCATTTCCGCTGGTAATCAAGGAGAGAATCAATGCCTAGAAAGTATTCCCTGGAAAATACCAGAAACTTTGGCATCATGGCTCACATCGATGCCGGTAAGACCACCACTACCGAGCGTATCCTGTTCTACACCGGCCGCAACTACAAGATCGGTGAGACCCACGATGGCTCCGCTACCATGGACTGGATGGCCCAGGAGCAGGAGCGCGGCATCACCATCACTTCCGCTGCTACTACCTGCTTCTGGAAGGGCTGCCGCCTGAACATCATTGATACCCCGGGCCACGTGGACTTCACCGTCGAGGTGGAGCGCTCCCTGCGTGTTCTGGACGGTGCCGTCACCGTTCTGTGCGCCAAGGGCGGCGTTGAGCCCCAGACCGAGACCGTTTGGCGTCAGGCCGACGAGTACAAGGTCCCTCGTATGATCTACGTCAACAAGATGGACATCATGGGTGCCGACTTCTATCGGGTCCTGACCATGATTGACGAGCGGCTGAAGTGCAACGCTGTGCCCATCCAGCTGCCCATCGGCTCCGAGTCCTTCTTCAAGGGCAACATCGACCTGCTGACCATGAAGGCCAACGTCTTCTATGATGAGCTGGGTAAGGATGTCCGTGTGGAAGAGATCCCCGAGGATATGGTGGACCTGGCCAACGAGTACCACGAGAAGCTGCTGGATGCCGTCACCGCTCTGGATGACGACCTGGCTATGAAGTACTTGGAGGGTGAGGAGATCACCGTCCCCGAAATCAAGGCTGTCATCCGTAAGGCTACCATTGCCAACGAGATGGTGCCCGTGGTCTGCGGTACTTCCTACAAGAACAAGGGTGTTCAGGAAGTCCTGGACGCGGTTGTGGACTATATGCCCAGCCCCCTGGACAAGAAGGGCATCAAGGGTGTAAACCCCGAGACTGAGGAAGAGGACTTCCGTCCCGCTTCCGACGACGCCCCCTTCTCCGCCTTGGCTTTCAAGATCGCTACCGACCCCTATGTTGGTAAGCTGTGCTACTTCCGCGTCTACTCCGGCACCCTGGAGAAGGGCAGCACCGTGCTGAACTGCACCAAGGGCACCAAGGAGCGCCTGGGTCGGATCCTGCAGATGCACGCCAACCACCGGGAAGATATCGACATGGTCTACGCCGGTGATATCGCCGCCGCTGTCGGTGTGAAGAACACCACCACCGGTGATACCTTCTGCGACGAGGAGCATCCCATCATCCTGGAGTCCATGGTCTTCCCTGAGCCCGTTATCGAAGTCGCCATCGAGCCCAAGACCAAGGCCGGTCAGGAAAAGATGGGCATCGCCCTTTCCAAGCTGGCTGAAGAAGACCCCACCTTCCGGACCTACACCAACAAGGAAACCGGGCAGACCATCATCGCCGGTATGGGCGAGCTGCACCTGGAGATCATTGTTGACCGTCTGCTCCGTGAGTTCAAGGTCGAGGCCAATGTTGGCGCTCCCCAGGTTTCCTACAAGGAGACCATCCGCAAGGCTGTGGATCAGGAGACCAAGTACGCCCGTCAGTCCGGCGGTAAGGGCCAGTATGGTCATGTTAAGATCCATGTGGAGCCCAACGAGCCCGGCAAGGGTTACGAGTTCATCAACGCCGTTGTGGGCGGCGCCATCCCCAAGGAATATATTCCTGCCGTTGACGCCGGTATCCAGGGCGCAATGGAGTCCGGTGTTCTGGCCGGCTACCCCGTTGTGGACGTAAAGGTCACCCTGTACGATGGCTCTTATCACGAGGTCGACTCCTCCGAAATGGCATTTAAGATCGCCGGTTCCATGGCCTTCAAGGATGCTTGCCGGAAGGCCAACCCCACCATCCTGGAGCCCATCATGAAGGTTTCCGTCACTGTTCCCGATGAGTACATGGGCACCGTTATCGGTGACATCACTGCTCGCCGCGGCAACATTCTGGGCCAGATCACCCGTACCGGTGCTGTCCAGATCGACGCCAACGTTCCTCTGGCCGAGATGTTCGGCTACGCCACCGACCTGCGTTCCAAGACCCAGGGCCGCGGCAACTACACCATGGAGCCCAGCCACAACGCCGAGCTGCCTAAGAGCAAGACCGACGAGCTGATCAAGGCTCGTTCCAGAGATTAATTTTTCGTAAAAACGAAAATTATCTCTTGTGTTTCCGCACATTTTATTGTATGATGTACTCGATGTGCGGAAACACATATCGCCAAAAAGTATGTTAATACAATTCATATTTAACAGGAGGATTATTTCAAATGGCTAAGCAGAAGTTTGAAAGAACCAAGCCCCATGTTAACATCGGCACCATCGGCCATGTTGACCACGGCAAGACCACTCTGACCGCCGCTATCACCAAGTATCTGGCTCTGAAGGGCCAGGCCCAGTTCGAGGACTACGCTTCCATCGATAAGGCCCCCGAAGAGAAGGCTCGTGGTATCACGATCAACACCGCTCACGTTGAGTACGAGACCGACAAGCGTCACTACGCTCACGTCGACTGCCCGGGCCACGCCGACTATATCAAGAACATGATCACCGGCGCTGCTCAGATGGACGGTGCTATTCTGGTCATCGCTGCTACCGACGGCCCCATGGCCCAGACTCGTGAGCACCTGCTGCTGGCCCGTCAGGTCGGCGTGCCCTACATCGTTGTGTTCCTGAACAAGTGCGATCAGGTTGACGACGAGGAGCTGCTGGAGCTGGTCGAGATGGAAGTCCGCGAGACCCTGAACGAGTACGACTTCCCCGGCGACGACACCCCCATCATCAAGGGCTCCGCTCTGAACGCTCTGGTTTGCGAGTCCAAGGATCCCAACGCTCCCGAGTATGCTTGCATCAAGGAGCTGATGGACGCTGTTGATGACTATATCCCCACTCCCGACCGTAAGTCTGACCAGCCCTTCCTGATGCCCGTTGAGGACGTCTTCACCATCTCCGGCCGTGGCACCGTTGCTACCGGTCGTGTGGAGCGTGGTATCGTCAAGAAGAACGAGCCCGTGGAAATCGTTGGCCTGAAGGAAGAGAAGACCCCCACTGTCGTTACCGACATCGAGATGTTCCACAAGCTGCTGGACTTCGCTGAAGCCGGCGACAACATCGGCGCTCTGCTGCGTGGCGTGGACAAGAAGAACGTGGAGCGTGGCCAGGTTCTCTGCAAGCCCGGCTCCATCCATCCCCACACCAAGTTCTCCGGCCAGGTTTACGTCCTGTCCAAGGAAGAAGGCGGCCGTCATACTCCCTTCTTCAACAACTACCGTCCTCAGTTCTACTTCCGTACCACTGACGTGACCGGCATCATCACCCTGCCCGAAGGCACTGAGATGTGCATGCCCGGCGATAACGTCGTCATGAAGGTCGAGCTGATCACCCCCATCGCTATCGAGAAGGGCCTGCGTTTCGCTATCCGTGAAGGCGGCCGTACCGTCGGTTCCGGTGTGGTTACCGAGGTTCAGGAGTAATCCTTAATCCGGTCTGACAAGATCATCATCCCCCCGGGAGCAATCCCGGGGGGATTTTTCAAATTTTTCTGAAACCCATGCAATATCCTGTCCTCTTTTACGCCTATATAAGTATAAGACAAAATAGGAGGTGATCCCATGGAGGATCAAGGAATTGTGGAGCTGTTCTTCGACCGGTCGGAACAGGCCATTGTGGAAACGGACAAGAAGTACGGCGGCTACTGCTATACCATCGCCTACAATATTTTAGCCTCCCGGGAGGATTCGGAGGAGAGCGTCAGCGATACATATTTTTCGGCCTGGAATACCATCCCTCCCAGAAAGCCTACGCTCTTGCAGGCGTTTCTGGGGAAAATCGCTCGGCATATCTCCATTGACCGCTGGCGGAAGCAAAGTGCCCAGAAGCGGGGTGGCAAGGAGATGATCCTGGCCCTGGAGGAGCTGGGAGAGTGCGTGGATACCCGGGGAATGGAGACGGAAATTACCAGTAGGGAGCTGACCCGTGTTCTCAACGGCTTCTTAGCCAGCCTGCCGGAAACAGAGCGGAATGTATTCCTGTGCCGGTACTGGTATATGGACTCCATCGAGACCATTGCGTGCATTACCGGCTTCAGCCAGAGTAAGGTGACCTCCATGCTCCACAGGACCCGGGGGAAACTCCGGAAGAAGCTCGCAGAGGAGGGGTATAGGGTATGAACACCATGGATATTCTGTACGGGCTCAATGATGTGCGGGACAGCTATGTCATTGCCGCCGAGGAGTTCCGGCAGGGCAAGCGGCAGGTCCGGCGGCTGCCTAAGAAAAAGCTGTGGCTGGTTGCAGCAATTGTTGCGTTGGCGCTGCTGCTGGTGGGGTGTGCGGTGGTGTATGCCAGCGGATGGCTCCAACAGGTCTTCTCCATGCGAAGTGATGGCCCATTGTCCGCGGAACAGATTGACTATATTGAAAGCAATGAGCAGCCGGTGAGGCAGACCCAGGGAAATCAGGAGTGGTCCGTTGAATTGAAGTCCACCATTTCCGACGGAACCGCAGCCTACCTGGTGTTCCAGGTCACAGCTCCCCAGGAAACTAATCTGGAGCAATACCTGAATCCTCCTTCGACAGAGGCCAAACATCTGATGCCCGGAAATTACAGTGTGGGGAAGAATGCTGCCTATTCCATGGCCATTGCCTCCATCGGGAATGTGGACCGGGAACGAAACTATATGTATATTGACAACGGGGACTGGATGCCAGACAATGACGGTGAGGCCAATACCGTCCTATACTGCATGACGATCCGCTGTAATAAGCTCTACCCGGACCGGCCGCAGACATTGGAGCAGCCCTTTGGAAAGGACATCTCCTTCCGCATTCGTTTCATGGGCGTGTACCTGGACTATACCAATACGGCAGTGGCAGAATCCATTGACGCACAGCACGCCGGAGAGGAGGCGTATATTGTCGGCGGCGAGGAAGCGGCGGGGCTGTTCTGCGCAGATATCCTGACCGATGAAGAGTGGGACTTTGAGGTGACGCTGGATGCGGACGACCAGTTCATAGAGCTTATCACCCGGCCAATCCCTGTCCAAGCCCAAGTCTGCTATTATGCCGATGCTGAAAAATCCACGGGATACATGAAACAGGAACCTATCGCACTCCGCTCTTTTCGAATAACACCCTTCGGTGCCAGCGTCGAGTTTGACCTGACTCCGGATATGAATTCAGCATCTCTGGAACTGGGCACGGATACCCCAGTCCGGGCCGTTATGAAGGACGACAGCTCCATTGCACTCCAGTGGGACTGCGACAACCTCCTGGCGCAGACACCTATTGTTTTGAGCCAGCTGGACTATGTTCTACTGGCGGATGGGACAAGGCTGGAGCCGGTGCCGAGATTGTATCCATCGAACGCATCTGGCAGGACCCGCTGAACCTGTATTGGACCCGATTTGTGACTGGTGATACCCAGCACGAGGAAACCGCTTTTTCAGAGGAAACAGCAAGGGGGTATATTGGTGCCTATAAACCTGTGGAACTGGTGATGAAGCCCTTTGCGGAGTATCCGTTTGGGTGAGCTGACTTGTAAAACAAAGGCATTGAACACGCTGATACAGCGCCTCAATGCCTTTGTTGTTTTCGTTATTGAATCTTGGAGCCTTATTCCGCGATATGCTCGCAGTAGACGCAGCGATGGATCCCGGCGGCCTTGTCCGTCAGGCGGAAGATCTGGGGCAGCTCCTGCTCGGTGGCGCTGATGCACCGGGGGTTGCGGCAGACCAGGTCGTAGCGCAGTTCGCCCCGGATGGGCTCCCGGGTGGGGTTCTGCTCCGCTTCCTTCAGAAGCATCAGGATCAGGGCCATCCGCATATACTTGCCGTTGAGCGCCTGGCGGAAATAGGCGGCCCGGGGGTCATTGTCCACAGCCACGCTGATCTCATTGACCCGGGGCAGGGGGTGCAGGACGCACATATGCTCCTTGGCCAGCTTCATCTTGCCGGTGTCCAGGATATAGCTGTCCTTGAGCCGGGCGTAGGCATCGGGATCGCTGAACCGCTCCCGCTGGATCCGGGTCATATACAGCACGTCCAGCTTGGGCATGGCCTCCTCCAGGGAGGTGACCTCCTCGTAGGCCATGTGGTGCTTCTCCAGGGTGTTGAACTTCACGTAGCCGGGGAGCCGCAGCTCCTCCGGGGAGATGAGGACAAACCGGATGCCGGTGTAGCGGCTCATGGCTTCAATCAGGGAGTGGACGGTGCGGCCGTATTTCAGGTCGCCGCACAGGCCGATGGTCAGGTCATGCAGCCGTCCCATTTCCCGGGAGATGGTCAGAAGGTCGGCCAGGGTCTGGGTGGGATGGTTGTGCATACCGTCACCGGCGTTGATGACGGGAATAGAGGCGTTCCGGGAGGCCACGAAGGGGGCTCCGTCCATAGGGTGCCGGATGGCCATGATATCCGCATAGCAGGAGATGATCTTGGCAGTGTCCGCCATGCTCTCGCCCTTGGAGGCAGAGGAGGAATTGGCGGAGGCAAAGCCCAGAACGCTGCCGCCCAACTCCAGCATAGCGGCCTCAAAGCTCAGCCGGGTCCGGGTGGAGGGCTCATAGAAGAGGGTGGCCAGCTTCTTATATTTGCAGCTCTCCCGGTAAGCTTCCGGGTGGGCAATGATGTCCTTGGCGGTGGCGATGAGGCTGTCCAGCTCCTCCACGCTAAGATCCAGAATGCTGTTTAAACTTCTCATGCTCTGCCTCCATTGATAGCAAGGTAGGCCTTGATCCGGTCTACATTTTCTTTGTTCTTGGGATCCTCTTCCAGGTACTCGATGATGTCATATACATCTACCACGGAGTACACGGGGAAGCCAAACTCCTCCTCGACCTCTTCCATGGCCAGCTTCTCGCCTTTGCCCCGCTCCTTGCGGTCCACCATGATGAAGGTGGCGGCGACCTTGACACCCTCCAGCTTGCTGAGGATGGCCATGCTCTCACGGATGGCGGTACCGGCGGTGATCACGTCCTCGGTGATGACCACTTCTTCGCCCTCCTGAGGTACGTAGCCTACGAATACGCCGCCTTCGCCATGATCCTTGGCTTCCTTCCGGTTGAAGAAGAAGGGAACGTTGAGGCCCTCCTTGCTCAGGGCCACGGCGGCGGACACGGCAATGGAGATGCCCTTATAGGCAGGGCCGTAGAGAACGGTCTGCTTTTTGCCCAGCTTCTCCAGGTAGGCATGGGCATAGAATTCGCCCAGGGTGGCGATCTCCTCGCCGGTTTTGATCATACCGGCGTTGATGAAGTAGGGGATCTTCCGGCCGGACTTGGCGGTGAAGTCACCGAATTTCAGCACTCCGGCCTTTTCCAGAAACTGAATAAATTCTCTTTTGTAGGTTTCCAATTGAATTTCCTCCCTTAATAAACTCGGAAAACGTGTCGTTGCGAACCAGTCCGCAGACTGGTGTGGCAACCCCCTGGTTGAACGTACCAGCTTGAAAATTTGGGAGATTGCCACGACAGTGTGCGCACTGTCTCGCAATGACGATTAATCTACGAACTCGGAAACGCACCGCTCATAGGCAGCTACGGGATCTGCCGCGGCGGTGATGGGGCGGCCCACCACGATGTAATCAGAGCCAATGGCCTTGGCGGCGGCAGGGGTCATGACCCGCTTCTGGTCACCGATGTCTCCGTCGGCAAAGCGGACACCGGGGGTGACGGTCAGGAAATTCTTGCCGCAGCGGTTGTGGACCTTTTCCGCCTCCAGGGGGGAGCAGACCACGCCGTCCAGCCCCGCGTTCTTAGCGGTCTCGGCATAGTGCATGACGACCTGGTCGATGGGCTCGTGGATGAGCAGGTCCTTCTCCATGGCCTCCTGGTCGGTGGAGGTCAGCTGGGTCACGGCGATCAGCAGAGGCCGGGTGCCGTCGGGCCGGGTCAGGCCCTCCAGGGCGGCCTTCATCATGGCGGTGGTACCGGCGGCATGGAGGTTGGTGATGTCTACATCCAGATTCCGCAGGACCGCCATGGACTTCTTGACGGTGTTGGGGATATCGTGGAGCTTCAGGTCCAGGAAGATCTTGTGGCCCCGGGCCTTGATCTGCCGGACGATTTCCGGCCCCTCGGCGTAGTACAGCTCCATGCCGATCTTCACGAAAGGCTTTCTGCCGGTGAACTGATCCAGGAAAGCAAAGGTCTGCTCCGCACTGGAAAAATCGCAGGCTACGATCACGTCTTTACCCATTATTGTGCGCCTCCTATAATATCCTTCAAATGTTCGATTCTGTATTCTTTCATGGCCCGGGGCAGGTCTTCGATGATGTTTTTGCAGGCCCAGGGGTCCACCAGGTTGGCGGCCCCCACCTCTACGGCGGTGGCTCCCGCCAGCATCATTTCAATCACATCCTCGGCGGACTGAACGCCGCCCATGCCAATGACGGGGACCTTTACGGCCTGGGCCACCTGGTAGACCATCCGCACAGCCACAGGGAAGATGCCCGGGCCGGAGTAGCCGCCCATGGTGTTGGCAATGACGGGCTTTCTGCGCCGCAGATCAATGCGCATGCCCAGCATGGTGTTGATGAGGCTGATGCCGTCGGCTCCCGCCTCCTCACAGGCTTTCGCAATGGATACAATGTCCGTCACATTGGGAGAGAGCTTGACGAACACCGGCTTGGTTGTAACGGCCTTTACGGCCTTGACCACCTCTGCCGCGGACTCCGGGCAGGTGCCGAAGCTCATGCCGCCGCCGTGGACATTGGGACAGCTGACGTTGACTTCCAGCCAGCCGACCTGTTCTTCCCGATCCAGCCGTTCACAGGTGTAGGCGTAGTCAGCCACAGAAAAGCCGGAGACATTGGCCATGACGGGCTTATGGAAGACCTGTTTCAGCTTTGGCAGCTCCTGGGCGATCACAGCCTCTACCCCGGGATTCTGCAGGCCTACGGCATTGATCATCCCTGCGGGGCACTCGGCGATCCGGGGGGTGGGATTGCCGAATCTGGCGTCCCTGGTGGTGCCCTTAAAGGAGAAGGTACCTAACATATTGATGTCATAAAGCTCCGCAAATTCATAGCCGAAGCCGAAGGTGCCGGAGGCGGGGATCACCGGGTTGTCCAGCTCAATACCGCAGAGGTTTACGTTCAGTCCCATAAAATCTCCTCCTTCTTCATCACGGGGCCATCCTTGCAGATGCGCTTATTCCCCGTCAGGGTCTTGCAGGAGCAGCCCATGCAGGCACCGAAGCCGCAGCCCATCCGCTCCTCAAAGCTCATCTGGCCGGAGGTTTGGCTTGCCCGATACAGGGCCTTCAGCATGGGCTCCGGGCCGCAGGCGCAGAAGTGGCTGTAGGTCAGGTCCTTCATGGCATCCGTGACGAAGCCCTTCACGCCGTAGGAGCCGTCCACCGTGGTGACAGAAACGGTGCAGCCCAAGGCGCGGAACTCCGCTTCATAGAAGATCTCCCCGCTGGTATTGAAGCCCAGGATCACCTGGACGTTTTTTCCCAGGGCCCGCAGCTTCTTGGCAAGGCCATACATAGGGGGCACGCCCACACCGCCGCCTACCAGCAGGGGTGCTTCCCCTACAATGGACAGGTCGTAGCCGTTGCCCAGGCCGGTGAGGATATCCAGGCGCTCTCCCGGTGCCATGGCAGCCATCTGGGCGGTGCCCTGGCCGACCACCTTGTAGACCAGAGTCAGCTTGCCCTCCTCCCAGTCGCAGACGGAGATAGGCCGCCGGAGGAACTTCCCGGCAAGCTGGATGTTCACAAACTGCCCTGGGGCTGTGATGGCGGAGGTGTCCCCCTCCAGCGTCATACGGTAGACGCTGGAAGTGAGGGCCTCATTGGTCAGAATTGTAAAAATACCTTTTTTCATGGCATCAAGCGTTAATGGTGGAGATGGTCAGAGTGGTCTCCTCCAGCACATCCAGCAGGACCTTCACGGTGTCCAGGGCTGTGAAGAGGGTCACGTTGTACTCGGTGCAGATCTGGCGGATCTGAGCGCCGTCAACGGCAGCGTCGGAGGCGGGGTCCTTGGTGTTGATGACGTAGGCGATGTGGCCCTGGCGCAGGGCGTTGGGGATCTCATTGGAGCCGGTGCTGATCTTCTTCAGCGCATGGGTCCGGATGCCGTGCTCCTTCAGATACTTGGCGGTGCCTTCGGTGGCCTCGATGTTGAAGCCCAGCTGATAGAACCGGCGGATCAGAGGCAGGGCCTCGTCCTTGTCCTTGTCGGCGATGGTGGCAAGGACCGTGCCGTAGTTCTGCAGCTTCATGCCGGAGGCCTGGAGGGCCTTATACAGGGCGCGGTTCATGGTCTTATCGTAGCCGATGGCTTCGCCGGTGGACTTCATCTCCGGGGACAGGTAGGCATCCAGACCGCGGATCTTATTGAAGGAGAAGACGGGGGCCTTTACGTACCACCGGGGCTGTTCGTCGGGATAGATGTCGAAAATGCCCTGCTCCTTCAGACTCTTGCCCAGGATGACCTCCGTGGCGATGTCTGCCAGGGAGTAACCCGTGGCCTTCGAGAGGAAGGGGACGGTACGGGAGGAACGGGGGTTGACCTCGATGATATACACGTTGTCCGCCTTATCCACAATGAACTGAATGTTGAACAGGCCCTTGATGCCGATGCCCAGGCCCAGCTTTTTGGCGTATTGCAGGATGATGCCCTTGACCTTGTCGGAGATGGAGAAGGGAGGATAGACGGAGATGGAGTCGCCGGAGTGGACGCCGGTGCGCTCTACCAGCTCCATAATGCCGGGGACGAACACATCCCGGCCGTCGCAGATGGCGTCGATCTCCACTTCCCGTCCTTCAATATACTTATCGACCAGCACGGGCTTGTCCTCGTCGATTTCTACGGCAGTGCGCAGGTAGTGACGCAGCTGGTCCTCGTTGGCCACAATCTGCATGGCCCGGCCTCCCAGCACAAAGCTGGGCCGGACCAGCACGGGGTAGCCGATCTCCGCGGCGGCGGCAATGCCGTCCTCGATCTTGGTCACGGCCTTGCCCTTGGCCCGGGGAATGTTCAGCTGGTTCAAGAGGTTTTCAAACTGGTTCCGGTCCTCGGCCCGGTCGATGGCGGCGCAGTCGGTGCCGATGATCTTTACGCCCCGCTCCATCAGAGGGTCCGCCAGGTTGATGGCGGTCTGGCCGCCCAGGGAGGCGATGACACCCTCGGGATTCTCGAAGTGCAGGATATTCATGACGTCCTCCGGGGTCAGAGGCTCGAAATACAGCTTGTCGGCAGTGGTGTAGTCGGTGGAGACGGTCTCCGGGTTGTTGTTGATGATGATGGCCTCGTAGCCCTCACTGCGGATGGTATTCACGGCGTGGACGGTGGAGTAGTCAAATTCCACGCCCTGGCCGATGCGGATGGGGCCGGCACCCAGGACCACGATCTTCTTCTTATCGGTGAGCCGGGAGTCAGTGGTGCCGGTATAGGAGGAGTAGAAGTAGGGGATATAGGCCCCGGTGTGGCAGGTATCCACCATGCGGAAGGCAGGGAACAGATTCTCCTTGCAGCGCAGGGCATAAACCTCCAGCTCCTTCCACTGCCACAGCTGGGCAATGAACTTATCGCCGAAGCCCATGACCTTGGCTTCCTTCAGCACCTCCACGCTGCCCACGTTGGCAGAGAGCTTCTTCTCCATGGCCACGATCTTGCCGATGGACTCGATGAAGTAGGGCGTGATCTGGGTCACGGCGTAGATGCGGTCAACGGGTACCTCCCGGCGCAGCAGCTCCGCTACGGCGAAGATGGTGTCGTCCCGGAACTGCTTCAGGTATTCCAGGATCTCCTCGGCCTCCATGTGGGTGAACTTGGGCATGTAGAAGTGGCACACGCCGATTTCCAGAGAACGGACGGACTTCAGGAGGCATTCCTCCAGGGTAGCGCCGATGCCCATGACCTCGCCGGTGGCCTTCATCTGGGTGCCCAGGGTGTTTTTCGCGGAGGCAAACTTGTCGAAGGGGAACCGGGGGAGCTTGGCGACTACGTAGTCCAGGCTGGGCTCGAAAGCGGCGGTGGTGTTGGCGATCTTGATATCCTCCAGAGCCATGCCCACGGCGATCTTGGCGGTGACCCGGGCGATGGGGTAGCCGGAGGCCTTGGAGGCCAGGGCGGAGGAGCGGGAAACTCTGGGGTTGACCTCGATGAGGTAATATTCGGAAGAGTTGGGGTTCAGAGCGAACTGCACGTTGCAGCCGCCTTCGATTTTCAGCTCCCGAATGATCTTGATGGCAGAGTCGTTGAGCATTTTCAGATCATGGTCAGAAAGCGTCATGATGGGAGCCACCACGAGAGAGTCTCCGGTGTGGACACCTACGGGATCGATGTTCTCCATGCCGCAGATGGTGATGGCGTGGTCATTGGAGTCCCGCATGACCTCAAACTCGATCTCCTTGTAGCCCTTGACGGACTTCTCGATCAGCACCTGATGGACGGGGGAGAGGTTGAAGGCGTTGAGACCGATCTCTTCCAGCTCTTCTTCATTGTAGGCGAAGCCGCCGCCGGTGCCGCCCAGGGTGAAGGCGGGACGGAGCACCACAGGGTAGCCGATGTGCTGGGCCGCGGCCTTGGCTTCCTCCAGATTGTAGGTGATTTCGGAGGGGATGACGGGCTCACCGATGGACTGGCACAGCTCCTTGAAAAGCTCCCGGTCCTCGGCCCGCTCGATGGAAGAGGAGGAGGTGCCCAGCAGCTTTACGTTGCACTCCTTCAGCACGCCCTTCTTTTCCAGCTGCATAGCCAGATTCAGGCCGGTCTGGCCGCCGATGCCGGGAACGATGGCATCGGGCCGCTCGTAGCGGATGATCTTGGCGATGTACTCCAGGGTCAGGGGCTCCATATAGACCTTGTCGGCAATGGTGGTGTCGGTCATGATGGTGGCGGGGTTAGAATTGCACAGCACCACCTCGTAGCCCTCTTCTTTCAGGGCCAGGCAGGCCTGGGTGCCGGCGTAGTCAAACTCAGCCGCCTGTCCGATGACGATGGGGCCGGAGCCGATGATCAGAATTTTTTTGATGTCCGTTCTTTTTGCCATTTTATATACTCCTCCAAAATAATCTTCGCCTTCCCCTGGGGGAAGGGGTTTGTCACTTTGTGTAAACAGCCTTCCCATGATAGAAGGTGGCCATGCATTTGCCCCAGACGGTCCACCCCTGGAAGGGAGTGGCCTTGCCCATGGAAAGAAAATCCTTCGGGTCAACCCTGTATTCGGCGTTCAGGTCCCAGACGGAAAAGTCATTTCCGAGGGGAATACCGAACCGGTTCCGGGGGTTATATACCAGCTTTTCCAGCAGGGTATCCATGGTGATGATCCCAGGCTTTACCAGGCAGGTGTAGAGGATGGGAAAGGCCGTTTCCAGTCCCACCACGCCGAAGGCGCTTTTCTCCAGGCCCCTGGCCTTTTCGTCGCTGCTGTGGGGGGCATGGTCTGTGGCGATCATGTCGATGGTGCCGTCCCGCAACCCCTCTATCAGGGCTGCCCGGTCCTCGGGGCTTCGCAGAGGCGGATTCATTTTGAAGCGGCCCTCCTCCTGCAGGAAGCTGTCGTCCATGGTGAGGTAATGGGGTCCTGTCTCGCAGGTCACGTCTACCCCGGATTTTTTTGCCTGGCGGATGATGTCTACGCTCTCTTTTGTGGAGATGTGACACACGTGGTAGCCTACGCCTGTCTTGGCGGCCAGCTCCAGGTCCCTCGCGATGGGGCCCCACTCGCTTTCGGAGCAGATGCCCCGGTGACCCTGGGCTTTGGCATAGGCCCCGTCGTGAATATAGCCGCCCCGGAGCAGAGAATTGTCTTCGCAGTGGGCGACGATGAGTTTTCCCAGGGCCTTGGCCTGAACCATGGCTTCTTCCATCATGCCTGGGTCCTGGACACCTCTGCCGTCATCGGAGAAGGCGATGACCTTGGGGGCAAGGGCCGCCATGTCGGAAAGAACCCGGCCCTGCTCCCCCTTTGTGATGGCGGCATAGGGGTAGACGGCAATGCAGGCGTCTTTGCGGATGGCATCCAATTGGGGCTGTAAATGCTCCGGGCTGTCCGGCACCGGATCCAGGTTGGGCATGGTGCACACCGCGGTATAGCCGCCGTGAGCCGCCGCCCGGGAGCCGGACAGGATCGTCTCCTTGTAAGAAAAACCCGGCTCTCGGAAATGCACGTGCACATCACAAAAGCCGGGAAAAATGGAATAGGAAGGGTTATTGAGAAAAGAAAAGCCCTCGTTTTCAATGGCAATAGCGGCACCATTGAGAAAAGAGGAGCTGGGGAACAGGGATGCGTTGGTCTTCAGCCGGTTCTGCATGAGGTCTGCTCCTTTCATTGGCGTAGATAGTACGAAAAAAACTCCGTATTTCAGTGCATTATAGCATAGCGGAATATGTATGTCAAGCATCAAAGGGAAAAAGAAGGAAAATTATATTTTTTTCTTGCGTTTGCGTCAAAGTTGCGGTAACATATAGATGAAAAAACGGTGGGAAGTTCTACTGTCACTGCGCCCCCAGTGCGTACACTGGTGTGGCGGTCTCCTGAATGACCGGGGGATTGCCACGCCAGTCTGAGGACGGGCTCGCAATGACAGCGATTCCCCTGCCGAAATATAGGAAGGATGTTTTACATATGATCAAGGTTGACATCTCCAATGTCTGGGGCCAGATCGCTCTGCCCGATCTTTTGGCTATGGAAAAGGAAGTGGGCGCTGCCCACGCAAAGCTCATGGACGGCACCGGCGCGGGCAACGATTTCCTGGGCTGGCTGAATCTGCCCACCCGGCAGGCCAGCGACGAGATCCTGCGCATCCAGAGCGCTGCCCGCCGGATCCGCAACGGCTCCGACGTGTTTGTGGTCATCGGCATCGGCGGCAGCTACCTGGGCCCCCGGGCGGCCATTGAGCTGCTGCAGGGTCCCAACCACAACATGGGCAAAGGCAAGGGGGACCCTCAGATCTACTTTGCCGGCAACGGCCTGAGCACCCGCCACTGGAATGAGCTGTGCCGTCTGCTGGAGGGCAAGGATTTCTCCATTGCCATTATCTCCAAGTCCGGCACCACCACCGAGCCTGCCATTGCCACCAGGGCTCTGCTGGAGATGCTGGATGAGAAGTACGGCCCCGAGGGTGCCAAGAGCCGTGTCTTTGCCATTACCGACCCCTGCAAGGGCGCTCTGCGGCAGATGGCTACCGAGGAAGGCTGGGAGACCTTTGTTATCCCCGCCAATGTGGGCGGCCGGTTCTCCGTGCTGACCCCTGTGGGTTTGCTTCCTCTGGCCGTGGCCGGTGTGGACATTATGGAACTGCTGAACGGCGCCATGGACGCCAAGGAAGCCTACGATCTGCGGTCCTTTGATAACCCCGTGTGGCTGTATGCCGCCGTCCGGAACCTGCTGTACCGCAACGGCAAGGCCTTGGAGATCTTTGAGAGCTTTGAGCCTGGCTTCAAGATGTTCGGCGGCTGGTGGCAGCAGCTCTTCGGCGAGTCCGAGGGCAAGGACGGCAAGGGCATCTTCCCTGTCACCGCCGAGCTCACCGCCGACCTGCATTCCCTGGGCCAGATGATCCAGCAGGGCCAGCGGAACATCTTCGAGACCATGGTCCGCTTTGCGCCCCCGGAGAAGAAGATGGTCATCAAGGGCGACGATAAGAATCTGGACGGCCTGAATTACCTGGAGGGCAAGACCCTGGACTTTGTGGACGAGAAGGCTTACCTGGGCACTCTGGCTGCCCATGTGGACGGCGGCGTGCCTGTGATCACCATGGACTGTGGGGAGCTGAACGACCGGAAGGTGGGCGAACTGTTCTTCTTCCTGGAGCTGTGCTGCGGTGTCTCCGCCTATGTTCTGGACGTGAATCCCTTCAATCAGCCCGGTGTGGAGTTCTATAAGCGCAATATGTTCCAGCTGCTGGGCAAGCCCGGCTACGAGAAGCAGTAAAAAAGGAAAATTCCCTATTGCAAAAACAGGGGATTGCTGGTAGAATGATACCAAGCCAAATCCATTTTGGTATAGCAAAGGAGGAAATTCCTATGATTCATGTTATTATGGGCCTGAAGGGCTCCGGAAAGACCAAAAAGCTGATCGAGGCCATCAACGCGGCGGTGAACGATGCCCACGGCGACGTAGTCTGCATCGAGTACGGCAAGAAGCTGACCTACGATGTTACTTACAAGGTCCGTCTGGTAGACTCTCAGGAGTATGGCATCAGCTCTCCCGAGATGCTGAAGGGCTTCCTGAGCGGCCTGCATGCGGGCAACTTTGATATTACCAACGTGTTCATCGACAACCTGTACAAGACCATCGGTCAGGACCAGGCTGCCAATGAGGCCTTTGTGGATTGGGTGGCGAAGTTCGCCAAGGAGAACAACATGGAGATCACCATGACCATCTCTGCCGATCCCGAGACCGCTTCCGAAGGAATGAAGAAGTACCTGTAAGGACTTGGTTTCCAAGGAGGACCGCTGCGTATATGCAGCGGTCCTTTTGTGTGGGTAAGTAGAGAAAAAAGGAGAACAAGAATGGAACCCATGAAAGACAACAAAATGGGCACGATGCCGGTGGGAAAATTGCTGGTGAACATGGCGCTGCCCATGATCATTTCCATGCTGGTCCAGGCCCTGTACAATACGGTAGACAGCATCTATGTGTCCCAGGTTTCCGAGAGCGCGGTGACGGCTCTGGGGCTGGCCTTTCCCGTGCAGAATTTGCAGATCGGATTCGGGGTGGGCATTGGCGTAGGCGTGAACGCCCTGCTGTCCCAGAGCCTGGGCCGGAAGGACCAGGAGAGTGCCAACTGGGCCGCGGGCAACGGCGTATTCCTGACGCTGATCGCCACGGCGCTGTTTATGCTCTTCGGCATTTTTGGTGTCCGGCCTTACTACGAGATGCAGTCCTCCGTAGCCGAGACTGTGGAGGGCGGCATTGCCTATACCAGCATCTGCTGCATCTTCACAGCCGGTGTGTTCGTCCAGATCCTCTGCGAGCGGCTGCTTCAGGCCACGGGCCGGGCCTTCCAGACTATGATCCTCCAGGGTACCGGTGCCATCATCAACATCATTCTGGACCCGGTGTTTATCCACGGCTGGTGGGGCGTGCCCAAGATGGGCATTGCCGGCGCGGCGGTGGCCACCGTGCTGGGCCAGACCGTAGGCGCGGTGCTGGGCATCTATATGAATCTGCGGCACAACCCGGAGATCCATCTGCACGTCCGGTATATGCGTCCCCGCTGGCAGACCATCCGGCCGGTGCTGGAGGTGGGCATACCCTCCGTCATTATGAACGGCATCGGCTCCGTGATGAACTTCGGCATCAACCAGATCCTCCAGGGCTTCCACGAGACTGCCACCGGTGTCTTTGGCATCTACTTCAAGCTCCAGAGCCTGTTCTGTATGCCGCTGTTCGGCATCAATAACGCCACCATCTCCATTATGGCCTATAATTACGGTGCCCGGAAGCCCAAGCGCATTACAGGCACCCTGAAGCTGGCCACGGCCGTAGGCGTTGTGATCATGGTTCTGGGGATGCTGGCATTTCTCTGCATCCCCCAGGTGCTGCTGAGCCTCTTCAATCCCACAGAGGCATTCCTCTCCATCGGTACCCGGGCGCTGCGGATCCTGGGCCTGCCCTTCCCCCTGGCCGCCATCTGCATCTGCCTGTCCGCCTCCTTCCAGGCTCTGGGCAAGGGCAGCTACTCCACCATTGTCTCCCTGAGCCGTCAGCTGCTGGTGCTGCTGCCCGTGGCCTATCTGCTGAGCCTTACCGGCAATGTGGACAATGTCTGGTGGGCCTTCCCGATTGCGGAGTTGGCCTCCCTGACGGCGACCTGCCTGCTCTTCGGCAAGCTCTACCGGACCCGCATCAAACCTCTGATGGGGGAAGGAAACGTATAATTTCCCCCGTTTCCGCACAAACTGCCTCCAAAGAAGGGAGGCGCAGCCATGCGGAAGGAAGAGGAATCAAAGCCCATCCCCTGGGAAGCGGCAGACCCCAAGCCCCCGGTGATCCAGTCGGGACACCTGGAGGGGCTGAGCAAGAACTAGCGAGCAAAAGCACCCCCCGCCGAAAAATCGGCGGGGGGTGTTGACGTTCGTGGGAATATTGGGACCTTATTTTATATCAAAAGAAACCCAATACCTCTGGTTATCGTGAAATTTCTCCTGTAACGGGTGCAGCTGACTTTTCTCGTAATCGTCCTGAATATGCAGGTCCATTCGGTATGTTCCTTTTGGCAAGGTCCCGTAAAGGTCCTCCCAGCGGATGGTGAAGGAATCGGAGCCATTCATAGGAAGGGAAACTGGGGAAAGAAAGTCCTTTACATCGGTGATTGTTTTCTTTGTTTCCAGCTCCGCGTAATTTTCATCGAAGATATGGTAACCTTCCAGCACCAGCTTTCCCGCTTGCTGACCACCCTTCTGGGTACAGGTGAGGGTGACAGAATGCGCGTCCGCCTGGCTGACCTCAAAGGTCAGCCCCCAGTTTTCCTGATCCAGGTCCTCGTAAGAGAAGGTCAGATTGGAGCTCTTGGCGGCAAAAACAAGCTCATTGACCAGGTGCTGCTTTCCATCCGGGGTTTCGTAAAGATCATAGGCAGCGTACAGCTTGTAACCCGGATAGACATAAATGAAGTGGGTCAATCCGTGGATGGAATTTTTATGCTCTGTGCAGAAGCCGTTTCTCGCGTCCAACCGGGCGTAGGCGAAGATCTCCTCTGCGGAAATGTCCCCGTCCTGAATCCCTGTTTCCAGGGACTTTTTTCCCTGGGATGTTTCGATGCAAACGTCTGTCAGGCCAACATAGGTCAAGGAAGCCTTGTTTCCTGGGTCCAACTCCTCCAAAGGGACCTGAACGGAGGGAGCACTCTTGTCCTGGGTTGCGGTAACGGTCAGGCGCTTGACGGGGGCAGGCTTTTCTGAGGAGTCGGCTCTGGCCTGGGGGGAGAGAAGGATGAGGGTGAGGAGGAGCAGAAGGGCAGAAATTCGGTGGAAGAAAGAACGGTGTTTCATGGGGTGGCTCCTTTCAACGGGGACTTCTTATGCTACATTTAGGGGCTATATTTATACTACTTTAAAACTAGGGAAATTGCAAGAGAATTGTTGCGGAAGTGGGGCTGTCTCGTGGGAGACAGCCCAATGTTTATGCTTGTAATTGTTCTGCCTGGGGAATGGGTGTCCCACGATGATTTACATAACATGAACAGAGACGCTCAAAGATGCTTTCATCACAGTCACTCCAAAATGACCTGGTTTTATCCAAGTTGTCGAGTTGGGCGATGGATATGGAGTTGTCCCAACCAACGATGACAGAGTAGGTGGTTTGCCCATCAAAGACTCGAATGTCGAAGGCAGGTGAGGGCATTTGATTCGATTTTGAATGTTTGGACACACGGGTCGTTGACAATTGGCTTCGAAATTCCTCGTCAGAAATCGGCACCTTGTGGATTTCCCTGTTGACCTGACCCTCCCACACGAGTGTTGCGGAGTATTTGCCGGTTGCGATTGCGGGGCATATGTCATAGAGCAGGAATTTCGTTTCTCTGCTGTGATAAAGAACCAATGCAATAACGCATAAAAGCAAAGCTGCGAGATACTGCTTTCTATACCTAAGTGCGGCTAGTTTTTTCATGGATATGCTCCTTCCTTATATTTTGACGTCTCCTTACAAACCCGGTTGACAAAAGCGCCGAACCGAGGGGCCGACAGCACCACAGATAGCGTAGCACAAAATGATGGGTTTTGCAAGAAAGACGTAGAAAATGCTGCTGTCTTACGGAGAGACAGCCCCGAAAAACGCGCAATGACAGCGTTTCTTAACAGCTTCTTTTTTTGTTGACAAAATAGGAACGTATGTTCTATAATAGAGGAAAAGGAGGCGCGGAATGGAAAGATACTATATTGCCATTGACCTAAAATCCTTCTACGCCTCTGTGGAGTGCGTGGAGCGAAAGCTGGATCCCATGACCACAAATCTGGTGGTGGCGGATGAGAGCCGGACGGAGAAAACCATCTGCCTGGCGGTGTCGCCGTCCTTGAAGGCCTACGGCATTCCGGGGCGGGCCCGGCTTTTTGAAGTGGTTCAGCGGGTAGGGGAGGTCAACGCCTTGCGAAGGTCCCGGGCTCCGGGGCGGGAGCTGGTGGGCAGCGCCTGGGACAGCGAGGAGCTGCTGCGGCATCCGGAGAAGAAGCTGGACTATATCGTGGCCAAGCCCAGGATGCGCTATTATATGGACTACAGTGCCCGCATCTACAAAATTTACCTGAAATACGTGGCACCGGAGGACATCCATGTATATTCCATCGATGAGGTATTCATTGACGCCACCGCCTATCTGAAATTATACAAGCTGGATGCCCGTTCCTTTGCCAAGAAGCTGGTGCTGGAGGTGCTTGCGCATACGGGCATCACAGCCACGGCAGGGGTGGGGACCAATCTGTACCTGTGTAAGATCGCCATGGACATGATGGCAAAGCGGGTCAGCGCCGACAAAGACGGGGTCCGCATTGCCTGCCTGGATGAAGGATCCTACCGGGAGCAGCTGTGGGACCATCGGCCACTGACGGATTTCTGGCGGGTCGGTCCGGGCATCGCCAGGAAATTGGAGCGCCGGGGCATCTATACCATGGGGGACATTGCGCTCCAGTCTCTGCTTCCGGGGCCCTTTGGAGAACAGAGCCTCTATGATCTTTTTGGAGTCAACGCGGAATACCTCATCGACCATGCCTGGGGCTATGAGCCCTGCACCATTGCCCAGATCAAGGCCTATCGGCCCCGGACCCGGTCTGTCAGCTCCGGGCAGGTGCTGTCCTGCCCCTATGGCTGGGAGAAAGCCAGACTGGTGGTCAAGGAAATGGCGGATCAGCTGGCCATGGACCTGGTGGCCCGGAAGCAGGTGACCCAGAAGCTGACCCTGACCCTGGGCTATGACCGGGAGAGCCTGAAGGACCCCGCTGTCTGCTATACCGGCCCCAGGGTGACGGACCGATATGGCCGCCAGGTGCCAAAAAGTGCCCACGGCACCGTGACGCTGCCGGAGAAAACCGCCTCCGCAAAAATCATTACCCAGGCCTATACCGGGCTTTTCGACCAGATCGCCGATAAGCGCCTTTTGCAGCGCCGCCTGACCCTGGGGGCGGACCTGTATGACAGGGAAGCAGCCCAGGAGGAAGAACCGCAGCTGACCCTCTTTGCTGCCCCGGAGGAGGACCGCCGCCAGGAACTGGCCCGGGAGCAGGCAAAGCTGGAGGCTATGCTGAAAATCAAGGAGCGGTTTGGAAAGAACGCCATCTTCCGGGGCATGAATCTGGAGGAGGGGGCCACCGCCCGAGAGCGAAACGGAAGGATCGGCGGGCATCAGGAATGAAAAGAAAAAGCCGGCGGGCCGCATTTCCGCGGAGCGCCGGAAGAGGACAGAAAAAAGGCACCCCAACCGGAGTGCCTTTTACTTATGGAGCAGGGTACGGGAATCGAACCCGCCTCTGTGGCTTGGGAAGCGACCATTCTACCGATGAACTAACCCTGCGTGGTAAGGGTATTATAGCAGATTGTCCGGGAAATTTCAATACCCAATTTGCGGAGTTGTTTCGACAGCTTCCCACAGGGGAAGGTATTTTTTATGCTCTTTACGAACTCCACAGAATATGATATGATAGGCCTACCCTATAACAAAGAAAAGGAACAAAGCCTATGGTTTCAGATAGAAAAAGCCCCCTTTTCCGGGGGATCATTCTGCTTTTGCTGGGAGCTATGCTCCTGGGGCTTACCGGCTGCGAAAAGACCAGGGAAGAGAAGACCCTCTGCCTGGGGGTGGACGTGGCCAAGTACCAGGGCACCGTGAACTGGGAGAAGGTGGCCTCCGCCGGGGCGAAGTTCGCCATGGTCCGGTTGGGCTACCGCACGGCCCGGGATGGGGTCATCGTAGAGGACAGCAACGCCCGCTATAACCTCCAGGAGGGCAGCAAGGCGGGGATCCCTATGGGGGGCTACTTCTTCTCCACCGCCGTCACCGCTGAGGAGGCGGAGGAGGAAGCGGTCTGGGTTGCCGATTTGGTAGCCAAGTATCCCATTACCTACCCCATCGTCTTCGACTGCGAGGGTTTTGACGATGAGGACAGCCGCCAGAACGGCATGACCGCCCAAGAGCGGACGGACGTGGCCCTGGCCTTCCTGAACAAGATCAAGAAGTTGGGCTACCGGGGCATGTTCTATGCCTCCGCCAGCGAGCTGACGGAGCGGTGGGAGACGGAGCGGATCCGGAAAAACTACAAGATCTGGGTGGCCCAGTATCCCCCTCAGCCTTATCCCGATACCCAGGCTCCGGACTACGGCGGAGACTGGGATATGTGGCAGTATACCCGCAGCGCGAAAATTCCCGGCATTTCCACCGAGGTGGACCTGAATGTGGCGAAGTTCGCCTATAACGGCATCGAACCCGCCAAGGACAAGGAAGCCCCCGAAGAGGTGGGCCCGGACCCTGAGGCCCTGATGGCCTTCCGGGATGTGTCGGAGACCGTCACCGCCAAGGACCAGACCAATCTGCGCAATGTCCCCAGCCAGGGGGAGGACAGCACCGTCATCTATACCCTGCCAAACGGCGAGACTGTGGAGCGCACCGGCATCAGCGACGCGGGCTGGTCCAGAGTGGTCCATGACGGACGTGTCCTCTATGCCGTGTCCAGCTATCTGACCACGGACCTGAACTATGTGCCCTCCGCGGCTGGCGATGGCAGCGGCCTGAAGACCCAGTTCGAGACCGTAGACGAGACCGTTACCCCAAAGGATGCGGTCAATCTGCGGACGCTGCCCTCGGTAGAAGACGAGGACAGCCAGGTCCTGGTCCAGCTGAAGCACGGGGAGACGGTGAAACGCACCGGCATCAGCGGCAACGGCTGGTCCCGGCTGGAGTGGGAGGGGAAGACCTGCTACGCCGTGTCCAGCTACCTAGAGCAGTTGGGTTCCGATGGGAACGTTGTTGACAACGACTCCGACGACATCAAAACTCAGTTTGAGGATGTTGAGGACTATGTTACTCCCAAAGAAAAGGTGAACCTGCGGACTCTGCCCTCGGTGGAGGACCCTGACTGCAAAATCGCAGCCACCATTACCAGCGCCGATACCGTCAAGCGCACCGGCATCAACCGGGATGTGGGCTGGTCCAGGGTCGAGTACGAGGGACAGACTCTGTACTGTATCACCAGATATCTGAAAGAGGCGAAATAATAGTTGACCAACGGCGCTTTTTCGGTTATAATGAGCAGGCATGACCATGAAGGTCAGTGTTACTATGCGTTGCTGCGGCTGCCTTTGAAAAGCAGCTGTCGAGCATATGATATTTTACAGATACAGGAGGTGTATCCCAAGTGAAGCGTACCTACCAGCCCAGCAACCGTCACCGTTCCAAGGTCCACGGTTTCCGCCAGAGAATGGCTAGCGCCAATGGCCGCAAGGTCCTGGCCCGCCGCCGCGCAAGAGGCCGCAAGGTTCTGTCCGCCTGATGAGCTTTTTGTCTGGAATCAAGAAGATCAGCTCATAAGCGAAACGGGAGCTAAAGCGGGGTGAATGATCCATTCGCCCCGCTCCCTTTTTAAGGAGAAGAAACAATTCATGAAGTTTTCCGGCAGTTTGAAATTTAACCACATCTTCCAGCGGCTTTACCACAGCCGTGGCGTTTCCGATGGCTACCTGGCCCTCTACGCCCGAAAAAACCGGACGGACAGAAACCGGGTGGGCATTACCGTCAGCAAGAAGCTGGGCCACGCTGTGGTCCGCAACCGGACGAGACGCCGCCTGCGAGAAATTTACCGGCTCCATGAGGACCGGTTCCTCCCGGGCTGCGATATTGTGGTGGTGGCCCGCAGTCGGGCGGTGGAGGCTCCCTTTGCCGATCTGACGGCAAGCTATCTGCGCTTGGCGGAAAAAGCCGGTATCCTTCGGGAGGAAGCGAAATGAAGGCCCTTCTTCTGGCACTGATCCGTTTTTATCAGTCGAGCATCTCTCCCTGGTTCCCCGCCAGGTGCCGCTTTCGCCCCACCTGCTCCGCCTACGCCTACGAGGCCATCTCCAGATACGGCCCCTGGAAGGGCGGATACCTTGCTATCCGGCGGCTGCTGCGCTGCCATCCATTTTCCCACCGGGATATGTATGATCCCGTGCCTTAACTCTAGGAGGAAAAGCCATGATTTTAGCATTCCACCTCGCGGACATCATCCAGGTGCCCTTCGGCTATCTGATGGAGGCCCTGTACCGGGTCACCGGTAACTACGGCTTCGCCCTGATGCTGTTCGCCGTTATCGTGCAGCTGGTGCTGCTGCCCATTACCGCTAAGTCCAAAAAGAGCATGATGAAGATGTCCCGTCTGACCCCCTTGGCCCAGGACATCCAGCGCCGGTATGCTGACGATCCCGCCCGGCAGAACCAGGCCATCCAGGAGCTTTATCAGAAGGAGGGCGTTTCCATGGGCGGCGGCTGCCTGTGGAGCTTTGTGCCCATGCTGCTGCTGCTGCCCCTGTACACCGTGGTCCGTCAGCCCATTGTGTATATGCTCCATGAAAATCTGGACGTAGCCAACCAGATTATTGAGGTCATCAAGCAGGCCCAGCCGGAGCTGTTTGCCGGCAACGCCTATTACCATCAGATGATCGCCGCGCAATACATTCCCCAGTATGCCGAGGCAATCAAGGCTGCGATTCCCGCCATTGGCGAGACGGCTCTGGCAGGCATCAACTTCGGCTTCATCGGCATCGACCTGGGTGCCGTGCCCCAGTTCAATGTTTTTGCCGCTACCTGGGCCTGGAACTGGGCCCACATCGGCTCTCTGCTGATTGCTCTGGCCTCCGCCGGTTACCAGGTGGTGTCCATGCTCATCATGCAGAAGCAGAATGACTCTCTGGTTACCAACTCCGACGGCATCCAGGATAAGGAAACCGCCGAGAATTCCGCTGCCGCCCAGAGCAACAAGGTTATGATGTGGACCATGCCCCTGATGATGCTGTGGATCGGTTTCACCGTGCCCTGCGCATTGTCCCTGTATTGGTTCGTCGGCGGTGTGGTGCGGACTGTTGAGGATGTCTTCCTGAATAAGAAGTACCGGAAGGAATACGATGCCGAAGATGCCGAGCGCTTGAAGCGCCGCCTGGAGCAGGACCGGATCGAGGCCGAGAAGGAAAAGCTCCGTGCCCAGCGCCGCGCCGAAAATCCCGACGGCATTACCGAAAACACCAGCAAGAAGCGGCTGCAGAAGCAGCAGCGGGATGCCGAGGCTGCCCAGAAGGCTGCTGCCGCAAAGGAGTACGCTGCCAAGAAGGGAAAAGTAGTGGAAACCGAGGAAGAGGAGGAAAACAAGCCCCTCTCCGGCATTGCGGATCGCCCCTACTGCAAGGGCCGCGCCTATGATCCCAGCCGCTATGCTTCCGGCTCTAAGGAGGATTAAGCTATGGAAAAGACACTTGTCACATCCGGCAAAACCATTGATCTCGCCATCGAGTCCGCCCTGGCCCAGCTGGGTCTGGATCGGGACAGCGTGTCTGTCCAGGTCCTGCAGCAGGCCAAAAGCGGTTTTCTGGGCTTCGGTGCCCAGCTTGCCAAGGTCCAGGTGACCTATGAAGCTCCCGACGAGGCCCCCCAGGCCCCAAAGGTGGCGCTGTCTTCTGCCTCCCGGAAGCCCAAGCCCGCTCCTGCCCCCAAGGCAGCTCCCGCAGCCCCCAAGGCGGAGGCGAAGCCTGAGGCTCCCAAGGCCGCACCTGCTGCTGAGGCGCCTAAGGCGGAAGAACCGAAGGCCGAGGCTGTGAAGGCTCCCCGGCCTGAGCGCACGGATCGTCCTGCCCGGGGTCCCAAGCCTCCCAGAGCCCCCCGGAACGATTACGCCAAGGAGCCCAGAGAACCCCGGGAACCCAAGGAGCTCAAAGAACCCAAGGTCTATGCTCCCGCACCGGAAGGCTCTGTAGAGGAGAAGATCGAAGTCTTCCTGAAGGGCCTTCTGGAGCATATGGATTCCAAGGCCGTGCCTCACTGCTGGAAGGCAGGGGACAACACCTACCAGGTGGATCTGACCGGCGAAGATCTGGGCTATCTCATCGGCCGTCGGGGCGACACCCTGGATGCCATCCAACACCTGTGCAACTATGCCGTGAACCGGGATGTAGAGGGTCATGTCCGGGTCAACGTTGATGCCGAGAGCTACCGGGAAAAGCGGGAGGACAGCCTTCGCCGCTACGCCCGGAAGAAGGCCCAGCAGGTCCTGAAAGCCCGCCGCCGCACCACCCTGGAGCCCATGAATGCCTATGAGCGCCACGTGATCCACGCGGCTCTCCAGGACATGGACAACATTACCACCCACTCCACCGGTGTCGAACCCAACCGGTGCGTGGTGATTGAATACGTTCGGTAAGCAGCTTTTTGCGCCTCCCCATTGGCGGGGAGGCGCTTTTCCACATTACTGCTCTCTGAAAAAAGCATATGGCGAATATGAGATTGAATGCGGGCAGAAAATATGATACAATGTAAAAAGAAAAGGAGCTGGTCTTATGCCGACAATATCGATGTTCCGTGGGATCAAGATCACTATGTACTGGTCTGACCATATGCCGCCTCATTTTCATGCCACCTACGGCGGAGAAGAGGTCATCGTGACCATAAAGGATTTGGAAGTGCTGGAAGGAACCTTTCCCAGCAAACAGCTGAAAATGCTGCTTGGCTGGGCAGCCATCCGGCAGGACCAGCTGATGGATAACTGGGAGCTTGCGGTCAGAAGACAGGAACTCTTTGCTATTGAACCGCTGAAATAAACGCCGAATAGGGCCTGAGAAAGGATGTGTGACCATGGGAAAAAATGTGGAATACTATTTGTCTAAGGGCTGCGACCTGAAAATGGCACAATATTTTGCCTCTGGTCGCAAGCGCATTACGGGGGTGGTCCCCAACGATGACTTTACGCTGACCCTTACCTTTGACAATGGAGAGAAGCGGCGGTACGATGTGGCACCGTTGCTTTGCGCCAATACTGTGTTTGCGCCTTTCCGGGAGCTGGCAAATTTCCGCAGGGTTTATCTGGACGAAAGTCATTGCGTGGCCTGGGATATTGACCCCAATGTGGACAGCAACATGGTGTGGAGCAACAAAGTTGACCTTTGCCCGGATGAATGCTATGTGGACAGTGTACCGGTTCGGAGTTAAGAGATAGCGAAGAATGATGAAACAAATCCTTTTACTGGAAGACGATACGGCCTTGGGGCGGGGAATTCAACTGGCTCTGCAAGGGCCGGAGGCTCAGATGACCCTTGTGAACACCTTAGCCCAGGCCCGGGAGGCACTGGGGAAGGGCCGGTTTGACTTGCTGCTTCTGGACGTGAATCTGCCGGACGGCAGCGGGCTGGAGCTATTGCGGCAGGTCCGGGGACAGGTGCCGGTGATTTTGCTGACGGCCAATGATCTGGAGACGGATATCGTCACCGGGCTGGAATCCGGGGCGGAGGACTATATTACCAAGCCCTTTTCCCTGGCGGTATTACGGGCCCGGGTGAATGCCCAGCTGCGACGGGGGAAGCGGGATGCCCGGGTGGAGGTTGGACCCTTCGTGTTTGACTTCGACCGGATGGAATTCCGGAAGGACGGGAAGGCTCTGGAGCTCAGCAAGACGGAACAGAAGCTTCTGCGGCTGCTGGTGGAGAACCGGGGCCAGACCCTGGCCCGGGGGACCTTGGTAGACCGCATCTGGACCGACGGGGCGGAATATGTGGACGAAAATGCCCTGTCCGTCACGGTCAAGCGCCTGAGGGGAAAACTGGAGGAGAACCCTTCGGCACCTCAATATCTCAAAACGGTGTACGGCATTGGCTACACCTGGGCAGGTGGCTGATATGGCAGGTTGGGGATACGCGGCTGTCATCGGCGCGGCGCTTTTGGCGGCGGCATTGGTCCTCTGGCAGCGCCGCCAGAGCCGGAAAATTCTGGAAAACCTGGGAAAAATGCTGGAGGCGGCCATGGAGGGAAACTTCACCGAGGACAGCTTCGACGAGAGCCTCCTTTCCGCACTGGAGAGCAGCTTTGCCCACTATCTCGCCGCCTCAACGGCCTCAGCACGGAAGGTGGATGCCGAAAAGGAGAAGCTGAAAGCCCTCATCGGGGACATCTCCCACCAGACCAAAACGCCCATTGCCAATATTCTCCTCTATACCCAGCTGCTCAAAGAGCAGCCGGGGAATACGGACTGCCTGGAGGCCCTGGAGGGCCAGACCAAGAAGCTCCAAAGCCTCATTGACGCCCTGGTGAAAACCTCCCGATTGGAAACCGGCGTCATTGCCCTGCACCCGGGGCCGGGAGAACTGTGGTCGGTCATGACCTCCGCCGTGTCTCAGCTGAGACCCAAGGCGGAAGAAAAGGGCGTCCGTATTACCTTGGAGCATGGGGGAGCCAACGCGGTTTTTGATCCCAAGTGGACAGAAGAGGCCCTGTATAATCTACTGGACAACGCCGTGAAGTACACTCCCTCCAGTGGAAGGGTCAGCGTCACAGCGGTTGTCTATCCTATGTTCTCCGCGGTCCTGGTTCAGGACACCGGCCCGGGGATCGCCGAGGAAGAGCAGCCCAAGATCTTCCAGCGGTTCTATCGAGGAACAGCCTACCGGGAGCAGGAGGGTGTGGGCATTGGATTGTACCTGGTCCGGCAGATCGCCGAGGGCCAGGGGGGCTTTGTCAAGGTCCGGTCTCAACCGGGCCAGGGAAGTACCTTCTCCCTCTATCTGCCAAGAAAATAGAATCTTTCCATTCTGTTAGATTGCGGACAGGCTGTGGAAAGATTGTTGCCGTATAACGGTTGTTAAGAAAAGCTGTCATTGCGATCCGGTGACCGATGTCACCGATATGGCAATCTCACGGCATTCTTAACAACCTTTTCTTTTTGGAGGCTACTTATGAGCATTTTGGAAACCAAAGACCTGCGGAAGGTCTACGGAACCGGGGACACGGCGGTCAGGGCCCTGGACGGCGTGGACCTGACGATAGAGCATGGGGAATTTGTGGCCATTGTGGGGACCTCCGGCTCCGGAAAGTCCACCCTGCTGCATATGCTGGGCGGACTGGACCGGCCCACCTCCGGCAGTGTTTTTGTAGATGGGAAGGACATCTTCTCTTTCAAGGACGAGGCCCTGACCATCTTCCGCCGCCGGAAGATCGGCTTTGTGTTCCAGAGCTACAACCTGATACCGGTGCTGAACGTGCAGGAGAATATCGTCCTGCCCATCCAGCTGGATGGGCGGCGGGTGGACAAGGCCTTTGTCCGGCAGATCGTAAGAACACTGGGCCTGGAGGAGCGGCTGGAGGCCCTGCCCAGCCAGCTCTCCGGCGGCCAGCAGCAGCGGGTGGCCATCGCCCGGGCCCTGGCGACAGCACCGGCCATTATCCTGGCGGACGAGCCAACGGGGAACCTGGACTCCCGTACCTCTCAGGATGTGCTGGGACTGCTGAAAATCACCAGCCAGAAATTCTCCCAGACCATCGTCATGATCACCCACAACGAGGAGATCGCCCAGATGGCGGACCGGATCCTACGCATTGAGGATGGACGCATTGTTTCCGGGAGGGACCGGGCATGAAGGTGAAAAATCAAGGGTGTATCCGCCGCCTGAGTATCAAAACGGTGTTGGCCGCCCGGAAACGGAACACCATCGCTGTTTTGGCTATCGCCCTGACGGCCCTGCTCTTTACCTCTCTATTTACCATCGTCCTTTCCATCAACGAGACCAACCAGGGCTACCAGTTCCGCAGCGTGGGCACCTCCGCCCACGGCTCTTTCAAAGAGGTGACGGAGGACCAGATCGCTGTCCTTTCCGCCCATCCCAAGGTGAAGGCAACGGGAATCCGGAA
The DNA here is from genome assembly GCA_900547405.1 of uncultured Eubacteriales bacterium. Lineage (GTDB taxonomy): Bacteria > Bacillota > Clostridia > Oscillospirales > Oscillospiraceae > Faecousia. Next base: position 41,234 of record URGL01000008.1, read on the forward strand.
GGTCATCGGCCTGTGTACCAGCGGGCCCTTCGAAAAGGACTACGGTGAAGTGAGCTTTATGGAGGACAACACCGCTAAGTGGAGCTTCGCCATGCCCGCTGTAGGCCGGATGCCGAAAACCGGCAGGGAGGTGGCTATGGACACCAAGGTCCTTGGCATGCTGGGCGTTACCCCGGAATTGGGTGCCCAGGTGGACCTGACCTACACCCTGGCGGACCAGACTCAGCGGGGCGACGATGTGACGGACACCTTTACCCTGGTTGGCTGGTGGGACTATGACGAGCGAATGGCGGTGCACTACATCAACATCTCCCGGGAGTACGCCCAGGAAATGGAAGCCAGGGCCATTGCCGCCGGGATGCACCCCTTCCGCACGGACCTGAATGTAATGCTGGGAACCTCTATAAATATAGAAGACACCCTGACCAGAATCGGGGAGGACTGCGGCTACACCGTGGGTGACAAGGCAGGCCAGCTGCGCATCGGTGTCAACTGGGGCTATACCTATACCCAGCTGGCGGACACCATGGATGCGGAAGGCCTTCTGGCTATGGCGGCAATCCTGATCTTGGTCACCTTTACGGGATACCTGGTGATCTACAACATCTTCCAGATATCCGTAGCTGGGGACATCCGGTATTACGGTTTGCTCAAGACCATTGGTGTGACCCCCAGGCAGCTCCGGCGGATGATCCGCCAGCAAGCCCTGCTCCTGTGCGCCGTTGGGATCCCTCTGGGGCTGCTGCTGGGCTATGGAATCGGCGTGGCGGCGGTGCCTGTGGCTCTGTCTGCCTCCACCTACGAAAGCAAATACACCGTCATCAGCATATCTCCCTGGATTTTTCTCTTCGCTGCCGTCTTTGCCCTGCTGACGGTGCTTCTGTCCTGTGCTCGCCCGGGCCGCATCGCCGGGAACGTGTCCCCGGTGGAGGCGGTGCGATATACGGAGGTGACCGGCAGCAGGAAGCGGCGGCGCTCCTCCGGAAAAGTCAGCCCCGCATCTATGGCCTGGGCCAACCTGGGGCGGAACAAAAAGAAGACCGCCCTGGTGGTGCTCTCCCTGTCTCTGGCCGTGGCGCTATTGAATATGCTGGCGACCTTCTTAGGAGGCTTCGACATGGACAAATACCTGAGCCACCAGAGCTGCGCCGACTTTATCGTCAGCACCCCGGACTATTTCCGCTATCATGGCAGCACCCTGACGGAGGCGGATATTGCCCCCATCCGGGCCAATACGGAGCGGTCCCTGGAAGGCTTTGCCTATGGAGTGGGCTCGGTTCAGATGTACCTGCCGGAGAATATCTGGCGGGAGGAGGCGGAGCACTTCCTCCGGGATATGGACATTGAGGAAATGCTTCAAACGGCGGCCCGAGACGGAGATAAAATCGCCTCCTATTCCCAGGTGGAGGGCCTGGATGCCGACCTGCTGACGAAGCTCACCGTGGTAGAAGGGGACCTTTCCCCCATGCTGGAGCCGGACAACCACGCCGTTGCCATTGCCGTCAACCTGGACGACGATGGGACCCTATCGGATCCGGAGAGATACCCTGCGGTGGGGGAGCAGGTCAGGGTGACCTTCGACCCGGCTGGAGCCCGGTCGGATGTAGCTTACACCGTCTGTGCCTTGGTGGATGTGCCTTACTCTATGGGTTTTCGCTTCTACTCCATGGGTTATGAAGCTGTTTTAGCGGCGGACACCCTGCGCCGGGACGCAGGGGATAAAAATCTCTTCCCCCTACTCTACCTGTTCGATACCCCGGACGCGGATGCGGAAGCGGCAGCGGAAAGCTATCTTTCGAACCTGACCGCCTCCTCGGACTCTCCATTGATGTACGAGAGCAAGGCCAGCCACCGTGCCTACTTCCGCCAGTTCCAGAGCACCTTTGCCATCCTGGGCGGCCTCCTGTGCGCCATTATCGGCATTGTGGGAGTCCTGAACTTCGTCAACGCCATGATGACCTCCATCCTCTCCCGCCAGAGGGAATTCGCCGTGCTCCAGGCCATAGGTATGACCGGATCTCAACTCCAGTCCATGCTCATCTGGGAGGGCCTCCTCTACACCCTGGGTGCGGGACTGGTCACCGGCCTCCTTTCCGCCGCCGTGAATCCCATGGCGGGAAAACTCCTGGAAAACGCCTACTGGTTCTATACCTACCGCTTCTGCGTCACCCCTGTTCTGATCCTGGTCCCCGTCTTCGCCCTCCTGGGCGCGGCCATCCCCGCGGCTATGTACCGCCAGGCGGAGAGGCAGAGCATCGTAGAGCGTCTGCGGAGGGTGGAGGGATGAAAACAGTATTCCAACATTTCCCCAGAGCTTGAATTGTAAATATTGGTTGACACGCAATCTCAATCTGCTATAATATAAGTAGGTGGAGAGAATTCCCACAATGATAGAATAAAGATGGTGTGGTTGTGATAGAATTATTATCCACTCAGTCTATGCGCACTTCTCTGACGTACATCCGAGAGGGAAGTGGTGGCTTGGATGGGCATAGGCAGACTATGCTGATGCGTGTACCGTTTTCCGGAGATTGGGCAAGATTCCCGCTGAATCATTTAACAATGAAGGATTTGGCCTACTTGACCGCAAAAACCGGCCATGAGTTTGCGATTCTTCGGGGAAAGACGGAAGATATTCTGTTTCATGGGGAAAATCTACGATGTGCGTTTGATGATATCCTTGTGGAAATGCTTTTGACAAAACGTCTTCGGATTTACGGACACTCTCACCCGGGGGAGGATATCCCGGTTCCGTCACCGCAGGACAGGGAGACACTGAAACAAATCGGTCAGGCTGAAAGTAAGCTGATCTCTGGCCGGACTGGACTTGAGATCACATTTACATTGGAAATATTTAATGATTTTTTGTAAAGGAGGCAAGGCAATATGCTAAGTGTGGAAGCTGCAAGAAAAATAGGTATCAATGCTTGCATCGACCGGCTAGGCCGTGCGTTTGTAATGACGCATAGGGAAAGTGCCACATCTGCGTATGGCGAAAATGAAGATGGCGTATTTTGCTTTGTCGGTGTAGATGACAGCGGAAGAAGCCAGAATAGCGACCATGTTCTGGTGCTGGACAGCCATTCGGAGTTCCCGTACCGCGCAAGCTGTAATATTGACTTGCGCGATGGTAGCGCGCATTTCCTTGAATGCGTAATACCTAAACAATAAGGTGTAGAAGGGCTGGCATGGTGCCAGCCCTTCTTTGCGGATGGGCTGAAAAACCTTGACAGAAAAACAGGGATTTGGTAGGATATGCAGGGATGAAGCAGCTGTTTCTTTTCGGTTTAGTATCATTTGCTAAAATAAAGGGAAACTAGAGAAAGTGACTGTGTTCAGGAGGCCGAAAGAGAATGAAAAAGAAAAACAGGCTGGGCCGGGTGCTTTATTTCGGAGTGACCCTGAGCTTTTTGGTGCCCATTGTATATCTGATCCTGCGGATGGTCTTCGGAGGCGGCGAGCAGGCCAGCGCCGGGATGCACTCGGAGTCTGATTATGTATTGATGCTTATGCAGTGTGTTCTGGGCCTCATTACCATCCATCTGCCTGGCATTCTGGAGCGCAGGCTCCGCTTTGAGCTGCCGGGGCTGCTGTACGGCTTTTATATCATCTTTCTCTACTGCGCCATTTTCCTGGGAGAGGTCCGGAGCTTTTACTATCTGGTGCCCAAGTGGGATTCCGTGTGTCACTTTTTCAGCTCTATGATGACGGGCTTTTTCGGGCTCATGGTCGTGACCATTCTGAACCGGAATAAGCACGTCACCATGGACTTGTCTCCTTTCTTTCTGTGTCTGTTTGCTTTCTGCTTTTCCGTGACCCTGGGTTCTCTGTGGGAGATCTATGAGTTCACCACTGACGGCCTCTTCGGCCTGAATATGCAGAAGTTTATGACCGCCCAGGGAGAGCTGCTGGTAGGCCATGAGGCCTTGCGGGACACGATGAAGGATATCATTGTGGATGTGCTGGGGGCCCTGCTGGCATCCGCCATCGGCATGTTTTCTATCCGCCATGGCCTCAGCTGGTTTGTACCTGTGCTGGCGGAGGAGAAGGAGGGACAGAAATGAAACAGAGAACCTTAACGGGAATCGCCTTGGCTGTCGTCAGCCTGGTGCTGCTGTGCCTGTTCCACCTGCCCCTTGTGCCCCAGATCACCACCGTGTGCCTGGGCTTGGGAGCCGTGTGGGAGATCCTGGAGGCCTACAAGGTCAAGAGCGGCCTCTATAAAGCTGCCTGCTTTGCCTATGCGCTGGTCCTGCCCTGGGTTCCCTTGGCCCAGAGCCGGCCGGTGATGCTCGGTATGCTTCTTGGAGGACTGGCTTGGTTTACATACCTGATGCGCTGCATCGGGAAGCCGGCTAAGGCCTATATGCCCGGTGTCAGCGTGTTTTTCGCCATTGGCTTGTACCGGGGCCTGACGGCCTACGGTGATATGGAAAATGGGGCCTGGCTCCTGTGCATGACTGGCGTGGTCTGCGCGCTGACGGATATCTTTGCCTATCTGGTGGGCAGCCGCTACGGAAAGCATAAGCTGGCCTACAAGGTCAGCCCCGGAAAAAGTGTGGAAGGGGCCCTGGGGGGTCTGGCCGCCAGTGTTGTGATCGTTGCGTTGACAGCGGGGCCTGTTTTTGGAAATGTGGGCACTGTAGCGGTTTACGCCGCCGTTGCGTCCATCCTGGGCCAGTGGGGAGACCTGTCTATGTCTGCTGTGAAGCGGGTGGCGGGGGTCAAGGACTTCGGCAAGATCTTCCCCGGTCACGGCGGCATCCTGGACCGGTGCGACAGCCTGATGTACCCATTGGCGGCAACCTGGCTGCTGTACGGGCTAATGAAGTAACATAACGAAGGCCCCCAGGGATGCGTCCCTGGGGGCCTTGGCGTAGCCATCAAAAGGTTGGCGGGGTGATTGCGAAAATGACGCGGACCTCGGTATCGGTTGGGTTGTGCCAGGTGTGGGGGGCATTGGCGGGAATACGGACGCTGTCCCCCCGGCTCATGGGGTAGAGGGTGCCGCCGATATTCAGCTCGACCTGCTCTCCCGCGCAGACATAGGCCACCTCTTCTCCGGCGTGGCTCTTTGCGTCCCGGTAAGAGCTGAGATGGGGAGGAATGACCATCATGCAGAATTCGATACTGCCTCGGGTATCTCTTGTCAGGAGCTCATAGCGCACGTCCGGCGCGTCCTTTGTGCCGATCACATGCCGCTGCTCCGGATGGACCACCGGGTCGGGGGTGGGGTCCTCCTGGAAGAGGGCGTACAGCGGAGTTTCCAGCACCTGGGCCACGGTCCGCAGGGTGTTGATAGATGGATTGACCTGGTCGTTTTCGATCTGGCTGAGCATGGAGGGGGTTATCCCGGCCAAACCGGCCACCTTCCGGACAGAAAGTCCGCGCTCCAGACGAATGGACTGGATTTTTTTCCCGAGATGCAGTTCTTCCAAAATAATCCTCCGAAAATCTGATCTGTACGTCCTTGGACAGATCTGTTTTTTTCATTCTACCACAGGGAGGACGGAAAGAAAAGTCTTTTTTTGAAAACAAAACCGCGGAAGGGATGCAAAGGCCTCCGGGGAAGTACCCCGGAGGCAGATGTTAGGCCTTTTTACCTTCTTCGTAGTAGTGCTGCATTTCTGCTTTGGGCACCATGCTGCCGCCGGTGGCCCAGACGAGCTGGGTGGAGCCGGCCATGGCTTCCGGGGAAATACCGGCCTGGGCCGGGTAGCTGCTGAGACCGCCGCCCTGGGCCAGCAGCAGGGGGCCGTACATTCCGGCCAGAGCGCTGGGCTCCAGGAAAATGTCTTCACAGTCTGCCAGCTGGGCCAGCATATGGTACATCCGCCGGTCCTCCAGGGAGTAGCAGCCGCTCATAAAGGGAGCCATTACCTCTCCGACAAAGCCGGAGGCCCGTCCAACGGCAAGCCCGTCGGCGATGGTCAGGTTGTCTACCTGCAGGTCCTGGACACTGATGGCATTGTTCAGCCCGGTGGCCATACCCAGGAGCATGCAGCTGGAGTGGGTGGGCTCGGCAAAGAAGCAGTGGGCGTTGTCACCAAATACAAGCTTTAATCCGAAGGATACGCCGCCGGGGCCCCCGCCTACACCGCAGGGAAGGTAGACAAAGAGCGGGTGCCGGTCATCTACCGGAATGTTTGCCTCTTCCAGCTGCTTTTTCAGCCGGAGGGCGGCCACGGCATAGCCCAGGAACAGGGTTTTGGAATTTTCGTCATCCACGAAATGACAGTAGGGGTTGCTTTGGGCCTGGCGGCGTCCCTCGGCCACGGCGATGGAGTAGTCGGATTCGTATTCCACCACGGTGACGCCTTTGGAACGCAGCATATCCTTTTTCCACTGCCGGGCATCGGCGGACATGTGTACGGTGACCTGGAAGCCCAGCTTTGCACTCATAATGCCAATGGACAGGCCCAGGTTTCCGGTGGAGCCAACGGCCATGGAGTAGTTGGACAGCAGCTCCCGCATTTCGGGAGAGTCGAACTTTTCATAGGAATCCCCGGGCTTCAGCAGCCCTTCCTTCAAGGCGATCTGTTCGGCGGTATACAGCACCTCATAGATGCCGCCCCGGGCCTTGATAGAGCCGGAGATGGGCAAGTGGCTGTCCAGCTTGATCCAGAGCTTTCCGGGGATCTTCTTCCCGGATTCTGCCTCCAGACTCTGCTCCATTTTGGGAATGGGCCGAATGGGGGATTCCAGAATGCCGCCGGTGGGAATGGTCTCCGGAAAGACTTTCCGGAAATAGGGGGCAAACCGTTCCAGCCGGTCGCTGGCATCGCGCACATCGGCAAGAGTCAGGGGACACTGAGCGATGGCCTGGGAGCAGGGGATCCTGCCGGGATTGATCCAGGCGGTTTCCTCCAGGGCTGCTATGCGGTCCATGATGGGGTATTCCTGCCGCCATTGAGACATAGTCTTTCCCAGAATGATTTTTTCAGAATGCAAAGCGTTCACCTCATTAAGTGATATCCGAATCTGACTGCCTGTACAAGCGTTAATTTCTATTTAACACAAGGGGAGAAGAAAGTCAATAGGAATTTGCCGGTATGAAGATTTTTTGTGTGGATTTCATAATTTGGGATAGGGGTATTTTGTGAAAATGTTCAATGACAATAAATGAATCTGCGAAACTGTTTATTGAAGATGATCTCCATGAGAGAAAACTCCGAAAAAAGAGATTGTTTATCTCAAACAAAAATCAGCAGAATTTTAAAAAGAATATGTGTAATATGCTATTGACGAAATCCGGCTCTGAATCTATAATGGAGCAAATGTAAAGAAAATTTTACTTTGCGGAGGGGGTGCTTCCATGTCCGCATTCCACGAAACCCTAATGAACCTGCCCCAGGTGCCTACCGTCATCATTTCCGTGGCACTGATGCTCTTTTCCGGCTTTCTGCTGACCCGGGTCACCAAGCGGCTGCGGCTGCCCAATGTGACGGCCTATATTGTGGCGGGCATCCTCATCGGGCCCTACGGCCTGAATCTGGTGCCCCAACGGATCATCGACGGCACGGACTTTTTGTCGGATATCGCTTTGGCCTTCATCGCCTTCTCCACTGGGGAGTTTTTCAAGCTTTCCGTGCTGAAACGCAACGGCTTGAAGGTGGTGTGGATCACCATTCTGGAGGCGGTGCTGGCATCGGTGGCAGTGTTTGTTCTGACCTATTGGGTATTGGGACTGGAGTTGGCCTTCTCCATCGTCCTGGCAGCCCTGGCCTCGGCTACGGCTCCGGCCTCCACAATGATGACCATCCGGCAGACCGGGGCCCGGGGAGACTTTGTAGATACCCTCCTGCAAGTGGTGGCTCTGGACGATGTGGTGGGGCTTGTGCTCTATTCCGTGGCGATTTCCGTGGCACTGGCCTCACGAAACGGCAGCGGCTTCACCTTCGGGGCCCTTGTAAAGCCTGTGGCTCTGAATGCTGTGATCATGGCCCTGGGAGGAACGTTTGGCCTTTTCATGAAGCTGCTGATGCCCAGCAACCGCTCCACGGATAACAAGCTGATCATCTCCATTGCCCTGCTGTTCTCCTTCTGCGGAGTCTGCGCGCTGCTGGATGTGTCACCGCTGCTGGGCTGCATGGCCATGGGCACGGTGTATACCAACATTGCGGAAAATGACAAGCTCTTTAAACAGCTGGGCTATTTCAGCCCACCTATTCTATTGCTGTTTTTTGTCCGCTCCGGTATGTCCTTCCGGCTGGATGCCCTGGTGTCTGCCTCCGGCGGCTTAAACGGGGTGCCGCTGCTGGTCATCGGGGCCAGCTATTTCCTGGTGCGGATCCTGGGAAAGTACCTGGGGGCCTGGCTGGGCTGCTGGCTGGTGAAAAAAGACCGGTTGGTCCGGGATTACCTGGGCCTGGCGCTGATCCCTCAGGCGGGCGTTGCCATCGGCCTGTCGGCACTGGGAGCCCGGACCCTTGGCGGTACCATGGGAGAGGACCTACAGACCATTATCCTGGCCTCCAGCGTCCTATATGAGCTCATCGGCCCCGGCTGCGCCAAGCTGGCGCTGTATCTGTCCAAATCCTATTCTACAAAACTGGAGGATCTGGCTCAGGTGGAGGAGGTTACGGAAACGGGGGAGAAAAAGACGGATGTCCAGCTGCTCATCGAGCGGATCCGGAAAATTCAGCAGACACTGCCGGAGCATCAGCTGCCCATGAGCGAGGAGGAGGCCGCCTTTACAGAAGCGGCGGAAGAACACTTCGCCCACAGCCAGTTCCAGCGGCACTATTTCTCAATGCGGAGGTAATATTATGGAAAAAGATTGGATCGGGTCCCTGCTGGGCCCCTGGAGCCAGGGGCTGACACTGGCCAGTGTCCTGTTTCGTTTGGTCCTGTGCTTGACGCTGTCGGCCATCATCGGCTGCGAGCGCTCCAGCAAACGTCACTCTGCCGGCCTTCGGACCTTCATTCTGGTGTGCCTGGCAGGCTGCGGCACCATGCTCATTGACCAGCACCTCATGCTGTGCTTTGGCGCGCCACTGCCCCTGCTCTCTGCTGCCGCGGTGATCGGCACCGCTACCATCAGCGGCAACTCCATACTGTTCAGCTCCAAGAGCCAGATCAAGGGCCTCACCACCTCTGTGGGCCTCTGGTGCTGCGCCGTGGTGGGTATGGCCCTGGGAGCGGGCATCTACACTGTGGCCTTGGGCCTGTTCTTTGCCATGCTGGCCTGTATGTCCAGCCTTCCGGTGCTGGAAAAGCACTTGAAGGACCGCTCCAATCACTTTGAGGTCCATCTGGAGCTGAAAAATAAGAGCGACCTGCCGGACTTTGTCTCCACCGTCCGGGCCCTGGGCATCCGCATCGACGACATCGAGTCCAACCCGGCCTACTTAAATTCCGGCATCAGCGTCTTCTCTGTTTCCTTCACCGTGGCCAGTGAGGAACTGAAGCAGTACAAAAAGCACGAGGATATCATCTCGGCCCTGCGGTCGTTGGAGTACGTGTATCACATTGAAGAGATGTGAGAACTTACAAGGAATTGGAGAGAATTTTGTAGAAAACGCCCATTTGCCTTTCTGCGGCCTTCGTGATATCCTAACCAAAACGGAAAGGAGCGTAAGCTATGAAAGAATATGAGATCCTGATCGAAACCATCAACCCCTGCGGCGGAGAAAGCCACGCAAAAAAAGAAATCATTGAAGCGGAGTGCGAAAGCCCGGAGGCCTATGTCAAAGAAAAAGCAACCTACCCCATTATGGACAACACGAAAACCGCCACAGGGGATGCGCTGATCATTACCGGTGACGGGAAGGGCAGCATGGTTCGGTACACCTTTACGGAGTTTTAAACGAAAAAATCGGCCGGAAACGGCCGATTTCAGAGTGTCGAAAAAGTCCAGTGAATGCTGGGCTTTTTCTGGTTCTATAATAAATGTTGGGGTCAGGCGATGAGCCTGACCCCTTAGCGATATAGAAAGGTTGCGCATAGAGACAAAGTCCCTTATCGTAAAAGGAACACCAAGCACGAAAAGGAAGTCCATGTTTACTTGGAGCTGCCACGGGTGCTTGACAGACAGTGGGCCTTTTGTTACAACAGTGCCCGAACCTCTTCCTCCCGGGGCATGGCACGGATGGCGCCCTTCCGGGTGGTGACGATGTAGGCGGCGGTGTTGGCAAAGCGCAGCATTTCCCGGCGGTTTTCGGGGGTCAGGTTTTCCAGACCGTGGGTCAGAACATAATCCAGGACGGAGGCACAGAAGGTGTCTCCGGCGCCGGTGGTTTCGATGACACCGCCCAGGGCGCAGGCGGGGACGAAGACGGGGTCGGCATCGCCGTAGAAGCTGTAGCTGCCCTCCGCTCCGGCGGTAACGTTCAGCACCCGGATATTGGGATAGCGTTCCTGCAGCATGGCGGCTCCCTGATAGAAATCTTTCTGGCCGGTCATAAATTCCAGTTCGTTGTCCGCAATTTTCAGAATATGGCACTGGCCCAGGCCGTAGGCAATGGCCTCTTTTGCGTTGTCCAGACTGTCCCACAGGGGCGGCCGGAGGTTGGGGTCAAAGGAAATCCAGGCTCCGGCATCCCGGGCGGTCTGAACAGCCCGGAAGGTTGCCTGCCGGACACCTTCGTGGGTCATGGACAGGGTGCCGAAGTGGAAAATACGGGTCTTCTTCAGCAGCTCCAAAGGCAGCTCCTCTTGCCGGAGCATCATATCCGCACCGGGCTTGCGGTAGAAGGAAAAATCCCGGTCCCCATTGGGGGCGGTTTTTACAAAGGCCAGGGTGGTGGGGATGTCCCTGTCCATGAGCAGGGCCTGGGTGCTGATGCCGGCGTCTTCCAGCACGCCTTTCAGTAGCCGCCCAAACAGGTCGTCCCCCACCTTGCCCACAAAGGCGCAGGATCTGCCAAGCTTTCGCAGCATGGCAAGCACATTACAGGGTGCCCCGCCGGGGCAGGCCTCAAAAAGGGTGTTTCCCTGGGCAGAAACGCCGTTTTCCGTAAAATCGATCAGCAGCTCCCCCAGAGCTACCACGTCAAAGGACTGTTCCATTGCAAAATTCCTCCTGTCAATATAGTGCCCCGATCAGCTCGATCAGGGAAGCCTCCGGCGGTGTCAGCAGGTGCTCTTTCCCGTAGGCTGCCACAAAATCCCAGGCTTCCGGCCGGGTGCCGAAAGAGAAAAAGCTCAGGTCTTTGGCGGTTTCGTGTTCCTCAATGCGGAAGCTGCTGGCAAAGGCAATGCCATACTGCCGGGCTACCAGGGACAGGGCAGTATCAATGCTGCTGAGTTCTACGATCTTTGGGGAAATATTCTGGCTTTCCAGAAGCCGGACTGCCAGCTGCCCCAAGCGCGTTTGCTGCTTCAGAAGAAGAAAACAGTCGTTTTCCAGGTATTTCAGGTCGATCCAGGGGTATGTTCGCCCAGGCTCTTCCTTGGCCAGCAATTCATAGTGGCCATTTTTGGGCGCACACAGAACGATTTCTTCCTGGGAGATGCGCTGACAGCGAAACCGATTCTGAGTCGCCCGTTCGGATTCGGACATGGTAAAAAATGCCAGATCCAGGGCACCTGCCTGAAGCTGCTGCTCCAAGGTCTGCACATCTTCTTCCAAAATCGTCAATTCATAGTCCGGGTATTTTTCCTGAAAATCCGGAAGTACCCTGGGCAGGACCGTGTGGCCCCGCCCAGGGGTGATTCCGATGGTGAGCTTTCCGTGGGTACATTCCCGAAGCTTTTTCAGCTGCCGCTCCAGATCCTGGTCCAGTTGCAGCATTTTCCGAGCGGTGTCCAGATACAGTTCCCCGGCCAATGTGGGCACCAACTGCCGCTTCTTCCGCTCAAAAAGGGGAAGACCGGCCTGGGTTTCCAGCTTCAGCAGGAATCGGCTCAAAGCGGGCTGGGATACATACAGCCGTTCTGCCGCCTTGGATAGATTCTTCTCCTGGGCGATGACGATAATGTACTCCAACTCTCTGCGATCCACAGCCGGTCACTCCCTTTTGTCTTTCTTTTTTTATTATAGCAGAGGGAGCAGCGTTTTTACAGCAGTCCGCAACACTTTTTTTTCGTCTTCGATCTGCATGGAGTTGATGGCAATGACGGCGTTCTTTTTGGGCACCACAATGCAATACTGGCCGTATTTTCCGTCAGCCCGGAACATTCCGTCCGGCATGATCCAGAACAGGTAGCCATAATCGGTCCCGATTTCACCGTCGCCCTGGTCGGAGATGATGAAGGAGCGGCTGGCTTCCTCTACCCAGCTGGCGGGGATCAGCTGACGGCCCTGCCACTGGCCCTTTTGCAGGTACAGAAGGCCCAGCTTTGCCAGTTCGCTGACATTCAGCTGCAAGCCACCGGCGCCAAAGGTGTTGCCCAGGGGGTCTTTTTCGTCCTGAGGTCTGGGGATGCCCAGAGGCTCAAAGAGCCGGGGCATCAGGTAATCCACCAGGGACATGCCGGTTTTCCGCTGGATCAGGATGCCCAGCAGGTAGGGGCCTGCGTTGTTATACTGGAATACGGTGCCGGGTTTGTGAATGACCGGTGCCCGGAGCACGTATTTGACCCAGTCCTTTTCGGTCATTTTAGGCCGCTGGGCACCCATAAGCATGGGGCTTTCAAAGCCCATGCTCATGGTGATCAGATGCCGCAGCCGCATCTGCTTCAGGTTTTCGCTGACAGCTTCCGGCGCATCCTGCCGGAAGTGGTCCAGAACATAGTCGTCCAGGGTGAACAGGCCCTCCTGGATGGCAAAGGCACAGGCGGTGGAGGTGAAGCTCTTGGTGCCGGAATACTGGTTCTGTCGCTCCTCCGGCTGGGGCTGATAGGAGGCGATCAGTGCCCCGTCCCGGTAGACCCGCAGGCCCCGCACTGCCAGATTCTCCTGGGCAACGGCGGTTTCAAAGGCGGAAATATCCAATTGATTCATAGCAGATTCCTTTCTCTCAGGCGGGGATGATGCCGGTCAGCAGAACAAAAGCCAGCATGGCACAGGCCAGCACGAAGGCCCACTTGTAGGAGAAGGCAATGTGGTCCTTCAGCTCTACGTTGGTCAGGCCCAGGCCCATATAGGTGGCGGCGGTCATGGGCATGATGTAGATGGCCGGGCCAAAGGTAATCAGGAAGGCAGCACCCACAGCGGCAGCGGGGATGCCATAGCCGGAGACGATTTGATTGACAATGGGCAGGATGCCATAGGTCAGCGCATCACCGTGGATGAACATACTCAGGGGGCTGTTTACGGCGGCGAAAATCACGTGCAGGTGGGGAGCCATGCTTGCGGGCATGGCAGACAGGACCATGTCGGTCATGGCATCCAGCATGGGGCTCTTGCCCATAATGCCAATGAGCACGCCGGAGGCCAAGGCGGTAAAGGCCATGGTAAGGGCATCGGTGGCGTGGGCCTTGATCCGCTCAGTCTGGGCTTTCTGGGAGGGATAGTTGACCATGAGGCCAATGGCCAGAGCTACCATAAAGGTCACATGGGTGGCGACCTTGGTAAGGGTCAGCATCAGGACAACGGCAACGATCAGCAGAATATTGAACCAGAACAGCTTGGGCCGATGCAGCTCGTTGACTTCCTTGACGTCCTGGGCAGCGGCAGTCAGCTCCTCCTCACCGGGTACATAACCGGCACCCCGCTTCTTTTCGTTCCGGGCCAGAAGGATGCACAGGCCCAAAATCAGTACCAGACCAAAAATCTGGGCGGGGATGCAGTATTTCCAAATCTCAGAGGTACCCACTTCCAGAGCGGCAGCGGTACGGCCGCAGGGTCCGCCCCAGGGGACGATGTTCATGACACCCATGGTCAGAGTGGTAATGCACAGCAGGTTAATGGGCCGGACCTTCATCTTCTTGTAGATGGGCAGCAGGGGCGGAATGGCGATCAGCAGGGTGGTGGCACCGGAGCCGTCCAGGTGGCCGATGAAGGCGATGAGCACGGTGGCAAACATCAGCAGGGTCACATTGTTGCCAACCAGCTTCAAAACCTTGCCAACGATCCGGTCAAATACACCGGCATCGTTCATCACGCCGAAGAACAGCACCGCAAAAATAAACAGAATAGCCGTGGTGGCGACACCGGACACACCGGCGGCAATATAGCCGCTCATTTCGGCAGGGGTAAAGCCTACAACAAAACCGGTAATAATGGGCAGAAGGATAAAAACAACAGCGGGGGTACTCTTGCCCCACAGCAACAGGGCGACAATGAGGATCATGAGGGCAAAGCCTGCGATACCCAGCATGGACATAGAGATCGTTCCTTTCTCATTTGTGTATTTTGTTCTTTTTCTTCACGCTTTCGGTGAACCATGGTTATCCGGATGGACTTATTATAAGTGCAATTCCCGGAAAAGTCCAATGCCCATACAGGTCCGTTATTATAACAAAATGTTATACTTTTTTGGCATTTGTGCAGGTTTCCCAGTGGGACTCCGAGAAACAGAAGACGGCAGACCCAACCCAGGGGCGCGGAAGGACTGTAGCTCAGGCCGTAGCGTAGATGAAGTAGGAATCCCTGCTCTGCGGGGGCACCCAGGAGCAGGCAAAGATCGGGAGAAAGGCAACCAGCATCCCCGTTAAAAAAGCAAAGGCCCGGCTCTTGCGCAGAGCCGGGTTTTCCCGTGCTTCATGAACTGCTTGGCATAGACCTGCGCCGCTTTATCCCAGGGGACCAAATCCGCCGGAGTGAAATTCGCGCAGGGCAAGGAATTTTCCGATGAGCGTAGTTCCTTCTATCTACCTACGCCCACGCAACACCTAGCATGAAGCGAGGAAGTGCCAAGGGAATGACCGAGTTTATCCGAACGGTACAGGGAGCATAGTGTTCACTGTTTGACCGTAAAATTTTCGCGTTACGGTCACGGTTACGGTCAAAGTAAATCTGGCAGAAAAAGCGCCAACTTTTTGGGTAAGAAATTCAGCTATTTCCTCGAAAAGCAAAAGAAATCCCGCACCGAAACTGGTGCGGGATTGGTGGGGGAAGGTGGATTCGAACCACCGAAGCTATAAGCAGCAGATTTACAGTCTGTCCCCTTTGGCCACTCGGGAATTCCCCCATATGAAGCTGATGTCCTGCAAAGGACTTGGTTAGTATACCATAATTTCCGAAAATGTCAAGAACTTTTTCAAAAAATTTGAAAAGCAGTTATTGTGCGCCAGTGACCAGTGCCACTGGTGTGGCAATCTCCCGGTGATTTGGGGGATTGCCACACCAGCTTGGAGACTGGCTCGCTATG
The DNA here is from genome assembly GCA_900547405.1 of uncultured Eubacteriales bacterium. GTDB lineage: Bacteria > Bacillota > Clostridia > Oscillospirales > Oscillospiraceae > Faecousia. The sequence continues at coordinate 56,431 of URGL01000008.1, forward strand.
ACAAATTAGATCTCTACGTCCAGCTTGGCGACTACGGCGGCGCAGCGGGGGCAGAGTCCCTCGGCGTTGGCATCCAGGGAGTGCATCCAGCAGCGGGGGCACTTGGTACCCTTGGCTTCGGAGACACCCACGGTGAGCTCGGGGAAGTTGACACCCTGAGCCACTTCAGCGCCCTCCTCGGGGGCAGACCAGTCGCAGGTGGAGACGATACACACCTCGGCCAGGTTCACGCCCTCACAGGCCTTCTGCAGCTCCTGGCTGGCGGTCTGTAGGGTGACATGGGCCTCCAGGGCCTTGCCGATGCGCTTGTCGGCACGGGCCTTTTCCAGAACGCCGTTGACATCCTGGCGGAGCTTCATGACGGTGTCCCAGCGGGCCATGGTCTCGGCGGGCAGGGCGTAGGCTTCGAAGCTCTCGGGCATCTGGTTCAGCAGTACATTGCGGCCGTCATCGGTATCCCGGTGAGGCATATCCTGCCAGATCTCGTCACAGGTGAAGGCTAGAATGGGGGCGAAGAGCTTGGTCATGGTGTCCAGGATCAGGAACAGGGCAGTCTGGGCGGAGCGGCGGCGCAGGCCGTTCTTCTCCTCGCAGTACAGCCGGTCCTTCAGAATGTCCAGATAGAAGCTGGACAGGTCCACCACGCAGAAGTCGTTGATGGCGTGGGTGACCACGTGGTATTCGTAGCCCATGTAGGCCTTGCGGCAGGTCTTTACCAGCTCGTCCAGGCGGGTCAGGGCCCAGCGGTCCAGCTCCTCCAGCTCCTGGGCGGGAACCAGGCTGTTGGGATCGAATTCGTTCAGGTTGCCCAGGCAATACCGGGCGGTGTTGCGGAACTTCAGGTAGTTCTGGGCGATCTGCTTAAAGATCTCTTTGGAGCAGCGCACATCGGCATGGTAGTCGGAGGAGGCGGCCCACAGGCGGACGATATCCGCACCGAACTCCTTGATCAGGTCGGCGGGGTCTACGCCGTTGCCCAGGGACTTGTGCATGGCACGGCCCTGGCCGTCTACGGTCCAGCCGTGGGTCAGAACCTGACGGAAGGGAGCGCCCTGATCCAAAGCGCCGACGGAGGTCAGAAGAGAGGACTGGAACCAGCCGCGGTACTGGTCGGCACCCTCCAGATACACGTCGGCGGGCCACAGCTCCGGGGTCCGGTGCATCAAAGAGGCATAGTGGGTGGAGCCGGAGTCGAACCAGCAGTCCAGGGTGTCCTTCTCCTTGGTGAAGTCCTTACCGCCGCAGTGGGGGCAGGTGAAGCCCTCAGGGGCCAGCTCCATGGCGTCCTTCTCGAACCAGATATTGGAGCCGTATTCGTCAAAGAGCTTGGAGAGCTTGGCGATGGACTCGGGGGTGGACACAGGCTTGCCGCAGTCCTTGCAGTAGAACACGGGGATGGGCAGACCCCAGCGGCGCTGACGGGAGATGCACCAATCCGCCCGTTCCCGGATCATGCTGGTCATCCGGTCCTGGCCCCAGGCGGGATACCACTGGACGTTCTCAATGGCCTTGATGGCCTGATCCTTGAAGGACTCTACGGAGCAGAACCACTGAGGAGTGGCCCGGAAGATGACGGGCTTCTTGCAACGGTCATGATGGGGGTAAGAGTGGACAATGTCCTCGGAGGCGAACAGAGCGCCGGACTGACGCATATCCTCCAGAATGACAGGGTTAGATTCCTCCGTCTTCATACCGGCGTACTTGCCGGCGTAGTCGGTGTGGCGGCCGTAGTCATCTACGGGGACCACCAGCTCCATGCCGTAGCGCATACAGGTCTGATAGTCGTCGGCACCGAAGCCGGGGGCAGTGTGGACACAGCCGGTACCGGAATCCATGGTGA
>URGL01000009.1 GCA_900547405.1 uncultured Eubacteriales bacterium
TTTTGAATAATTTTCGAGCCGAGCCGACATAACCGGTGTAGCCTTCACGCAGCGAAGCTGTTGGAATAAATGCGACTTTTTTGTTATCAATTTCTTCTTTTATCAAACTTCCTACACTTGAAAAGTGCGAACATAAAAACAGCTTCATCCATATTCTCCTTTATATATTTGTCGCTCAATTTATATTCAAATTATACCATAAAACTTGTGAACAATTCTACCCCAACTATTGACATAGAGCCGGAAAAATGCCCTTGCGAACCGTTGTGTCGGTTCGCAAGGGCCCATATTCTGTTTATGGCTCACGCCGAGGTATAAATCCTTCCATCCTCCACGGTAAACCAGGCGAGGTCTGAAAGGAAGCTCTCGCCGGTCTGGTCGGTCATCTCGAAGCACAGGGCAAACACGCCGTCGCCCAGGTCCTCCTCGGCAAAGGCGGTATCTGCCGTCACCGTGATGGTTTCACCCTCGTAGAGCTCCGGCTCCGTTTCGTCTCCAGAAATGGTCATTGCATAGTGCAGCAGTGTTACCTGGTCTCCCGGCTGCAATTCCCGCGGATTCCGGTCCGCCATGCCGCTGTCCTCGAGCCCCTGCCGGGCCCCCAGAATATGAAACGTCTCGGTATCGTACTGATAGGCCACCCGGAGCTGGTATTTTTCCCCGTTCAGGAGAATGGGGACGGAATAGAGGTTGTAGTCCTCGCCCTCGTAAACCAGCTCTGTGTAGCACAGGGCGCCATCCAGGCAGCCCCAGACGCCCCGGAAATTATCCCGGAACACGCCGCTGTCCCAGTCCGCGTCCAGGTCGTTGTCGTAGCCCAGAATCAGGATGGTATCCGAGGTCTCGTCCATCCAGCAGAGGTTAAAATACACGCCCTGCAAAAGCGAGGCAGCGTCCGGGCCAATGTCCAGAACGGCGTTGCCGTTCTCGTCCACATAGACCGGGGAATCCTCCAGCCCATAGTCCTTTGCGGACTCCACCTGAGCCGGGGTATCAACCGTCTCCCCTGCCTGGGCCATGTAATCCGCGCCCGCCTGGCTCAGAGAGCCGGACAGGGCGTATTCATACAGGTACCCTACCGACTGGCTTGTCCCCAAGCCCGCGTAGATATCGGCGTTTTCCCGGTCTCCACTGTAGGGATAGTAGCAGGACAGTCCCGTTGCCCCGTCCCGATAGGGGCCGTTCACCTGATAGAGAACGCAATTTTCCAGCGCCTGCAAAAGCGTCTGGGCATTGTCCCCGAACAGGTCCTGGTTGTTGCGCACAAAGTCTCCTAGGTCCACCATATCCGTGTAGCCCTGGTCATCGGTGTTGCCGCCGTAGTTCTCCGCCCTGCCCGCACCGCGGCCCAGCTGGGCGAAAAAGCGACCGTCCGCCGCCGCCTTGGCCAGTGCCTCCCGGCCCAGGGCCTCGTAGGCCTCCAACAGGGGCTGGAGCTTTTGCAGGTCCACAACGGACAGGGTAATATCCCCTGCCTGGTCAATCTCCTCACAGCCCACCGTATAGCTGTCACAAATCACCCTGCCAAGCTCCGCCCCGTTCATGGTCGGGTCACAGCCCAGCGCATAGAGCCACTGGCTGTAATTCCAGCCGCAGCCCGGCTCTGTCTCCTCGCTGGCCACCAGGTAGCGGGCGCAGTCTTCCAGCATATAGGCCGTATCCACTGTGGCCATCAGGCAGGCGTCAAAGCCCACCACGTCAAAGGGCGGATCCTCCCGGGACAGGGTGCAGGCGCTGGCCACCGCACTGTAGATTTCCGGCAGAGACAGGGAATCGTCGTCGAAGGTCTCGTCAAAGGCGACCCCGCTCAGGCTGCCGCCGCCATGGTTCCAGAACACCAGCATGGTCCTGTCCGCCGGGTAATTTTCCGTGCAGAATCCCAGGAAATCCTCCAGGGTCTCCGGCGCACCCATATTTGCGTTGGGCAGCGCGTCCACCATCTCCAGGGTATCCCCCGTGTACACATACCGCCCCAGCTGCCCGGCCTCCACCGCCGGGTGGGACCATTCGTAGCTGCCGCCGGTTTCAATCACCACGGTCACGTTCTCCGGCAGGGTAACCTGTTCCATTTCCATGAGGTCGCTTGTGGCCGCCTGATACTCGCTCTCCAGGTCAGAGCCGCACAGATACCAGTAGATCGCCCAGCTCTCTCCCTGGGTGTCGTCCGCCGTCTGATTTGCCGCCAAAGCACCGTCCGTCTCCTCCGGCTCCTCCTCCGAGCAGCCCGCAAAGGAAAAGACCAGGCAAATTGCCAGCAGAAACGCGATCCATCTCTTCGTCTTCATAGTTATAAACCACCCTTCTGCGAAAGGCACCGACGGGGTTATGAAACATGGATGCTTTCGCTAATAAAATTTGTTTGCTATGGAGTGTTTGCGCACATCGACCAATTGGATAAGTGGAATAATACCTCTACGAAATTACACAACTCTCAAACCTCAAATCCGCTTTGAGAACCGGCCAACCTACCGGCTGAGTGCTGCATAATCGGTATTACCTGCACTTTTATTTTATATTTCACACAGGTCCTTGTCAATGATCAATCGTGTTTCTTCTGGAAGTTTGGGGTGATCCCAGGCATCTACCAGCAGGAGAGTAAACTGGTGGTCAATGGCGGTGCGGAGGAAGGAGCGGATGGGGTCATCGGCAAAGAAACTCCGCAGGTTTACGAACACAAACTTTCCGTCTGCGTCCCGGATACGGTTGCCGTCCTCGTCCAGCTCATACACCCGGCGTTGCTTTAGTCCCCATTTGCCGTTCTGCTCGATGGGACGGATGGGGCAAAGCACATGAAAATGCGGGTTTGGTATGCCGCCGTCCTCCCGGTCTGGCTGGTGTACGGCGAAGTCAACCACCATGCCCCGGCTCACAAAGTTCTCCCTTTGATTTTGGGAACAAAAAAAGACCGTCAACTTTTCGCATAGTGCGACCAGTCAACGGCCTGATTTTCGGTATTCGTTATGTTCTAAAATCAGTTCTTTGAAAGATGGCGTTTTTCAATCTCTAATGTTATGAGGGTAGCAGTCATTAGATAGAGGACGGCTATGACACGTTCCAAGGCAAGTGAATTGATAGGGCGAGGATAAAAATGTACTAACGCCATTGCCAACAGTCTAATCGGGAAATATGCGCCTAACCATGCAGAGACTTTATAAAACCGCTTGCGGAATTGAATTGTTCTCTCATTCTGCTCATTTGCCTTTTTTTGATATGCGTATTCAAAGCCTCCAACCATAGCAATAAAAGGAATAAAACTCAAGACACCAAAGAAAATGTTTTGCAGGATAACAACAGACGCAAATTGAATTATCAACACCATCACTTCAAGAGTGATCAAAAAAATCATGATCTGGTGGATGCCGTCCGTTTTGACTTCCTTAATTGAGCAGCTTTCCAGTATAATCTTTCTTGAGCATAGAGATTCTTCCTTTTCGTGATTGGTGGTACTTTTATGATAAAGGATTTTATCTCTATGCTCAACCTTTTTATATAGCTAAGGGGCCAGGCTCATCGCCTGACCCCAACATTTATTATAGAACCTTTTTTGTACGGAACTTTAATTCTCCTCATCCTCCAGGCTCAGAGAGGTGGGGGCGGGGGGCCTCGTCCATCCCGCTGCCGGATATGGTATAATAGAACAATCAAACAAAGGTGGTACCAGAAATGAAGATTTCTACGTCTGGTATTTTACGAAATTTTCCAAAATGTGGAGAATACAAGAATACTGGGCTATTTATTCAGAGGGTCCCTAAGTGTTACATTCCTTGCATAGACAAGACACCGGCATCCATCTGATAAACCACATCGCACAACTGGGAGATATCCTCTTTCGAGTGACTGGCCAGAATGATGGTTTTACCCTGTTCCTTTTGCCCCAGCAAAAAAGCCCGGATGGATTCAACAGTTTCATTATCCAGGCCGTTCATGGGCTCGTCCAAAATGAGTACTTCGGGATTTTCCATAATGGCCTGGGCCAGTCCCAAACGCTGGCGCATACCCATGGAGTAGTGACCCACATGCTTTCGGCTGTCCGGGTCCAGACCCACCATGTTGATAACTTCCCGGATTCTTTGACGATCCGGCTTGCCGGATAGGGATGCCAGATAGTAGAGATTGCGATATCCAGAGACGTTGGGCAGGAAGCCAGGGGTTTCAATGATTGCACCAACCCCCTTGGGTACTTTCAGACCGTCCCCAATGCTCTGGCCTAAAACCGTAATCTCTCCCTGCGTAACCGGGATCAATCCGCAGATGCACTTGAACAGCACCGTTTTCCCGGAACCATTTCTGCCGATGATTCCGTATATTTTCCCTTTTTCAAAAGAAACTGTAACCTGATTCAAGGCAGTTGCTTCCTTGAACTGCTTCGTTACATTGTTCACTTGCACAGCATAGTCCATGATTGTTACTCCTTGTCTGTTTCCACATCACGTTTTCCTATGACTAGTATTAAGAACATACTTAATATACTTCCAAGCAATGCCGGTGCCAAAACGCCAAATGCATAGGAAGGTAAGTTCTGATTGTTATTCCCCATCAGCATTCGATCCATCCAAGATACAGGAGAAATCCAGATTGTCATCTTAATCACGCCTGGGTCAATAGTAAAGTATTCAGGAATTAAAGATATACCCACTAAAATTGATGTAATAATTGCACCCAATCCCTTCTTTAGATAGAGATTGCATACTGTCATTATTACCCCTAGCATATAGCATACTAAAACCATGACAGCAGCGCACCAGAGCGTTACGAGAATCGGTTCTGCGTTTTTTATCACACGATATCCCAAATTTAAATATACTCCAAAAAAGGAAGGATCCAATCCTTGAGATGCGGTCAACAGTGAATCACCCCATGCGGTACTCCATGTAAGCTCAGGAAGATACCATATCCAGGAAAGAACCCATACTAAGGCTGTGAAACAGATACTGATTATAAGCAGATATAATAGTTGACCCTTAATCCATATGCGTTTCCCTGTGCGTAGGATTACGAAACTCTGTTGCCTTGTGCGAAACGGTGATTCTGAAATCAAAAGTAAAAAAAGAAGCATAATAGGAAGAAAACGACTAGCACTGCAAAGTAGAAATGGAAGCATCCAAGGTGTAACTGGAGAACCTAAGAATTTTGCATAGTCTATCATCCCATGTAGTTGGTCATAGGTATACAATGTCAAGCAAAGCAACGCTGCGAGATTTTTGGGGTTTATAATCCACTGTTGAAAATTTATCCCAGCAATCTTAATCTCTTTCATAATATTGCCTCCGTACATGTTTTTTTCACAAAACAAATACTAACAAGAGATATCAAAAGTGTGATTAACAATATCGTCCAAAGAAGGCTCAGCGAGCTATTTCCTAACCATACTTGCGCAAAAAACAAGTTATATGGCGAGACCATGCTCCAAATTAGATTGGCAGGAAATAACGGGTACACTATATTTAAAATGGAGTTCCACAGATAATATGCTATGACAGGAGATAAGATTGCAGCATAGGCGTTAGCAATATAGCTACTTACAAACAGAGAAAACACGCCAGCAAGCCCACATACGAAGCCAGCTATAGTAATTTTCACAAAATAATACCAGATAACACCTTCTGACAAACTTATTTCTTCATAATACACGGCCAGCGATTCATTATGAAGAGTATGGGGAATGCCAAGGAAAGTCATTAGTGCCAGAAACACAATGATGCTTATCAACGCCACTAAGAAATCAGATATGAATGTTACTATCACTTTACTTATACTGTACGTATAGATGCCTACTCTTTTCTGGATTTCTTCCAAAAAGCCGCTGTCTTTCTCGTATAAGTACATTGTAGAAAACGGTATCGTAGCAATCACCAGCATCATAGGCCCCAAATTTGATCCATCTAATGCATTTCTTAGAAGATAAACAGTACTTGATTCCGAAAGGTTATTATATTCAATAAGATCATAAGCAATATTCATTGTCATCCATGAAAGGAAAAAAAATATTGCAAGTAGAAACCGAATGGAAAAAATGGATCTCCGCAAATCCATCATAACCATATATTTAAACCGGGTACCTTCTATTGAAGCGTTTTTCATTATGAATTTCACTCCCTTAAAAATGCCCCCGCCTGCCGGTGCGGGGACATCCTTTATCCTTATTTCAGGGCTGGAAATTACCCTTCACGTAGACCGTGTTTCCTTCCCTAATTCCTACCAAAGTAACTGTGCAGTTATTATACAGTGCGGCACCTGAATTGTATGTCAAACCGATGCTGTTTTGCAGAGTAGTATAGCGTGCACTTGTGTTACACGCTCTGTTACCTTCAGCATCTCGCAAATAAAACCTGACATTACCAAGTCCGAAATTTGCTCCTGTAATGCTTACTCCTGCAGTTCCGCCAGTAGCTGTTCCAACATCATTCTTCTTACCTTCTTGTTCGTAGTCCTCTTCAAAGTCAAAGTAGTATGGAACTTTTTCACTGGCATAACCGATGACTGCAATCATAGGGATGAGTAGAGCAACAAGCAGGATTGTTGCCACAAGTCGATAGGTTTTGTGAATTTGTGTCATAAGAATCCTCCTCTAAGTTATATTTATATTTGCTTCTATTCCGGCACATAGAAACACATATGTCTTTACAGTTCTTTCCCACTTATAGCATCCACGGAAACGAATTTATATTGAGTGATGTCGCTTCCTATATGCTGGTAGGATACTTTTATTGTCCAAACAGGGAATAGTATCCATTCATTTCCTTCCTGTTGGTATTGGTATTCCAAAGCCGGATCATCATAAATAATGTTCCGGAAAGTCAGAATACTGTTCATTTTTTCTTTTACAACTGCCATTGCTGTCTGTTCAGATATAAGCAGTTCAGGTTTTTGCTTCTCTTTACCCACAATCCATGGCATATCCACGCTTAGAAAATCAATCCCATTTTCTGAATACCAAACGATAATTTCACTTCCTATGTAAGTCGTTGTCTCACGAGATTCAAATCGAGGAGACAGCGTCGTATTTCCTACCGTTATTCCAAAGCTAAACAAATAAGCGTCATCTGCCTCTGTCCAGTCAGTTAGAACAGGATAACCATTGTTCTCTTTTTCGTTGCCAATGGGTGCGTATATAGGATTGGTTGTTAATTCTTTTACAGCCTCCTCCATGATGTTGTGGTCAATATACAACGTACGAAAAAGAGTCAAATCTTTACATCCCAAAAAAGACAATGCGGTTCGCACATATTCCTCAGCTTCTTTTGCGGTAGCAAAGTCGAAATTCCTAGCTTCAGTGAACATCCAGCCTACATTATACTGCTTATTTGTCTCATACTGTTCTTCCCCGGAATAAATAGGGTAGGTATAATACCTATCATATTTTTCTGAATCAATATACTGAAACACTGTGTGGGGGTGATAACCTGTATTTTCGTGGCACACAAATTGCTTTCCACTGTTACAAATTCCGGAGTATCTTTTCGAAGAATCTCCAATTTTATTTTGGGAATCAATAACACTATCACCGCAGTAAGATAAGAAACAATTGATGCTTTCTTCGGAGAAGTGCAACGGTCCAGCTGTGTAAATACTTGCGTATTTATTATATGTTTCTTTCCCACTTCTATTATTTCCCATTGTTTCAGCCGCATAACTCGATCCTATTTCGCATTCATCACTTTCCTGATATTCATTTGTATTCGTACAAGCTGAAGAGAAGGTAAGCACACAGATTACAGTAATAAACAAGATGCTTTTTGTAAACTTCAACATACTAATCCCCTTATGTTGCTATATTGATAAACCTTCTTATTATTTTTCCAACAACCCCTTTTTCCGGAATAAACCCTATTTCTTGGTTGCGACTGTCTGCTGAATGATTGCGATTGTCTCCCATTACAAAAAGGCAACCATAAGGTACAGTGTAATTTATCGTCGTTACGCCATTCAAATCCAACATAGGATCAGCTTCCGCCAGACAAATATACGGCTCATCAAGGAGCATCCCATTAACCATCACAGCATTTTTGCTGTAATCGATAGTTACTTCTTCTCCACCAGTAGCGATTACTCGCTTGATAATGTATTCTCTGTCGGAATCCATAATTTTTGCCAGGATAACATCACCCTTGGACGCATTTCTGTTAACCTTATCCACCAAGAGTATGTCACCGTTTTCCACGGTAGGATACATCGAGTTACCGCTGACCACAGTAATCGTTAGAATGTTTGCATTTAAATATAGTAACAATGAAGCCATCGCACATATCCCAATAACCCATATAAGGTTGGATTTCATGATTTTTGCCTTACTGGCATGGCGTGAATATTCCAACTTTACCAACCTCCCGGTCATAAAACGCTGTGTGGGCAAATATCTTTCTGGCAGCTATTCCATAAGATTGTGTATTTTTCCTACGCTGAGTAAGATGCTCACCAAGCCAATTCCACAAATAATCGGATAATACACCATATAGAACAACAAAAATCGAGAAACAATTGCACTCATTACAAAAATAAGAACAAGTACATTGCAGATTACACGATAGTGCCTTTTCTCATGGAATTCTAGGGGCTTATTCTTGGCATCAAGAGGGCTAAACAGGATAATAGTAAAGCTCCCAATTGCAAGCACTAGTCCAGAAACTAAATCGATGTTTGCCAAATACAAGGCTCGAATTCCGAATACTGATAAGGTCAGCGCCATCGTTGTCAATATGGTGCATGATGTCTCACTATTCGCGTGCACCCCTCCGGCATAAATCCGCAAGAGCATAAAGACCATATAAAATAAAATGCTTTCACATGGAACACCAGCTAGAAGCCCAACTATTAATGTAACGAGAAAGTAAAAGCAATGTGCAATCAAAAGGAAAAAACCATATTGATAAAGCTCTCTATCACCTTCCTCTATTACCGATGCCGCAAGCAACATTTGTGTAATATATCCGGCAATCTTTGTCACCATTATTTGATGTTCTTGAAACGCTCCAGTTCTGCAGGTGCCTTTGGCTGATAAATACCAAAGCAAGTTGTGCTGTTTGCATCGCGCCGAAGTACTTTCTCAGCAGCTTTCCGAGCCACTTCAGCCAATAATCTCTTTTTGCCTTCCACATCACTCACCTCCTTCTGGCCAAAAAATACCACACCACTTTTCATATTGCAATAGCTCTTGCAGAAGTGCGGATTATTCGCGCAAAACTGCAAAGAATCACAGTTAGAGCAGTACATAACTAAGAAATCTTTACAAAGTAATCATCAAATAGATATGTTCTATTGTGCTTTGTTTTCATTTTCGGGCATTCATGGTATTTTATCCATGGTGATAGATATGGACATTGATAAGGCGCTAATCGGCAAGCGTATTAAGCATCGAAGGGATATTGCCGGTCTCTCTCAGGAACAACTGGCAGAACAACTGAATCTCTCCAAGAATCATATATCCAGCATGGAATGCGGAAAAAGCCTTCCTACAACTAGATGTATAATCGCGCTATGTAATATTCTAGGTGGCACACCTGATTATTATTTGCTCGGTGAAATTGTCCCAGAGACCAATACTGTTACAGCACTAGTACAACGTCTATCTCCATATGAGCAGAAAAAGCTCTGCCATCTTCTGAATGCTTACTTAGAAGATATTGACTAATATTTGTCCGATCTTGCAAAATTGCAAGAAAAAAGCGCAAAAATGCTGATTCTGAGATATTTCCTCAGATTTGACGTGCTTCTCATATAATGATAAAATAGGCTTGTAGCACATTGATGTGTTGCAAGCCTATTTTTTGTGAGGTTTTTTATGAGAATTCTGATTTGTGACGATGAGAAAACTTATCTGAATACTTTGCAGATTCATGTAGAGGAGTATATGCAAAGCCATCATATTCTCTATAACATGACCACATTGCTTGATGCAACTCAACTCCCCGAAGATGAAGTATTTGATTTAGCCTTTCTCGACATACAAATGCCTAATGTTGACGGCATCACCCTTGCTAAACGTTTGCGGCAGCGGAACCCCAAATTGGCTTTATTCTTCGTAACCAATTATGACGAATACCAAGACGATGCCATGGATCTCCAGGCTTTCCGTTTCTTTGAAAAACCTTTTGACGTCAACCGCCTGTATGCCGGTTTGGATAAAGCGATGGAGTATATCGATGGCGCATATGTCGATATTTATCTGTCAGAAAACGCCGCTCAACAACGGGTGATTGCAGACAACATTATCTATGTGACCAGAGAAGGAAGAAAAGTCTCCATTGTAACAACAGCACGGGAGTTTTGCGTTGCAGAAAAATTTGATGACCTTTGTCAAAAATTGCCACAGCTATTTTTCTACCCCGTCCACAAATCCTTCTTTGTAAATCTGCACTATGTTGAACGATATACCTATACAGAACTAATTTTGACAAATGGAGCTCGTATCCCTATTGCGCCCCGGAAGCAATCCGCGTTTCATAAATTCTGGTTTGAATATCTAAGGAGGCGGTAATATGCTGAATCCGATTGCTTCCTTTTGTGTATACTTTGCAGAGATGGTTATTGCCTATATCTTTTTCTCAGGAATATTTGAACACCGGATCTCTGCAAAAAAATGCGTATTGATTGGTATTGCCCTTTTTTCAGTTTGTTCTGTATTAAACTTACTGTCAAGGAACAATGTGATTATAAATGGGTTTTCCACATTCTTTATGACACTGCTTTTTTCAGTTATTTGCTTTCGTTGTACTTTCCTTCAAGGCGTTTTTTATACCGTTACACTTGTAGTCGTAAATACCGCACTGGAGACATTTATTGTTGCTTTCAGTTCTTATATCACAGGAACTACCTTTCTTGATTATAATAATAATTTTATTCTCTTCTTGTTTGAAGCCATTAGCTGTAAAAGCGCATATTTCTTATTTGTCTTACTCATAACCAGGATGATCAATCCAGCAGGAAGCTCAGCAAAAGTACCGATAAATTTTCTAATCCACCCGATCGTCTCCATTTTTTGCATGTTTATCTTTTGGCATGTTTCCGCTCAGCCTGATTGTTCCTACCAACTACAGCTTTTGCTGGCAATCGCTGGCGTATGTCTGTTCGTTTCCTCAATTCTACTTTTTGTGACCTATTCTCGCCAAGTGAAAAAAGACAGCGACAGTATGCAGGTAAAAAGCGAGTTGGCTCGGCTCCAAACAGAACAATCCTATTATCAAATTCTAGATCAGCAGAACCAGCAACTAATGATCTATGCTCACGATGCAAAGAAACACCTTGCTGCCATTCAATCCCTTAACAGCGATCCACAGATTAACGATTATGTATCAAAACTATCCCAGCAGCTTTTTGACTATACCCGCAACTGCCACAGTGGAAATAAACTCTTGGATGTTATGATTCATAAGTACACAGTGGATTGCGAGCTACGAAAGGTACGATTTGAATATGATGTCAAGGTGTGCAATCTCTCACAGTTGGACGATATTGACCTCGTAGCTATTCTCGGAAATCTTTTAGATAATGCCGTTGCCGCAGCAGAGCAATCCGAGGAGAAATGGCTTATGCTCAATACTGTCCACCGCAACGCATATAGTGTTATTATCCTTAGTAATAGTTGTGACACACAGCCCAAACAATCCGGAGGACGATTACTTTCTACAAAAAAAGATGTAAGTCTCCACGGATTTGGTCTAAAAAGTGTCGTCAAAACCATAAGTAAGTATCAAGGGGATTTTGAATGGTTTTATGATTTTGAAAAGCATGCTTTTACCGTTACCGTAATGATAGCGGATAAAGTCAAGACTTCTGTGTAATTCTATGGAACCTCTGATTTAATCAAAGCTACCATTGCGCTGCCGGATATGGTATAATAGAACCATCAAACAAAGGTGGTACCAGAAATGAAGCAAAATACTTTTACCGACATTGAATACAGCTTCCGCAAGAAGAAAACGAAGCGGGAGGAATTTCTGGACATCATGGACGAGATTATCCCTTGGAATCGCTGGGAGAAAACTTTCCACAACCTGATGTAGGGGCAGTCTGCCCTTTTTCAGGAAATAACAGCTAAAAGTGCTTGAAACTCATGTAAATGAAGCTTTTTGCGCCTGGTATTTTACGAAATTTTCCAAAATAATGAGCAGTCATTCACCCACCTGAAAGGAGCCCCCACCATGCTATTTCTTCACACCTCCGACTGGCACTTAGGTGCCACGGCCGGAGAGCAAGACCTCTACGAAGACCAGCGATACTTCATTGATGCCATCTGCCGCATTGTTCAGGAGCGCCGGGTGGATGCGGTGCTGATTGCCGGGGACGTTTACGACCGGTCGGTGCCCTCCGGGGCGGCGGTGGGGCTGTATGACTACGCTATGGACAGGCTCTGCCGAGAGCTGGGAGTCCGGGTGCTGGCCATTGCGGGGAACCACGACAGCGCCGAGCGGCTGGGCAGCTGCGGGAGCCTTCTGGACAAGGCGGGGCTCCATGTGCTGGGGATGGCCCAGCGGGAGCCGAAGGCGGTGGAATTCCCGGAGGCTCAGGTGTTTTTGCTGCCCTGGATCACAGAGGAGAAGGTGAAGAGCCTGTATCCGGAGGAGGCGGAGGGCATTGACAGCCTGACGGATGCCTATCGGGTGGCGGCGGAGCATATGCGCAGGGCCTTTGCGCCGGGGAAGAGGCATATTGTGCTGGCCCATGCCTTCCTCACAGAGGCGGAGACCTCCACCAGCGACCGGGCGGCGGAGATCGGCTTTGCTACCCAGGTCCCGGCCAGCGTGTTCCAGGGCTTTGACTATGTGGCCCTGGGCCATATCCACAAGCCCCAGGATGTGACCGGCTTTGCCCGCTACAGCGGCACGCCTATGGTCTATTCCTTCGGAAAGGAGGAAAGCCAGCAGAAAAGCGTGACCCTTCTGGATACGGACACCTTTGCCCGGGAGACGGTTCCTCTGCCTCAGCTCCATAGGTGGACCACCCTTACCGGCACCGCCGAAGAGCTGCTGGCGGGGGAGGCAGCCCAGGAGGTCAAGATGGGCTATGTGCGGCTGAACGTGACGGATACCGCTGTGGGGCTGGAGCTGCTGTCCCGGCTGAAGGGGGTCTATGCCCATCCCCTGGTGGTGGCGGGGAAGGCCTATGAAGGGGACAACACCTCCATCACCCTGACCATGGAGGAACTGGAACGGATGGAGGAGGACCCGGCGGAGGTATTCCGGTCCTTCTGCCGGGAGGAACTGGGCCAGGAGGCCACGGAGCACTTTGTGGAGCTGTTCCGAAAGGCAGTGGCGGAAACGGAGGAGACGGTATGAAGCCCTTACAGCTGAAAATGCAGGCCTTCGGGCCCTATGTGCAGATGCAGACCGTGGACTTTGAAAAGCTGTCGGAAAAGGGAATGTTCCTCATCAAGGGCCCTACGGGCAGCGGCAAGACCACGATTTTTGACGCCATGACCTTCGCCCTCTACGGCGGCAGCAGCGGCGACGACAGCAAGAGCAAGGTGGGCCGCAACGATCTGGAGGAGTGGCGCTGCAACCAGGCGGCAAGCAGCCAGGCCACCATTGTCACCTTCCGGTTCTCCGTCCGGGGAAAGCGCTATGAGTTCACCCGGCGGCTGGTGCCCAAGCGGGTGAAGCTGTCGGAGGAGTATTCCGCCGGGGAGATCGACAACCATGGGATCCTGATCCCCTTTTTTAACAACCCCAAAAAGGATATGCTGACGAAAAAGGCGGAGGAGCTCATTGGCCTGACCAAGGAGCAGTTCCGCCAGGTGGTGCTGCTGCCTCAGGGGCAGTTTGAGCGGTTCCTGACGGCGGGTTCCGAGGAAAAGGGGCTGATTCTGGGCAAGATCTTTGATGCTCAGCGGTGGGAGGCCTACGCCCAGAATTTTTACGGTGCCGCTCTCGACCGGAAAAATGCCCTGGCCGGAGAAAAGAGCGAGATCAGCGCTTCTCTGGCAGAGGAAGGGCTGAAGACACTGCCGGAGCTGGACGCGCGGATCTCCCAGCAGGAGGCGGCGCGGCAGCAAAATGAGGCGGACTGTCTTGCCTTTGACGCAGAAGGAAAGCAGAAGGCTCTGGCAGAGGACATTGCCCTGGGAGAGCGCTTCCAGGCTCTGCATGAGCTGGAAGGAAAATGGAAAGCTCTGGCAGACCAGGCGGAGGACATCCAGGCGGACCGGTCCCTGCTGAGCCGCTCCACAGCGGCGGAGAGCCTGCGGCCGGTGATCTCGGACTTCGAGAAGGCCCAGGGGGAGCGGGATAAGCGAAGGGGCGACTGGAAGCGAAAGCAGGAGCAGCTGCCAGACTTGCAGAAGAAGACCCAGGCGGCGGAGAAAGCCCTGAAAGACTGGCAGGAGGCATCTCCCGTGGCCCGGCTGCAAAAGCGCTCCGGGGAGTTGGCCTCCAAGCGGGAGACCTATCAGACCCTCCAGGGC
Source organism: uncultured Eubacteriales bacterium (assembly GCA_900547405.1). Classification (GTDB taxonomy): domain Bacteria; phylum Bacillota; class Clostridia; order Oscillospirales; family Oscillospiraceae; genus Faecousia. The sequence continues at coordinate 14,396 of URGL01000009.1, forward strand.
CTGGAAACAGAGAAGAACGAGGCGGAGAAGACCTGGAAGGAAAAGAAGAGCCAGGGGGAGGCCGCGGCTCAGGCTCTGGAAGAGGCGAACCGGGAGGCCCGGGAAAGCTATCTGGCCTATAATGACGCGGAATCCCAGGAAAAAGACCTGCGAAACCGGTACTATTCCGGCATCTATGGCGAAATCGCCGGGCAGCTGGAGAAGGACTGCCCCTGCCCGGTCTGCGGCAGCCTGACCCATCCCGCCCCGGCGGCAAGAGCCGAAAACAGCGTCAGCAAAAAGACTGTGGACACGGCGGAAAAGGCCACACGGAAGGCAAAGGAAAACTGGGAAAAGCAGGAGCAGGACCGGAAAACAGCCGAGGGGGCCAAGGACCAGGCGGCGAAGGAATTGGCGGAGAGCCAAAGGGCCTGGGACCGTGCCCAAGAGAGCCTGAAGTATGCCCAGGCCAGCCTGATCCCGGGGATCCCCACGCTGGCAGATCTGGAGCGGGAGATCCAGAACCAGGAAACCGCCATTGCCCAATGGCAGAACCGGGAGCAGGCCTTGCAGGCGTCCTTAGAGCGGGAAAAGAAGCAGCTGGATACCCTGGCCGCCCAGGCCGCCGCCGCGGAGGAGGAGCTTCGCCAAGCCACGGAAAACCGGGACCTGGCCGGGGAACGCCTGGAAAAAGCCTTGGCGGAGAAGGGCTACGGCCATATGGCCCAGGCCAAAGAGGACCTGCGCACAGAGGAAGAGCGGACCGGCCTCAGCGAAAAGATCCACAAGTATGACGGTGCGGTAGAGGACACCGGGAAAAAGCTGGAGGAGCAGCAAGCCGCCCTTTCCCAGAGGCTGGAACCGGACAAGAGCCAGTTCGAGACGCGCCAGAGGGAAATCAGCGAGAAAACCCAGGCCTTTGCCCGCAGAGCCTCCACTCTGGAGGGAGACATTCAGCGACTGACCCAAAAGAAACGGGCTCTGGAAAAAAAGCAGGCCCATTACGATGCCAACATCCTGGAGGCAGAGAACGATCTGAAGGTGGCGGAAAAGGTCCGGGGCAGCAGCGGCATCGGCCTCCAGCGCTATGTTCTGGCCATCCTCTTCAATCAGGTCATCGGTGAGGCCAACCGGATGCTGGCCAAGGTCCACGAGGGGCGGTACCATCTGTTCCGCTCTGACGACAAGGGGAAGGGCAATAAGCGGGGGCTGGAATTGAAGGTCCACGACAACCGGTGCCCGGAGGCCCAGGGAAGAAGCGTCAGCATGCTCTCCGGCGGGGAGAAATTCCTGGTGTCCCTGGCCCTGTCCATCGGCCTGTCCACCGTGGCCCAGAGGGGTGGGGTGCAGATCGAGGCTCTGTTCATTGACGAGGGCTTCGGCACCCTGGACGACAGCTCCATCCATGACGCTATGGACGTGCTGGAAAGCGTCCGCCGGTCCAGCGGCATGATCGGCATCATCAGCCATGTGCAGCTGCTGGAAAGCAATATCCCCACCCATCTGGAAGTGATCAAATCCGGCGAGGGGAGCCGGATCCGGCTGGCCTGAGCTGAGCCGGGAAAACAAAAAAATCAGCGCCCGAAGAATCTCCATTCTTCGGGCGCTGACCCGTCTTATTGCAGTGTATCTTTGTAGGGCCCCTGGGCTACGGCCTTTTCGTAGGCGGCATAGGCCTCCTCCAGGGTGCCGTAGGTGGTTCCGGTCATGTATTGCCTATAGGTTGCTGACGATGCCAGGGCGTTGTATTTGCCCTTGCTGATGACGCTTGTTTCCGTAACATAGAACTTCCCGTTGGATGCTGCTATGATCACAGGTACTTTGGTGGAGGGGGACAGCTCGCTGATATCTACGGAGGACCAGAACAGATTGTGATTGCCCTGGGGGGCGTTTCCGTAATAGCCCCAGCTGCAGCCGGGCTGGGCCAGAAGGGTCCCATCCAGATTGTCCTTAATACCCTGGACCCGCTTTGTCCCCGCAAGGGAGTCGATTTCGTAGCCTGTGGCACCCTGTAGGCCAAAGCCGTCGGAGGTATCCTTGTCCAACATTCCGCTGTTCTTTAGGGGCCCCAAAAGGTCGCCGTAACGGTTCGGCTGGGGTCCGGATCCGCCGTTCCAGTTCAGGATGACTCCCACGTCGGCGCTGTAGCTGACCTGGCAGACGCCGCCGCCTACCGGGTCACCCTTCCAGTTGGGGGTGTCCCCCTGACCTGTGGAATGGACAATGCCGCCAATGTTGACGGTATCGGCAGACTGCCAGCCGTCTACCTTCTGCTTCAGCGCCACGGTCTTCTCCGCGTTCTCCGAATCGTCCAAAGAGGACGCTACCAGTACCTCGGCGTAGGCCGAGCGCACGTTGGCCAGGTCCGTAGACTCCCGGCTTTTTTCCAGAATATTGGTAAAGGTGGGAATGGAGATTGCCACCAAAACGGCGATCATCGCCACTACGATCAGCATCTCCATAAGGGTAAAGCCGCTGTGATCCTTTCTTGTTTTCCAGTTATCCATACCTTATGTGTTCCTTCTTCGGAAAGAAATGCGAAAGTCAGTTATCGGAACCGGATTGCCATCCATTTTTCCATTTCCATTTTGGCTGCCCGGTCATCCATGCGCTGGACGGTATCCCGGAAGATCTTTTCCCAGTCCTCCGCCTTCCGGGGGCCCTGCTGACGGGTGATCAGATAGGGGCACTGGGGGATTTTTCGTTTTCCGAAGGCCAGGGTGTAGGGGCGCATGACGTTCAGCGCCATGGCATAGGGGGCCATGCGGAAATAGTAGTCCGGGTCCTGGGCCATATAGCGCTGAATGTCCTCCTTGGGGAGGTTTTTCAGATAGTCCCGGAAGCCCCGGATCTGGGCATTTTCATGCTTGTTTACGTCGGACCGCTTGCCGCCGATGGCATAGAGCCAGCCCAGCAGGATCTGACCGATGCAGACCCCCAAGGGGATCCATACCTGCTTGGCAATGAGACCGATGATGATCCAGACCAGGAAGCTGACGGCGGCGGTGACATAGCCTGTCTGATCACGCAGGCCGAAGCACAGGGACATGCCCTGGAGCTGCCAGGCGGTGATGACGCCGATGGCACCGAAGGCCAGGCTCAGCACCACCTCCAAAGCGGCGATCTCTGTGATGTTCATGGCCATGCAGATACCCAGGAATACCTGGACCCCGCAGAGAATATAACGGTAGAATTTTCGCTTTTTTTCCGTGGTGGCGCAGATGGCGTTTTCTCCCGGAAGCATGGCGGCAGTGCGGCGCAGGACCTTGGCATACTGGCTCCCGGCGGCATCGATGACCCGCCGGTCCCCGAAGAGGGTCCGGAATGTGCGGACCTCAAAGAGGCTCCGCTCGTTGCCCATCTCCATCCGCTTGTGCAGCAGGATCCGTCTGCCGTCTACCTGGATCAGCAGGTAGCCCATCTGGGCCCAACACAGCACCATGGTGGTCAGATCCGGCCCCAGCAGATGGACCCGGCAAGGCAGCTCTCCGGCGGTGATGCCGGGAGGCGGCACCATGCATTCCTCCTTCCGGTTGGGGAAGGTCCGCAGAAAGATCAGCCAGTACACCAGGGCCACGGCGGTGAGAATGCCCATGGGGATCAGCTCCGGGTTGCCGTCCCGCAGATAGGTGCTGACACCGGGGAACATGGCAAAGGGGGCCTGAAGGGTCATGGTCACGGACTCGTGGTCGTTGAAGCCCGCCTTGGTGGAGCCGGTGATCATGTTGCCGTTGATCAGCAGATTCAGCTCTGAGGCCAGGCCGTTCTGCTGGTAGGTAGAGTAGAAGTTGGGGGTGGTGTCGATGGCATCCGGAAGGGTGATGGTGTAGTTGAGCGTGCTGACAGGGTAGGAAAAGCCGCTTAAAATGGGCAAGGTCAGCACCAGGTTTTTCCGGTCCTCGGAGAGCACCACGATTTTTGGAAGGGTATAGGACAGCTGGGCCATAAAGTCTCCGGCTTTGCCGCCGGTGATCTTATTCAGACTCACCATCACATAGCTGCTGGACCGGGTGGTGCTGGGGGAAGAGCCGTTGATGGTGATGTTCGCGGCTGTGCCGGGCAGAGGAAAGTAAAGGTTCTCCTCCTCTTTGTCCAGGTGAAGGGACAGCTGCATAGTGACCAGACAGTTGCCGTCGATGTCCACCGTTGCCGTAAAATCCGCCCGGGTTGCGGCGCTGTTGGACCCGGCTACCGCCGAAGCCGGCACACGGAAGGAAGCTGCCGACAGGACCAGCACCAGCACCAGCATTCTAAGGCGTCGCTTCAATGGGAATGCCTCCTCACATTTTGTTGAAAATCCAAATCCCTTAGACGCTCTAAGGATAAAATAATCATAATCTATGCAATGATATCATAGATTCCTGGAAAATGCAAGGATTCTTTGAAAAATAAGAGGCAAATCCGCAAAAAAAGACAGAAAAAACCCGTTCAGAAGGCAGAAGCCTCTGAACGGGTCCGAGAATTTTCTTACAGCGTCCGCAGAGCGTCGATCAGGGCGGTCTTGGAGGCGGTCTGCTCGTCCTTGACCTTGATGACCTTGGCGGGGCACCCGGCCACCACCGTATTGGGGGCCACGTCGGAGACGACTACGGCTCCGGCGGCAACCACCGCGTCATGACCGATGCGGCAGCCCTCGATGACCACGGCGTTGGCACCGATCAGCACATTGTCTTCCACAATGACGGGGGTAGCGGAGGCAGGCTCCACCACACCGGCCAGGACCGCGCCGGCCCCTACGTGGCAGTGCTTGCCCACGGTTGCCCGGCCGCCCAGAACGGCACCCATGTCGATCATGGTGCCCTCACCCACCACGGCACCGATATTCAGAATGGCACCCATCATAATGACGGCGTTTTTCTCAATGGTCACCTGCTCCCGGATGAAGGCGCCGGGCTCGATACGGGCAGGGATGTCCTTCAGGTCCAGCATGGGAATGGCGGAGTTGCGGCAGCCGTTTTCTATTTCAATATGGGCGAATTCCTGGCTTTTCAGCACCGGACCGATGTCCTTCCAGTCGCCAAAGACGATCTTGCAGTTTTCTCCGGCAGGGAACTCGTGGCAGTTGGGGAAAGCCACCGGCTCCTTCTCCCAGACATAAACCTTGACGGGGGTCTTCTTCTCCGCGTCCCGGATATAGGCAATGATTTCTTCCGCGTTCATCATAGTAGTCGTCTCCTTTGGATTTTTGTTTATGGTACCACTTTTTGAGAAAAAGTACAAGGAAAAATTGACAGAGCTTTTTGAAAGGAATATAATAGCGCAAAAGGGGCTGTCTGGAGAGCCGTACCGCCCCTCATCCGCCGCTGCGGCGGCACCTTCCCCCAAGGGAAGGCGAGGAATCACGGAGGCGATAAAATATGCAATTGACCGATGACCGCCGGGCGCTGCACCGGATCCCGGAGCTGGACCGGAACCTGCCCCAGACCATGGAATATCTGCGTTCCGCTCTGGAAAACCTGAACTGCAAGGTGTTTTCTCCCATGGACAGCTCCCTGTGCGCTTTTTTTGATTTCGGAAAGAAGGATGCCATTGCCTTCCGGGCGGATGCGGATGCCCTGCCCATCCAGGAAAAGAACAAGGTGCCCTACGCCTCGACCCACCCGGGGGTCATGCATGCCTGCGGCCATGACGGCCACATGGCCATTCTCCTGGAGTTGGCCCGGAGGCTCAGCGAAAAGAAGGATCTGCCCCACAATGTGCTGCTGGTCTTCCAGCCTGCGGAGGAGACCACCGGCGGGGCCAAGGATCTGTGCGCCACGGGGGTGTTCCGCAGCCATAAGGTCCTGGCGATTTTTGGCCTGCACCTGTGGCCCCAGCTGCCGGAGGGCGTGATCGCCAGCCGGAAAAACGAGATGATGGCCCGGTCCTGTGAGGTCCGGGTGGATGTCTACGGCAAGTCTGCCCACATTGCCAAGGCCCAGGAGGGGGTGGATGCCCTGGCCGCCGGTGTGGACTTCTATCAGCGGGTCATGAAGCTGGAAGGGGCCCTGCCCAAGAATATTTTCCGGCTCCTGAAATTCGGAAAATTCCAAAGCGGTACCGTCTGCAACGCCCTTTCGGACCACACTCATATGGAGGGGTCCCTCCGGGCCTTCCAGGATGAGGTGTTCTATTCCATCCGGGCGGGGATCGTATCCATTGCCAAGGATATTGAGCGGGCCTACGGCTGCACCGTCAACGTCTATATGACAGAGGGCTATCCCGCCGTTATGAACCCGCCGGACCTCTACAGGCAGGTGAAAAAGTCCGTGGGCTTCTTCGACCTGGACAAGCCTACCATGACCGCCGAGGACTTCTCCTGGTATCAGAAAACCCTGCCCGGTATGTTCTTCTTCCTGGGCGTGGGAGATACGGCGGCCCTTCATTCGGATAATTTCAATTTCAATGAGGAAATTCTGGAGAAAGGCGTTCAGTTCTTCGAGGAGCTGGCGGAGACCTTCCTATGATGCCTATGAATCACGACCTGGAGCGGCTCCAGCGCAGCGGCATCCGGGTATTCACCAATCTGGCCCGGCAGACTGCCGATTGCCGAATGCTGACCATCGGCGAGCCGGACCTGGACACCCCAAAAGAAATCCGTGAAGCCGCCGCCCGGGCTATGGAGGCAGGGCAGACCCACTATGCCCCCAACCAGGGCACCGAGAGTCTGCGCCGGGCCATTGCCGCCTTCGAGACCCGCCGGGGCCGCCGGACAGAGGCCGGAGAGGTCCTGGTTACCGTGGGAGCGACCCAGGCTCTGAATACCGCCCTGACGGGGATCCTGAACCCCGGGGACGAGGTCATTATCCCCACGCCCGCGTTTTCTCTGTACGACAGCATCGTTACGGCGGCAGGGGCCAAAAGCGTCTTCCTGGATGTGTCCAAAACCGGCTTCCAAATCACAAAGGAGGCCCTGGATGCCTGCCTGACGGAAAGGACAAGGGCCATTGTTCTCAATTCCCCCAACAATCCCACCGGCGTGGTATTGAAGAAAAGCAGCCTGGAGACGGTGGCCGAGGCGGTAAGGCAGCGGGACATCTATCTGATTTGCGACAACGTTTATGGAGCGCTGAGTTATGTCAACTGCCAGGACCTGACCCTGGAGGAGGATCTTCGGGATAAGACCATCCTTTGCCAGAGCTTTTCCAAGCCCTATGCCATGACCGGCTGGCGGGTGGGATACCTGGCGGCTCCGGAGGGCCTGATCTCCCGGCTGCTGCTGCTCAGCGCCGCCCAGATCGCCGCCGTGCCTACCTTCATCCAGACCGCGGCAGAGACGGCCCTGACTCTGGACGTGACCCCTATGCGAGAGTTGTACCGTGGCCGCCGGGACTATGTGACCGGCCGACTCCGGGACATGGGGCTATCCTTCCCGGAACCGGAGGGTGCCTTCTATGTGTTCCCCAGCATTGAGAAATTCGGCATTCCCTCCTGGGAGTTCTGCACCAGAATGATCCGGGAGGCAGGCCTGGCCGCCGTCCCCGGAGTGTGCTTCGGCACGGAGGGGTATATCCGGCTGAGCTACTGCTACGCGGACCAGGAGCTGAGGGAAGGCCTGGACCGGCTGGAAGGGTTTGTCAAAAGAGTATGATCCCCTCATCCGTCAGGGCTTCGCCCTGCCACCTTCCCCGTGGGGGAAGGCGAAAGAGCCCTCTCCCGGCCGGGAGAGGGCTCTTGACATCATACATACTTTTCGATGACTTTGGTCAGCATGGGCAGCAGCTGCTGCTTCCGGGACAGGAGCCCTTCCTGGAAGGGGTGGTCCTGGGAGCCGGTGACGGCGAAGGCCTCCCTGGCCCAGGCGGTGCGGTTGCCGCCGAAGTAGAGGATGGACCCGTTTTCCTGGATGCTGGTGAAGGCCAGCACGGAGAGGTCCAGATCCTTCTTTTCCGCGAATCGGTCCAGGGCGGCATCGATGTCCCCTTCTACCAGGTGCAGGTCCTCGGTGGTGGCCAGGATCACCTGGGAGATGGAGATCTTGCAGCCGGATACATCGAAGATCTTCATGTCCGCCTTGATAAGCTCAGCGGGATTGGGGTCCAGCTTAGACGCGGTGGCGGTGAAAAGCTGGTCAGCGAAGGTGTCGATGTCCAGGTCGGCAATGGCCGCCAGAATATTGGCGGTAGACCGATCCTTCTGCGTGGTGGTGGGGGAATGAAAATTCAAGGTATCGGAGAGAATGGCCCCCAGCATGAGCCCTGCCAGATTCACAGGGATGGGGATCTGATTCTCCCGGAAGATGGTGGCAACAATGGTGCAGGTGGAGCCTACGATCTCGTTCCGGAACTGGACGGGATACTGAGAGGAGAAGTCGTTGATCCGGTGGTGATCGATGACCTCCAGGACCTGGGCCTTCTCAATGGCCCGAACGGACTGAGAGAACTCGTTGTGGTCCACCAATATCAGCTTCTTGCTGGGGGCCTGCATGATATGGTACCGGGATACGTAGCCGAACAGGGTGCCGTCTGCCTGGGTAACAGGGTAGACATGGTAGCGGCTCTGGAGCATTTTTCGGCCCACATCCTCTGCCAGCTCCTGGGTCCGGAAGGACACCAGCTCCGTCTTCATGATCTGGCTGACGCTGGGGGAGAAGTAGATGTATCGCAGGGTGTTCATGCCGCCGTGGCCGGATAAGAGGATGGGACAGTGCCGGGCCTTGGCGGCAGCCAGAACCTGCTCGGCGACCTCCTGGGCCCAGACCACGATCAGCATACCGGCCCCCATCTCAACCACGGCCTTCTGGGCCTGGGGATCGTTGCCGCAGACCACGATCCGGCCGGCCACATCATAGTTTTTGAGCTTGGACTCCTCGGTCATGGCGATGACGCTGACCTTGCCGTTGAGCTTCATTTCCGGATCGTCGTAGAGGATCCTGCCGTCCAGCGTTTTCCGGAAGTTTTCCAGAGGGGTCCGGGACATGATCTCAATGGACCGGGCAGTGTCGTAGAGGCCGATGACGGAGATATCCGACTTGGTGAGGAAGCCAATCAGCTTTTTGTTCTCGTCCACCACGCCGCAGTAGGTTCGGTTGTACTGCTGCATCTGCTGAAGGGACTCGAAAATCGTGGTGTCCGGGGAGGTGCAGCTGGGCGGGTCCATGACCACTTCTCCCAGGGTCACCCGGGCATCGGTGAGCCGCTGGGGCTCGGGATAGGAAAACCGGTCCAGCAGGTATGTTGTCTCGGCGTTTAGCTTCCCCAGGCAGCAGGGGACTGCCGGAACGCCTAGAGAGCGTTTGAAAAAAGCATAGGCAATGGCCGAGGCCACCGAGTCCGTATCCGGATGCTGGTGACCGGTAATATATACGGGGGGATTCTTCATGGCTGGCTCCTTTACGATTAGTTTACATAATATTGAAGAAGCGGGGAGGCGGGAAATGGCTCTGGCCATTTCCTATGGTGTCTACTATTCTACTACAGATTCTTTTTTTCGTCAATGAAAGGTTGATTTTTCGACAAATTGTCGAAAAATGCAGAAAAACGTGATATTTAAGGCATAATTCTCGGCGCGTGTCGATTCTCGACGAGCGAATGTTTCCCGTATCCTATTGCAAAAGGGCCTTCTTTATGCTAAATTATTGATGTCGCACACGGCGGTATCCGCCGCACATGGGGTATTTCAAGTTGACAGGAGAGGAAAGTATGGAACATCAAACCACCGTATTGATCGCGGATAGTTCAGAGGAATTCTGTGCGGGGCTTACAGCCGCCCTGCAGCGCACGGAGCGCTTCCAGGTGGTGGGCACCGCCAATGATGGGGAACAGGCCATCCGCCTGATTGGAGAGAGAAAACCCGATGTTCTGGTATTGGACCTGATGCTGAGCAAACAGGACGGCATCAGTGTGCTCAAGGCCATATCCGGCATGGATCGCAAACCGGCCACGCTGGCTACATCTGGGTTTATCACAGACTATGTGGCCGCCGCAGCAGCCAATCTGGGGGTTCAGTATATGATGCTGAAGCCCTGTGATATGCCGGCCATGGTGGAGCGCATGGAGGAGATGATCCGGGGAGGGGAGAGCCTCCGGACCTCCGCGCCCCGCCGGGCCGACAAGAACAGCATCGAAAGCATGGTCACGAACATCATCCATGAGATCGGTGTCCCCGCCCACATCAAGGGCTACCAATACCTGCGGGAGGCCATCATGATCGCCGTCAACGACATGGACGTGATCAACGCCATTACCAAGGTCCTCTATCCCCAGGTAGCCAAAACCTTCCAGACCACTCCCAGCCGGGTAGAGCGGGCCATCCGCCACGCCATCGAAGTGGCCTGGGACCGGGGTGACCTGGACACCTTGCAGAGCTTCTTCGGCTACACCGTCAGCAATACCAAGGGAAAGCCCACCAACAGTGAGTTTATCGCCCTGATTGCCGACCGCTTGCAGCTCCAGCTGAAAGCCACCGAGGCGGCTCAGTATTGAGGAAAAACTCCACAGCCAATCTTCACAAGAGGAGGAAAGGCTGTGGAGTTTTTTGGGGAAAAGAAAGCCATGGCCTGCCTTGACGGGTGGGGGATGGCGTGGTATAATGAGCATGAAAAGAGGGCGCTGCCGATAGACGGTTCGCTTCCCTTTGTTAGCTAGAGAAAGTAATCGCTAAGTCGGGAAAACTTGTGGCGATTACTTTTTCTTGTTATTCATGATCTCAATGATCAGACCCGCAAGACCAATAAGTACCGTACAAAACTGACACAGTTCCGTAAAAGTCATTCTGGCCACCCCCTTTCCGCAAAAGGACAGGGGGTGGAAAAGTTTCTGCACCCCCTGTGGAAAAAACAAAAGGGGAACAAAACCGCCTACCGTTTTGGGCAGCGCCCTGGTTCTAAAGAACCGACCTTATCTTAACAGATGCAGAAGATTCTGTCAATTCCCAAATAAAATCCACAGCCAGGTGCCTTGAACGGCCATGGCTGTGGATTTTTTATGGGGTGATGAAGGGGCTGTGGAAAAAATTTTGTTGTCGAGGTATGCAGCCAGCAAGCGCAGTTCACCAAATTCACAGAGAAAGCCATGGCCTGACTTGACGAGGGCGGCGGGCTGTGGAGTTTTTCACGGAAATTTTTCTGTAAATTTTCTTCATAAGATTTGACTTTTTATAATGAATCGCATATAATAATGGTGTGGATAGATTCCGCAAGACATGAGATCACAGCCCCCACGGCTGCCGCTGTCTCAGCTTGTCAGGCTCAAGTAAAAAAGCTTTCCCAAAGTTGATTTCCACGTAGAGCGCGTGGAAGGTAAACAAAAAAATGCTCACCGAGTTGATCTCCACGTAGAGCGCGTGGAGGGTAAACGAAAGAATGCTCGCAGGGAAAAACGGTCATGCTCAGTGCGTGGCCGTTTTGCTCTACATAGGGAGTCGAATCTTGATGAAACTTGTTTTCCTTTCGGCGGAATTTTATAAAGATTATGCGGATTGTTCTGAAATCGAACAGAAGCCGACCCGTCCCTACATCCGAATCGGGGTGCTGATCAACGGTGTCTTGTGGGCAGTCCCCTTCCGCTCTAATATTCGCCATGAGTATGTGATCTGGACGAATGAGGCGAAACGCTGTGGAATGGACTTTTCAAAGGCGGTTGTTATTGTTGACCCAGAAAGATACATAGATTCAGCAGTGCCACACCTCCGGGGCGAAGAATTCACTGTTTTGAAGACAATAAACGCACATGCCATTGAGGCAAAAATGGCACAGTTTATTGGCACCTACAAAAAGGCGAAACGTGCTCCAAATGTGCCGCGAAATAAGCGACTGCTTACATATTCTACACTACAGTATTTTGAAGAGTACATTCCGAAAGATACGGAGTGACCAAGTTAAAATAGATAAATCCACAGCCAAGGGCCTTGAATGGCCGCGGCTGTGGATTTTTTTATGGGGTGATGAGGGGGGCTGTGGAAAAAATTTTGTTGTCGAGGTATGCAGCCAGCATATTGTTTTTGATTCTGCGATGTGATAGGCTCGAAAACGAAGGACGGTTTTACCCGCCTTGCCGATCATCCGGAATATACTGCATGATATCGCCTACGTCACATCCAAGAATTCTACAGAAATTTTCTATTGTATGCGTGCTTACGCTTTCATTTCTCTTCAGCCTTGTAATCTGTCCAGGACTGATGTTATATGTCTTAATCAAGGCATACTGGGATATGCCCTTTTCCCGCATTAAATCCCAAAGTTTAGCATAGGAAATCATGTCAATCCGCTCCCCTACTATTGACATGATAACGGAATGTGGTGTATATTGATATTAACCAATATCGGTTAATATTTTATAAAGGAGTTTTGCAAAAAAAGCCCAACAAAGTCGCTGACATTCTCCAGACCTATGCCGCCATAAATGGCATTGCCGGATTTTGCCTCATGTTCTACATTGCTTCTGATTTCAACTGGGTCATCGCAGTCCTCTATTTTGCCGCCGTCGTCGTTGTAAGCTTTCTGATCTATGCTTTTGGCGAGGTCATCAAGTTACTTCAACAGATCAAGGATAACACCAGCGGAATGTCCGAGTCCTGTTCCGATGACGAGTTGCCTGACCTTTAAGGAGACTTCAACATGAGCAAACGATACAGTAAGGTTTTTTCCTTGCCGGAAAACCTCTACGCAGAGGGCGCACCGGTTGTGATTGCGGCGGGAGCGCTACTGAAGGATAACCAGACCGGGCGGGTGGTTGCTCAGCTGAAACTGCGCAATATAAGCCCCAAAACCATCAAGGCGGCAACGGTTTGGTTGTCCCCAATGAACACTGTGGGCAATCCCTTGGGCGATGCTGTCAGCTACGAGTATTTGGATTTGAGCAGCACCCGGGACACAGACTTTGGCAGCAAATCCGCTATTCCTATGTCGGATATAACGACCCGCTCTTTCGATGCCGCGGTAGTAGAAGTTATTTTCGCGGACAATTCTATCTGGAATGCCAGTGATGCAGTCTGGGAGGCGCTGAAAAGCCCGGAGGCTTTGACTTCCCGGCTGGACAATGAAATGGTCAAACAGTTCCAGATCGAATATGGAAGCGGGGCTAAAAACTTCCTTCTGGAGCAGAAAGATTTGTGGCATTGTGTCTGCGGAGCTGTGAACCGTCAAGGGGAAACAAAGTGCCATTCCTGCCAGAAGCCTGTTTACGACTTAAAGAAACTTGACCTGGAGGCTTTGAGAGAGCACAAAGAGCAGCGGCTTGTTAAGGAACAGGAACAGGCGGCAAAGAAAGCGGCTGCTACACAGAAGACTATGAAGACATTGGCTGCTGTGCTAGTCGTTGCTGCTGTTTTTTGTATTGTGGCTAGTTTTGCGGTTGGTGCGATTAAGAAAAACAAGGCCTATAATGATGCGGCTCTGCTTATGGAGCAAGGAAAGTATGAAGAAGCAATTGAGGCATTTACTGCGCTGGATGGCTATAAGGACAGTGCAGAACAAATCCAGGCTGCAAAAAATGCGATTGCGGACATGGAGTGTGCCGCTGAGTATGATCGTGCCATTCAACTGTTAGAATCAGGAAAATCAGAAAATGAAAATGAAGCCTATCATCTTTTGGTGGAATTGAGCGATTATGAAGATGCAAAAAATCTTTTGACACATTTTACATATGCGTGTATTGCATCCGATGATGTTCGGTACGAGTATGATTTAAGTGGTAATCTGGTTGAAAAGGGTCACCACCTTTATGAGTATGAAAATGGGCATGTAGTTTGGGAAGGCCAATCGAAAGGTGATTGGTCAGCGAAAACATATACTTATTATCCGGATGGAGTATTGAAAAGTAAAACTGGAGGTGTATCATGTACGCAGTCGGGCGTAGTTACAAATGAAACGATTAACTATAACGAGAAGGGATGGCCTGAGACAGTCATTTATACGAAAGACGATGAGCCAGATGTGCATAAAATATGGAATTTTACGTATACATTTTCTGATGATGGTTTGATTACTGAATTACTCTGCTCTTTTCAGGATTATGGAGAAACACAGACAATAACACAGTCTGTTGACTTTACGGAGTATGGCGGATTTCTATCAGATATTCAATTCAATAGTCTTAGAGACTGGACTCTTTTGTCCATCACAAACGCAAACAAAACTCGCACAGAGGTATATATTACCAATGGTTTTTCTATGTGGAAAGATTCTGAAGCAAGCTTTGTATATGATTCAGACGGTAAAATTATATCAAAAACAACGCGTTACCAAAGGAATCGGGAAATTACGCTTCATTATTCTTATGACGACGAAGGAAATCTGATTGAAGAACGCTCCGATGCGCGTGAGAATACAGATGGAACACTCTATTTGACAAAATACACTTATGGCTATATTTACACCCCAGATGCTGAATGAAAACAGGGACTTGAGGAGGCATACTTTATGTCCACGAAGGCCGGAAAGAATGCACTAAGAACATATTTGGCAAAACTGGATGGTTTAGCTAATATTGATGCTCTATTGTACTATAAGTCTCGTATCCTAGACATCCCCAGCTGACTGAACACCCCCACCATTTGCAGGAACGCCTCGCTTATCGGGTCTGGCTGGCCGTTAAGGCGCAGTATTGAGCGAAACCTCCACAGCCCCTCTCCCACCGGGAGAACAGGCTGTGGAGGTTTCTTATGGGAGTGATGAGGGGGCTGTGGAAAAAATTTTGTTGTCGAGGTATGCAGCCAGCATATTGTTTTTGGGGAAGGGAGGGAGTATGCTGGTAGGGAAAGGGGGAATTTAGAGATTTTGATCCGTCAGCCAAATTAGAAAGCTTTTGGCAAGATTCAGTTTTCTGGAACTCATGTTACGAAGAAGTTCAGCGGTATCTTGCCACGCTTCATTTTCGTGGTGGATACTGCCAACAAGAAAAGAATCCGGCGTGGTGTCCAAAGCCAGAGCCAGACGCATGATGACTTCCAGAGAGGGAATGGAGGTGGCACGTTCGATACAGGAGAGATACTTGTCATTGATACCGGCTTTTTCACACACTTCTGTCTGCTTCAAGCCAAGCTCTTTCCGTCTGGCGGCAATGCGTTTCCCGATTTGCGAATAATCCAGTTCCATAAAATCGCCTCCTGGTCTCATTGTACAAATTATCCAATGAGAGGAGAACAATTTATAAACGGAATAATCGACTTGACAACAGAATTCTTGGAGACTATAATGGATTTATCTGCTTGAAGACAGAATTAGGCGAAAGGAAGACGAAATATGAGAGAAAGCGAAGAATATGTCCTAAGTGTTTGCAGGGAATGTGGGGCTGACACGGAACTTTTCGTTCCTGGAATTTCAAGAACTGCACAAAAGAGCTTTGGATTTTCACTAAATACGGGCAGAAAGAAATCACAATTAATTAAGGCGAAATATGCGGTAAAATATGTTGTGAAAGACAATGTGTACATTATTTGGGAAATCTGGGAAGGACGAAAGAGTTGCAACCTTCAAAAGGAAGATTACGACAAAGCAAGAAATAGTCCTGATTGCTATATCAAAAAGAGTTTGAATTATCCAGGAAAGGCAAATGAGAAGATTTATGTTCTTTCTCCAGATAAATTTCGCTTTTTCGTTGCAAGCCTAAAAAAGGAGGCCGAGTAGGGGGAATGAAGAAGTCACAGGTTTTGACGTTTTTCCTGATGATTGTTTTCATATTATATCTGACCGGATGCAGTGGTGCTACTGATGTAGATGTAATAGAAACAACTACAAATTCTTCGTTTGATGAAATAGGTGAACTATTGCAGGGGAAATGGAATTATCACAGCGAGAGCGGATTAAATGAGACTTTTATTTTCAACCAAGGAAGATTTCGCTATATCGTTACACTAGACAATCTTCCATCTGCAGGAACGGATGTAACAGGAATTTATGAGATAGGTGACAATGCGGTAGAGCTTGTATTTGATGCAGATGGTTACAGGGAAGAAATACCATACGAAGTCCGAGAAGGAGGCCTATTTCTTTACAGCAATGTTGAATCAGGTTCCAGTGCAGGCACGACAAGGATATATGAGAAAGGATATGACTATATTCGCATTCCAGAGTCAAGCGAAACAAGTATAGCCCCTAAGGATACGCCTGCTGCATCTCCCGAAAAGAACAATGCTACCGCCGGAGAAAAGCGTGCACTTCAAGCAGCACAGACATATTTAGAGGTTAAAGCGTTTTCGTATGAAGGACTTATTAAACAGCTAGAATTTGAATGATACAACCATTCAGAAGCGGTATATGGTGCAGATAATTGCGGTGCAGATTGGTATAAACAGGCAGAAAAATCTGCAAGGGAGTATCTGGAAGTAATGCCGTTTTCAAGAGAAGGCTTGATTGAGCAGCTTGAATACGAAGGTTTTACACACAGCCAAGCGGTTTACGGTGTTGACAATGCGTATTAAGATAAGGAGTAAAAATATGAAAAAGATTATTGCAGTTCTTTTGATTATAGTACTATGCTGTATGTTCGTTGCATGTGGGAAGAGTGAGGCAACCAAAATGGTTGATTCACTAATTGCAGAAATTGGCGAGGTATCCTTAGACAGCGGCGATGATATAGAAAGGGCTGAAAATGCTTATGCTCAATTGACCGAGAAAGACAAGAAAAAGGTTGAAAATCTTGCAGACCTTATGACGGCAAGGTCAACCTATGATAGGCTACTAGCAGATGCAAAGAAACAAGCAGAAGAAGCAGACTCAATTATCCAAAAAGCAAAGGAAGTGTGGGATGAATTTGATGCTGGTGGTGCATTAGAACTACTAGAATCGATAAAAGCAATGACAGTTGACCAAGAAAAAACGGTTCAAGCGCTCCAAGAAGAAATCAAACAGAATTGCTATGAAGGAACGCACTTTGTAAAAGTGGAATATCAGTTAGAAATTGGGAAAGACATGGTTTATGGGAATAAGTTCCGAGTAAGCCATGATGAAACAGTACTCGATGATAAAACCACATATCACCTTTATGGCTTTTTTGGCAACAATGCTATGTGGGCTATACCTGGCCTTAGCTATCTTGATGGTAAGAATCTTAAATCGGTTTCTGTTGAGAAAGATTATCCAGAATTATGGTCCGAATGGGCCATATATGAAAGTTCGGAGCACGTATACCCTGAGCAGGCGAATATAGATGATTTAGGAAATATAATGGCATGGTTCTACCATACATCGCGCGATGAAGCAAGACTAGAACTTACCATTTTACGTAAATGATGAAAAGTGAGAAATGCTCAATCCGTTCCTGTCAAGCCTTCAACAGCCCGATATACTTGTACACTGTCGTCCTACTCACCCCGCAAACCATAGTCAAATCACTGACATTCAGCACCCCCTTCCGATACGCCGGATAATGCCGCAAAAATATGCTGGGCAAATCCTCAACCGTAACCTGCGGCCTTCCAATCCTCTTCCCCATGGCCCCAGCTTTTTCATGCCAGACCGCACACGCATTCGTATCATAGACAGCTCCAATTGACTGAACACGCCCGCCATTTGCGGAAACGCTTCACTCATAGGGTCCGGCTGCCCGCTACGGCAGTCCAAGGTGATATTGCCATCATCACTGTGATTTGATCGACTATATTCAGGTGGTCTATTCCGAGGTTACGGATGAATGGTTCCGTGAGACTGCTGCAAGGATAAGTTTATGGAATATGTGTGATGCGGAAAATAATTTTTCCTCTCACAAAAAATACAAGCAGGAATACACAACTTGGGAAAAAGAAAGCAAGGAAGGAGGATTTACCGATGATTAAACACTATATTATTATGAGCAGTTCCTATACCGACGGCATGCGTGTGGCACTGGATATTACGGATGAGAGTTTGCTCAACAGCGAGGCCATTGGGGCAATGCTCAAAGAAATCAAACGGATTTGCGGTGAGGATGTCCCGCTGTCTACCCATCTTATTGAGACGGAGTCAACTTCCTGGATGTCAGTGGCAGAGTACGACCCGTTTTTTGAGGGCGTAGTGTGCGCCAAGTCGGTGGCGGAATTTTCTGAAAAAATCCGTAAAGATCGGGTCCTGTCTGGGCTGGACGTGGCAAATTATGTGCTCTCTAAGGTCCAGTGCACACATCTTGCCCTGGAAAAGCTGGTCTATTTTGCCTATGCGGATTATTTGTGTGAGCACGCCCAGCGCCTGTTTGAGGACCGGATATACGCATTTACCCATGGACCTGTGATTGACAGCGTTTATGAAACCTTCAAGCGCAGCGGCAGCCAGTATGTAAAGCCGCTGGAGTTTGGCGAGGACAGCAAAGTCCAGACCGGTGTGAAGGAACTGCCAGCGAGAAGCCGTATTTTATTTGCAAAGGACGGAGCAGAAAAGCTACTGTCCATTGATAAGACCGTTGAAACCTACGGGAAGTATGCCGCCGGTATCCTTGTAGATCTGACGCATCGAGACGGAGCCCCTTGGTCTTACGTTGACAGTACAAAGGCGTACCAGATTATTTCGGATGAGCTGATTATTTCGCACCACCACGTGGAATGCGCTCCCAGAAGTTAAAAAGAACGTTCCCCCAAAAAACGAAACCTCCACAGCCCCTCTCCCACCGGGAGAACAGGCTGTGGAGGTTTCTGCATCTTCCGCGTCCATCACGTCATTGGGTCCTCCAGCAAATCCTCCACGTCGCAGCCCAAAACCCGGGACAGCTTGTAGAGGATATGGGCCTGGGCTCTGTCGATGCTGTTGACGCGCTGCTCGTACATCTGGATGTTGCGAAGATTTACTCCGGAGCGCTGAGCCAACTCTGATTGAGACAGGCCCCGATTTTCACGGATACGTTTCAGGTTGGAATCTCCCTCGGCGGCTTTGTAGAAACCATCCATGGCATCGATGAAGGCTGTAATGTCCATCTCGTGGTATGCGGGATACATTTCGATGATGTTTGTCAAGGGGATGCGCTCAAAGATATCTTTGAATCTACGGCAGCGGGACCATTGGTATTCGGCCAGGGCCCAGCCGGCCCAATATTCGGGGGAGCAATCCTCTACATTGGTGGGGGCGGGCAAGTTTTTCTTGCCGTAGGCTTTTGTGATCACCGCCCGGGCTAGTTCAACGCCGGACATACCCGCGACATAGGCTGGGTTGCCGCGCTCGAATTGTTCGGCATAGCCTGTGTTGACGAAGAGCGCTGTGACCCAGTCCGGTGCTAATTTACAGTCGTTGATCGTATAGTCGAAGAAAGAGGAGAGACGGTCCTTGGCGTTACTCAAATAGGATTCGCTGTATGCGTGGGTCATCATTGCGCATCTCCTCTCTTAAAATATCCAATACGAAGAGATCGTCCCGATAGGACCGGCTTTTTTTGATTTCCTTACGATAAGTATCCCGGGCTGTGGTGTCTCTATCCAAAAACTTCGGATAATAGACGCTCTTGCTAACAGGATAGGCATCGAGGAAATGAAGCCGGTCAAACCCTTTTTGGGACACGACAACTGTTTGCTCGCCAAGCTTCCCCAGCCTCAATGCCTGATCCAGACTCCGCAGGGGCAGCGTATTGGAAACAAAGGACTCTGCGTACTGGAAATAAGAATCATCTGCCCGATAGCCAATAACCACATCATACCCACGCAAATCAATTGCGTAGTGGTCAATGAGGTAGTCTCTCGCATCAACCGCAACTTCAGAGTTAAGTTTAAAGGTGCGGTATTGCAGCAACAGGGCCATCCAATTCAGAACGGTGTGGTTCCCGTCCAGTAGATTCAGCACCCTTAACCCATCTGTGTCAAAGGAATAGCGATTGACAAATCCGTCTGATTTTTTTTTGCAGGCCCATTCTTTGGCCATCTCCTCGGCGCGGGTGCAGTAGAACCCCATGCCATAGTCGTTGTGTGGATTGCCGATATGGATGTCCGGGACCTCGATGATGTGGTCGGTTCCGTGAAGCAATTGGATAACACGCATAAAAGCCCTCCTGTATCATTGCAATAATATGCAATACTATATCATTGCAATGATAGCTTTGTCAACCCCGAAGCTGTGGATTTTTTCACCCTTTCCCCACCCCATCCTCCACATTCGGCTTCTGGATATAGGTTCTGGACAGCTGGTCCAGAGATGCGTCGAAGGTCAGGTTGCTCAGGGCGGTGTAGAGAATGTCGATGATATTCAGCTGGGAAATACGGGAGGACATGGCGCCGGTGCGGAAGAGGGACTCATTGGAGGCGGTGTAGAGCTTTTCATCGGCCAGATCGGAGACGGGGGATTTGACGAAGCGGGTGATGGCGATGGTGGGGGTGCCGTTTTCCTTCAGGGCCTTCATGCACTCGATCATCTCTACGGTAGCGCCGGAGTAAGAAATGACGATGCCCACATCCTGGGTGGTGGCGTTTCGGGCCTGGAGGAGCTGGGAGTGCCAGTCCTCGTTGAGGATGCAGAGCTTGTTGGCCCGGAGAAATTTCAGGTAGGCATCTTTGGCGGTGCAGAAGGAAGCGCCCATGCCGAAGAGGTAGATGACCCGGGCCCGATGCAGCAGGTCTACGCAGCGCCGGAGGATAGCCAGGTCCATCAGCTCCTCTGTCTCCTCCAAAGAGACGATGTTCCGATAGGTGATTTTTTCAATGATCTGCTCCAGAGAGTCGTTGCGCTCAATGGCCTGCTGCTGGTGCCGCTTGGTCTGGTCTCGGACGGCCAGCTCATAGGCCACGGCCTGGCGGAAATCCCGGTAGCCGGGGTAGCCGATGTGGTTGCACAGCCGGACGATGGTGGCGGTGGAGCAGAAGACCTTTTGGGCCAGAGAACGGATGCTGTTGTCCAGCACCAGACTGGGGTCGCTGATGATCTGGGCGGCGACGGACCGCTCCGTAGGGCTCAAGGCCTCCGAGGCCTCCCGCAGGCGCAGAATGGGATTGCTCATAGCATTGCCTCCCGGTATAGATTCAAAGAGTAGCCATATCATTTTACATTCTTTCCGCCAGAGGCGCTATTCGCAGAATATCTAAATTCAACAGAAGATTTAGGTAATATTGCACATCTTTGCATAGGGAAGAACAGGGTGTTTCATGGAAAACCCCAAATGAATCCGTAAAATATCATTGAATGAAACAATGTTTCGCAATATAGATAATCTATTGACACAATGTGACGAATGGATTATGATGTAATCAATCTGGCAGGGTGGCCGAGGAAAATCAGAGGGGCCGCCGCTGCAAAGGAGGCAGCGCAGACATGGGTTTGACACTGGATAATCTACTCACAGAAGCAAGAAATCCCCAGACCATGGAATTGGACAGCATGACTCCCCTGGAGATCGTTACCGCCATGAACCGGGAGGATGCCAGGGTGCCGGAATCCATCCGCCCCCAGCTGCCCAACATTGCCCAGTGTGTGGCCTGGGCCACGGAGGCGATCCGCTCCGGCGGCAGGCTCATCTACATGGGCGCAGGCACCAGCGGGCGGCTGGGTGTGCTGGACGCGGTGGAGTGCCCCCCGACCTTTGGCGTTTCGCCGGGTGTGGTGGTCGGCCTCATTGCCGGAGGCGAACGGGCCTTTGTCAAGGCAGTGGAAGGGGCGGAGGACAGCCGGGAGCTGGGAAAAGCAGACCTGGAGGCCATCGGCCTGACACCAAAGGATCTGGTGGTGGGCATCGCCGCCTCAGGGCGGACCCCTTATGTATTGGGGGGCCTGGCCTATGCCAACAGCCTGGGCTGCAAAACCGCCGCCATCTCCTGCAATCCCGGCTCCGCCCTGGGGAAAGAGGCGCGGCTGGCCATCGAGGTGGCCCCTGGGCCGGAGTGCCTGACGGGCTCCACCCGGCTGAAGGCCGGCACCGCCCAGAAGCTGATCCTCAACATGATCTCTACGGCCACTATGGTGGGCTGCGGCAAAGCCTACAGCAACCTGATGGTAGACGTGATGCAGACCAACGAAAAGCTGGTGGTCCGGGCCCAGAACATCGTCATGGAGGCAACCGGGGTTTCCCGGGACAGCGCCAAGGAGGCCATTGCCCTGGCAGGGGGCTCCTGCAAGCTGGCCGTTACCATGATCCTGGCGGACTGTACCGTGGAGGAAGCAAAAGAAAGATTGGAGCGCTGCGGCGGCAGCGTTCGACAGGCCATTGCGTTATAATGGAATCGAGGGATACAAACCATGGAAATCAGAACCTATTTGCAAAAATATGAGGCCCAGGTGGTGGACCTGTGGAATGAGACCATGACCGCGGACCCCATCACCGTCCAGAAATTCCGGACCCAGGCGCTGTTTGACGACAATTTTGACCCTGAGCTGTGCTATGTGGCCCTGGAAGGGGACCAGGTCGTGGGCTTCTGCCTGGGTATGCGCCGGAAGTTCCCCTATATGGAGCGGGGCCTGGAGCCGGACAGAGGCTGGATCGTGGCCCTGTTTGTGAAGGAATCCTTCCGCCGGAAAGGCATCGGCACCGCTCTGATGCAGCGCGCAGAGGGGGACATGGGGCAGCGGGGGGCCAAGAACATCACCCTCTTTGCTTACAGCCCCGGATACTTCTTCCCTGGTGTGGACGGAGAAAACTATCCCGCTTCCATCCCCTTCTTCGAGAAGCTGGGCTACATAGCGGGGAAGCATGAGTATTCTATGTGCAAGGACCTCCACGGCTTCCGGCTGACTCCGGAAGCTCTGGCAAAGAAGACCGATGCCGAGTTCAAGGGCTACCGATTTGTTAACTTCACCTATGACCGGGCCCTGGAGCTGCTGGAATTCAACAAGGAGCAGTTCGGCGGCGGCTGGAAGCGCAATGCCCTGATTGCCATGCGCAATGGCACCGCGGAAGATCTGATCCTGCTGGTCATCAGCCCGGAGGACAGGATCTGCGGCTTCTGCATGCGGATGATCGATGGCAACCCCGCCCGGTTCGGCCCCATCGGCATTGACAAGAATCTGCGTAACGACGGCCTGGGCAGCATCCTTTTGGACTTTGCCCAGCAGGAGATGGTCAAGCGGGGCATCTATCATATGTTCTTCATCTCCACCGACGATCCCGGCCGCCGCTACTACGAGCGGAAAGGCGTGCGGGTATACCGGCACTGCGTTTCCTATAAAAAAGACCTGGAAGATTGGGAGGGATAACCAATGGGAGAATTGAAACGAGTTGTCAGCATCGGCGCCCACTCTCTGGACGCGGAGCTTATGGGAGGTCCCCTGCTCCTGAAATACGCCAAGGAGGGGGCCCACTGCACCTTCATCCACGTGACCCAGGGGCGGCTGGAGGATCCCAACGCCACGGAGGAGGCCAAGCAGGCCTATCTCAAGTCCCTGCTGGACCAGAATAAGCGGGCGGCAGAGGCCTTGGGCGGCGACACCATCTGGCTGGGCTATGTCTCCAGCAATATGCCCTCCACCGAGGCCTTCGCGGACAGACTGGAAAGGTATTTTGTGGAGGAAAAGGTGGACCTGGTCATTACCCACTGGCGGGGCTCTATGCATCCCCGGCATATCAATACCCACGATGCCGTGACCCTGGCCGTGAAGCGGCTGCGCCGGAAAGGCAACCCCATAAGGCTCCTGTACGGCGAGACCTTCGAGGATCTGGTGGGCTTTATTCCCCAGGCCTACTTCGTGCTGACGGAGGAAGAGAAGGAGCAGTGGTTCCGGGGGCTCAGGCAGTATCAGGTCTTCAACGGCGAGATCAATGATTTCCCCTACGTCCCCTACTACACCAACAACGGCAAGGTGCGCCAGATCGAAAGCGGCAGCGACGGCTTTACCGTCAACTATATGTATGCCAGCCTGATCGAGCCCAAGCTATGGTGACATGCTGTCATTGCGAGCCAGCGCGGGCACTGGCGTGGCAATCTTGCGGTCAAGAAACCGCCGGTCAAACCGGTATGATTTTCCCGGAAAGGAGGAAAAACCATGGGTAAGCTTTATGTACGCGTAGACGACCGGCTGATCCACGGACAGACCATTGTAGCCTGGTGCCCTACCCTGGGCATTCAGGAGATCATTGCGGTGGACGATGTCAGCGCCGCCAACCCGATGCTGAAGTCCATCCTCACAATGGGTGTCCCCAAGAATTACAAGACCGGCATCGTCACCACCCAGGAGGCCAAGGAACTGCTTGCGGAGGGCAGCGACAAGACGCGGCTGCTGATCGTGAAGTTCCCCCAGAAGCTGGAGGAGCTGCGGCAGGAGATCCTGGGCTGTGAGAAGCTGATCTTGGGCAATCTGGCCAAGCGGCCGGATACGGTCCACAAGGTCAGCGGCGCCACCGGTATCTTCTACCTCAGCGACAAGGACGTGGAAATTCTGGACGGTCTGGCGGAAAGCGGCGTGGAGGTGGTTTTCCACCAGCTGCCGACCTCTGCCAAGACCACCTGGAAGGATTTCAAGGCAACCCTGTAACCCAACAATCTGAATAGAATAGGAGAATGTAAGATGAGTCCAGTTCAAATCTTTCTGATCGCGTTGTTTATCTATCTTGGCTCCATCGGCTCTATTGTGGGCAATACCATCGGCTGGTATACCCTGGGCCGTCCTCTGGTAGCCGCCTTTGTGGTGGGCCTCATCATGGGTGATGTGCCTACCGCCATGGCCATTGGCATCCCCCTGCAGATCATGTACATGGGTAACGTGACTCCCGGCGGCGCGGTGGCCTGGGACCTGAGCTATGCCACCTACATCGGCACCGCTGCTGCCCTGGCCCTGGGCAAGGGCATGGGCACCACCGAGATCATTGGTCTGGCCGTGGTCTTCGCCGGCATCGGCGGCCTGGTGGGCCAGCTGATGTGGAACCTGTCCTACGCCCTGAACCTGCCCCTGAACCGCATTGCCAACAAGTACGCCGAGGCCGGCGAGACCGGCAAGATGTACGTCCCCAACGTGGTCTGCGGCCAGCTCATCGGCTTTGCCTGCCGGTTCATCCCCGCGGTCATCGTTCTGACCTCTCTGACGCTGGCTTCCGGCCAGGGAGATTTCGCTTCCATCATCCCGGGCTGGGTCACCACCCTGCTCAGCGTCTTCGGCGGCATGATGGCTGCCCTTGGCATGGGCATCATCCTGTCCTTCCTGCTGAAGAAGCAGTACCACATCGTGATTTTCCTGGCGGGCTTCATCCTGGTCACTTATTTTGGCCTGAGCACCATGGCTGTGGCCGTGGTATCCGTGATCACCGCCGTGCTGTACTTCGTGGCCTATGATAAGGTAAAAGTGGAGGCATAATCATGACGAAAAAAATCAGTGAAAAAACATTAAAGAAGTCTTTCCGCAACTGGTTCTTCTGGAACGGCTGCTCGCAGCAGGCGGAAAGCATGCTGGGCATGGCCTTCGGTCAGGCTATGGCTCCGGTCATCGATGAACTCTACGACACCAAGGAGGAGAAGGCCCAGGCACTGAAGCGCCATGTGGCCCTCTTCAACACCGAGTCCCAGGTGGGCTCCGTGGTCAACGGCATCGTCTGCGGTATGGAAGAGGCCAACGCCAACGGCGAGTGCACCCCCGAGATCATCAGCAGCGTGAAGACGGCCCTCATCGGCCCCACCTCCGCCATCGGTGACTCCCTGTGGGTAGCTACCATTATCCCCATCCTGCTGACCATCTGCCTGTCCATTTCTCAGGCCAGCGCCTCTACCTCCTGGCTGGGCGCCGTGCTGTATATGGTCATCTACCCTGTGCTCACCTGCTTCATCAGCTATAAGCTCTTCCGGTTCGGCTATAAGTCCGGCCTGGAGGGTATGCAGACCATTATGGCCAACGGCCAGCTGGAGAAGCTCACCAGCACCATGACCGTTATGGGCCTCATCGTGGTAGGCGCTCTTACTGCCTCCTTCGTCAGCGTCAGCCTGCCCATCCAGATCGTCAAGGACGTCTACGATGCCACCACCGACACGGTGCTCACCGGACAGGTCCTCTTCAACGCCGACAATATGCTCAACGCCATCTTCCCCAAGATCCTGCCTCTGGGCCTGACCCTGGGTGTGTACCACCTGTACGCCAAGAAGCAGTGGTCTCCTATGAAGCTGATGCTGGCCATCCTGGCTCTGGCCGCCGTCCTGACGGGACTGGGCTACGCCACCGGTTTCTACGCATAAGACTATGGCAGAAATCGTGATCATCGGCCATGGCGGCTATGCGGAGGGGGTCCGCTCCAATCTGGAAATGGTCATCGGGGTCCCTGAGTCTATGCACTTCCTGAACTTCGCTTTGGGCATGGAGCGAAGCGAATTGGAAGCGGCCCTCAACGCCCTGGTAGAAGACCTGGAAGGAAAGGAGATCCTCTTCTGTGTGGACCTCCCCGGAGCCACCCCCTTCCAGCTGGCAGCCATCCACACCGCCCAGAACCCGGGGTGTTGCCGCACCGTGGTGGGCCTGAACCCCATGGCCTACATGGAGCTGGCCATGGACACCTCCGGCACCCCGGAGGACCTGGCGAAGCGCGCCATGGAAACCACAAAAGATTCGGTTCTTCTTTTCCCCTGATCTTCGGAAGAGATCCTCCCAGCCCCGCCGGGCCCACCGGCGGGGCAATTTTTTGCCGCTCCCAAAGCCCTCTCCTGGGAGAGGGCGTCAGGGCGAAGCCCTGACGGGCGTGGGGCGGACACGTGAAGATCTCGTAAAAGACAGAAAATACCCCTTCCAGGGCCTTGAAATTGGCCCTGAAAGGGGTATCTCACTGTTCTCTCGGCACCCCTACCCCGTTGCCGGGGAGAATGGTGGTGGTGAACCGGATCTCTCGGTTGGGGATCTGGTTTTTGGATTCGATACGCTCGATGATCAGCTCTGCCAGCCGGGCCCCCATGGCATCCGGATTCTGCTCACAGCTGGTGGGGCGGACGAAGAGCAGGTCCTGGTTGGCTAGTGTTCCGAAGCTGCACAAGGACAGATCCTCCGGCAGCCGCAGACCGGCCTCTTTGCAGTATTGCAATGCCCCCAGGGCCAGCAGGTTGTTGCCGCAGAGAATGGCGGTGACACCCTTCTCCCACAGGACCCGGGCACCCTCCTTGCCGGAATTCAGTCGGTTGAAATTGCCGGAGTAGAGATAGGGGTAATCCGTGCCCACATCGATACCGGCATCCCGCATGGCGCTTTGAAAGCCGGAGAATCGCTCGGCGGCGGAGGACACGTAGCTCTGGCCGTTGATGAAGCCGATTTTTCGGTGCCCCAGTCTCAGCAGCTGGGCGGTCAGCTCCCGGAGGCCGGAATAGTTGTCGTTATCCACAAAGTCTCCACGGAACTGGGGATCGGGGATCTTTCGGCTGAACAGGGCAAAGGGCACCTGACCGCTCATTTTGGTGATGAGGCTGCTGTTTTTCCCACTGGCGTTGAGAATAATGCCGTCCACCTGTTTTTCCCGCAGCAAGGACAGGCATTGGGCCTCCCGCTGCTGGAGGCCGTCGGTAGAGCAGACGAAGAGGTTGTAGCCCCGGTCATTGAGTACGTCTTCGATGCCCCGGGCCATGCGGGTGAAGAAGTCGTTGGAGATATCTGTGACCACCAGACCGATGGTTTTGGAGCTGTCGTTTTTCAGGGTGCGGGCGATGGAGTTGGGATGGTAGCCCAAACGCTCAATGGCCTGGAGCACACTTTGGACGGACGCTTCCTTGACGGTTCCCTTTTTGTTTAGGACCCGGGAGACGGTGGCAATGGATACGCCCGCTTCCCGGGCAACGTCCTTAATGGTTGGATTGGCCATAAGCAGCACCTCATAAAAAGAAAAGGTTTACAATTCAGACTATACAACATAAAAAGAAGAAAATCAATACATTCTTCGTAATTATTTTTGGAAAGGCCAAGAGAAGAGAAAATCGCTTCGCAATATCCACAAAAAGAACTTGTCAAAAATGTATGAAACAACGAAAAATAAAAAGTTCCGTTTGTTGGTATTGACAAAATCAAGGAGATTCTGTATGATGAGCTCAACAAGAAAACGTATACACGAAATGACAGATGGGAAAACTTTGCTGAAACTGATGATTCTGGATATCAAGCAGAGGCTTTCCTGTTTTTATACTCTGAAAAGTAAACGTTTTCACAAATAGAAATGGAGGAACTTAAAATGAAGCGAAGAATCATCTCTCTGGCCCTGTGTGCGGTTCTGGGCGTTTCCCTGCTTTCCGGCTGCGGAAAAAGCGGCAGCGACACTGTGAAGATCGGCCTGACGGTGCCGCTCAGCGGTGATCGGGCCACGGAAGGCAGCTACGCCACCAACGCTATGAAGCTGGTGGTAGACGAAATCAACAGCGCCGGCGGCGTATTGGGCAAGCAATTGGAGGTAGTGGTCCAGGACACCACCGGCACCGATGTAGGCGCAACCAATGCCTACCTGAAGCTGGCGGCGGACAAGAACATCACCGCCATCATCGGATCTGACAACTCCAACGACAATATCGCCATTGCCGGTTCCGTAGAGAGCGCCAAAATCCCCACCACCACCCAGGGCTCCAGCCCCACCCTTCAGGCCACCTGTGAGGCCAGCGACTGGATGTTCCAGCTGCGGACCTGTGATTCCAACCTCTGCGCATCCCTGATGAAGTATGCTGTGGAGGAGGTAGGGGCCAAGAGCTTTACCATCATTCACGATACAGAGACCGCCTCCTCTGACCAGGCCCGACTCTTCCAGACGGGGATCGAGGCCATGGGCGGCACCGTGGACCAGGTGCTGTCCTTTACCAACGGCACCAAGGACTTTACCGCCCAGCTGACCCAGGCTGCCGCCAACAACTCCGATGCATTGGTGGTTGCCTGCCTTCAGACGGAAGCGGCTATCCTCATCCAGCAGGCCCGGGACATGGGCATTACCCAGCCGGTCTTCGGCTCCAACGCCTTCGGTGATCCTGTGACCATTGACCTGGCCGGGGAAGCCATCAACGGTGCGTATTCCGTCACTGCCTGGGTACCCAATACGCCCAATCCTGCCGGAGCGGCCTTCTCCAAGAAGTACGAGCAGACTTACAACGAAGCCTGCGCCAAGGCGGCGGCCCAGATCCGGGATCACATCTACGTGCTCTGCGCCGCTATTGAGCAAGCCGGTTCTACCGACCGTACCGCCGTCCGGGATGCTCTGCTGGGCATGACCCACTATGAGGGTGCTATTACTACCTACAATTGCAGCACCAAGGGCAACTGTGGTACCGGCGGCCTGATCGTCCAGGTCCAGGATCTGGTGCCTACCATCGTGGAAGAGATCGTCACCGAGTAATCGGAGCAAGCAGTCCGGGCCATTTGCGCCCGGACTGCGACAAAAAGTGGAAAGGAGAGAATATGGTCGTACAGCTATTGGTATCGGGCATCGCCGTGGGTATCATCTACGGTCTGATCGCCATGGGCATGGTGCTGATCTTCCGCACTGTCGGTATTATGAACTTTGCCCAAGGCGATTTTCTGATGTTTGGTGGATATTTCGCCTATACATTCAACCAGATATTGGGGATGAATATCGTCTTGTCTCTGGTGCTGGCCTCTGTGTGTATGGGATTGGTGGGCGTGATCTTTATGCGTTCCTCCTATTGGTCGTTGCGGGGAGCTCAGCCCAAGGCGATCATCGTCAGCGCCATGGGCGCGTCCATCGTTTTGAAGGAAGGGGCCCGGCTTATCTGGGGGCCCATCCCCCTGACTCTGGACAAGGTCCGTGACGGTGCGGTGACCCTGCTGGGGGCCACCATCCAGTGGCAGTATGTGGCCATTATCGCCATTGCCCTGCTTATGATGCTGCTGGTCTACTTCCTGCTGGAGAAGACTTTTATCGGCAATATTATGCAGGCTACGGCGCAGGACCAGTATATGTCCAGCCTCTGCGGCATTCCGGTGATCGTGTCCATCGGCATGACCTTTGCCATCAGTGCTGCCATTACCGGCATCTGCGGGGGCCTGCTGGCACCTATCTTCTTCCTGAACAACACCATGGGCGCTACCGCTGGCTCGAAAGCTTTTGCGGCCATCGTCATCGGCGGCTTCGGCAGTGTGCCCGGTGCCATCATCGGCGGCCTCATTGTGGGCCTGGTAGAACAGTTCGGCGGTGCGTACATTTCTTCCACCTATCAGCTGGTGCTGATCTATGTGGTGCTCATTATCTTCCTGATGTTCCGGCCTAAGGGCTTGTTCCAGTCCCGGATCCAGGAAAAGGCATAGGAGGGCGGCATATGCGACTGAATCAAAAGAAAAGCCCTTGGGGCAAGGCAGCGGGGAGCCTTTTCGCCCTGCTGCTGGCGCTGATGCCCATGCTTACCTCTGTTTACACCACCCATGTTATCAGCGTGGCCATGATTTCCTACTTGTGTGTCCTCAGTGTGTATGTGCTGCTGGGCCTGTGCGGGCAGAACTCCTTTGCTCAGGCGGGCCTTTGGGGCGTAGGCGCCTATCTGGCCGGAAATATCCTGACGAAAACCGGCGGCGGGACCCTGGCAGCCTTCTGTGTGGCGGTATTGGGCACAGCCCTGACGGCCTTTTTGCTGGGCTTCGCCTTTTTCCGACTGAAGCAGTACTATTTCACCTTTGCTTCCATTGGGCTGATGACCATATTGAATGGTATTTTTATCAACTGGGAGCCCTTTTCCGGCGGAGCCTTGGGCATGAAGGGGATCCCAACCTTCTCCTTCTTCGGCTGGAGTGCCAATACGGAGCAAAGCAAATTTTATATCATCTTCCTGGTTTGCGCCGCGGCAACGGGCCTGGTGGTACTGCTGTTTCGCTCCCCTCTGGGGCGGGCCTTTATGGCCATCCGGGACAATGAAATGGCGGCGGACAGCATGGGCATCAACGCCCTGCTGACCAAGAGCATTGCCTTCGCTATTTCCGGTGCCCTGTGCGGGGCCGCGGGGGCGCTGTATGCCTCCCTCTCCGGCTATCTGAGTTATCAGAGCTTCACCTACAATCAGTCCACCATCTATCTGATCATGATCATGATCGGCGGTACTGTCTCTCCGGTGGGGGCCATTATCGGCACCTGTGTTATCACCCTGCTGCAAGAGGGGTTCCGGGTGCTGCAGGACTACATGCAGTTTATTTACGGCCTGGGTGTTATCATCCTGATGATTTTCCAGCCGGAAGGAATTCTGGGAGGAGGGAAAGCGCTTTATGAGCATCTGCGCAGAAGAAAAGAAAGAGCCAAAGCTGGTGCTGAATAATATCTGTAAGAACTTCGGCGGCGTGGTGGCGGCCAGCGACATCTGCCTGGATATTTATGGTGGGGAGACTATGGGTCTTATCGGCCCCAACGGCGCCGGAAAAACCACCCTCATCAACCTGATTACCGGCGTCTATCGGGCGGACAGCGGCCAGATCCTCTTCAAGGGAAAGGACGTGTCCAAAGAGCCTACCTATAAGCGGGCCATTCGGGGCATGGGCCGGACCTTCCAGCACCCGCATTTGCTGGACCGGTGTGACGTGTGGACAAATATCGTCATGGGCAGCGATATGGCGGCCCGAAAGGGAAAACGGGCAGACCGGAACATCGAACAGGAACTTGGGGAGCTG
Organism: uncultured Eubacteriales bacterium; assembly: GCA_900547405.1. GTDB lineage: Bacteria > Bacillota > Clostridia > Oscillospirales > Oscillospiraceae > Faecousia. The sequence goes on from URGL01000009.1 coordinate 45,702, forward strand.
CTGGAATGCGCCGGACTCTCCGGCATTGACCTGGCGGATCCCCTGAGCAAAATGGCCTACGGCCAACAGAAGCTATTGGAAGTGGTGCGGGTTCTGCTGAGCCACCCGGATATTCTGCTGCTGGACGAGCCGGCGGCGGGACTCAACAACCGGGAGACCCAGTATGTATCGGAGCTGATCCGATATGCTGTGGCCCGGGATACGGGGGTGCTGCTCATTGAGCATTCTATGGAGCTGGTCATGGGCGTCTGCGACCGGATCACAGTGCTGAATTTCGGCCATCAGATCACCACCGGCACCCCGGCACAGGTGCAGAATGACCCGGAGGTTATCCGGGCCTACCTGGGAGGAGGCGGCGACAGTGCTGAAAATTGAAAATTTGGTAGCCAAATACGGCAGCATTGAGGCCCTGCATGCCATCAGTCTCCAGGTAGGCGAGCGGGAGATGGTGGCCCTCATCGGGGCCAACGGCGCGGGCAAGACAACCCTGCTGAACAGCATCTCCGGTGCTGTGAATGCCGAGGGCAGCATCCGCTTTCAGGGTAAGGAAATCCTGAAGAAAAAGCCGGAGACCATTGCCCGGATGGGACTTTTACAGGTGCCGGAGGGCCGGCATGTATTCCCGGGCCTGACGGTGGAGGAGAATTTGCTGGTAGGTACCGTGGCCAGCCAGGGTATGCGGCTGCGGCCGGGAGACAACAGTGCCGGATTGGAAACGGTCTTTGACCTGTTTCCCAGGCTGAAGGAGCGGCGCAGACAGCTGGCCTGGAGCATGAGCGGCGGCGAGCAGCAGATGCTGGCCATCGGCCGGGCGCTGATGGGAAAACCGAAACTGCTGATGCTGGATGAACCCAGCATGGGCCTGGCCCCTATTGTTATTGATGAACTGTTCGAAAAAATTGTGGAGGTCAACAAAACCGGCGTTCCTATTCTGATGGTGGAGCAGAACGCCAATCTGGCTCTGCGGGTATCGAACCGGGCCTACATCCTGGACCGGGGAAGGATCACTGCTGAAGGCCCCTCCCAGAGCCTATTGAAGGATCCAAAGGTGAGAGAGGCTTATCTTGGCAAATCGGTAGCGAAAGAATAGAAAGGAAGGACTGTTTATGATCGTATCTGTCGGCAGCGACCATGCCGGATTCCAACTGAAAGTAAAAATGCTTCCCATTCTGAAGCAGTGGGGCTACGAAGTGTTGGACAGCGGCTGCTTTGATGACAAAGAAAAAGTGTATTTTCCGGATGTGGCCCGGGCGGTGTGCCAGCCTGTGCTGGATGGTCGGGCAGAAAAGGCCATTATGTTTTGCGGCACCGGCGTGGGAGCCAGTGTGGCCTGCAATAAGATCCCGGGCATTCGGGCATCTATTATCCACGATGTCCACTGTGCCCACCAGGCGGTGGAGCATGACGATGTGCAGGTCATGTGCATCGGGGCCCAGATTGTGGGAGAATGGTTGGCACCGGACCTGATCCGCCCCTTCTTGGAGGCCAAGGCCAACCAGGATGAGTGGACTCCGAAAGTAGTTCGGATGCTGGGTGAAATGGACGGCAGCATTTAAAAGGAAAGCAGCGCTTCTCAAAACCGAGAGGCGCTGCTTTCCTTTATGACTTTCGGAGTGCCCGCAGCTTTCTCCACCCCTCCACCGCCAGAGGGATCGCCAGCACCATGTAGGGCAGGGTGTACTGCCCCTTGGCCTCCCACACCAGGTGGAAGAGGAAGCCGCCTACCAGGATCACGGACGGCAGGTCCCCCTCTTCTTTTTTGTGACTGCCTGGGAGAAGGGCGAAGAGGACAAGACCGCAGCAGAGAATGGTTTGCAGAGGATCCAGGAGCAGGGCCAGAGTGCAGTCTCCCCGGTCAGAGAGAAGGGCAGTGACCCAGGCGGGCCAGGCGGAGCCGGGGACCTTCTGGGCGGTGTAGCCCAGCATGCCCCGGTTGAGCCAGACACTTTCGTAAAGAGGGTCGGACCATTGGGTGGCGGTTTTCTGGGCGAAGAAGGAGAGGGTGGAGCCGGGAGTGAATCGGGAGAGGGTTTCCCGGATGTCTATCATGGCCTGTTGCTTTTGGACATTGGGATCCATGCCCGCCGCCAGGTAGCTCTCCGTATTGTAGTTGTCCCACCAGCCGGGACCCTTGCCACTGCTGTTTCCCAGACCCATGACCACCCAGGAGAGGGCGGTGCAGCCGGAGTGAAGGTCATAGCCGGTCTTCCGCTCCAGAATCAGGACGGGGACACGGGCAGAGAAAAGAATCACCAGGACCAGACCTGCCGCTAACACAAAATTCCGGAGCTGCTTCTTTAAAAGGCCGGTGACCAGGATATACAGCAGACATCCGATGGCGAAAATCTGATAGTTGGATTTGAAAACAATAGACACGGCCAGAAAGCCCAGGCAGAAAATACCGTAAACCCAGTGCCTGGAAACCCGGAGGGCGCACCGGAGCCCCAGCATGGCACAGAAAAGCCCCAGCAAAGTGCCGTAGACGAAGGTGGTGTACAGCACCAGGGGGAGCATCATAAGCCCCAGCAGCGTTGAGAGCAGCTGCCCCAATTTTCCCAGACCAATGTCCCCGGCCAGGGCACCCAGCAGGATCAGAATGCCCACATAGGCCCCAACATTCAGATACTGAAAGGCCAGGGAGGACCTTTCCCCAAACAGCCAGATCAGCACCCAGTGAAAGATCACCAGGCCGGACTGGTGGGGATAGGCGGCAAGATAGCCTCCCGGCATCACGTCGGTGTAATCCTGCAAAATGAGGTTTTGGGTCACATGGAGGGTCAGGCTGGCATCGGAATAGGGGATAAACCGGGTAGAGGTGACCCAAAGCAGCCCCAGCGCACCGCCAATGCCCACCAGCACCCAGCGCAGCGCGGTATATAGCTTATCTGCGCCTCCTTTAGGCCTGGGAGCAAAGATGCACAGGGCTCCCAGAATCAGCAGAAGCGCCGCCTGGAGCAGCACATTGTCCGCCGCCAGGTGGGACCGCTCTTCTGAGTCCAGAAAATTGGTGCAGACCAGGCAGCTGACAAACAGCCACACCGCACACACAGCAAAAAACACCCGTACCAGGCCATGATAGAGCCTGATAAGCCGGGAAGACAGAAGATCCATAGCGTCACATCCTGATAAAAGATAGTATTATTCTACCATAGAAGCGGGGTGGGCGCAAGGCGGGAAAATTTTGCGGAAGGGTTTGACAAATGTCCACTTTCCTTCTATTATAAAACCATCACATTGCCCCAATTACGGCGGCATCAGGAGGGTATTTACCATGGATGAACAGGTCAAAGAAAAAGAAACTGCCAAGGAAAGCACCGTGCTCTTTTGGATGAAGCTGCAAACCTGCCTCACCGGCGCAGTGCTGGCGCTGCTGCTGATCGTGGGGATCTTTGCCGCAGTGCAGGTGGGGCATGTTATGCGGATGTTCCGCGGGGTGGATGTGGAGAAGATCAACGCCACCGTTCTGACTCTGCAAAGCGCTGCCGAGGAGCTGGACATGGAGACCGTCAATAAAGCCGTGGACTCGCTGAAAGCCGCCGCGGAGAATCTGGGCTCTGCCGATATTGACGCGGTCAACGATGGAATCAAAGCTCTCACCGCCGCCGCCGACAACCTCCAGGGCCTGGACGTTGAAAAAATGAACGAGCTCATCAAATCCTTGAAGACGGTCTCCGATGAAATGGAGAAAACCACCTCGGCTTTCAGCAAGATCTTCGGCCGGTAAAACTGCCTAAATATAAATGTCGAAATTTGTTAAAAAGTGCTTGACAAATGGGTCTTGCGGTGGTATCATATGCAAGCTGTCTGATGAACGGCGTCGAAAGAGGCCGGGAGGACACAAAAACAGCGAAAAACCTTGAAAAAACTTCAAAAAAGTTCTTGACAAAGGCAATTTGCTGTGATATAATAAACGAGTTCGAATCGAGCGAACGCTTGAGCCGAATCGTCTGTACCTTGTAAATTGAATAACGTTAAGACGAACTATTTAACACCTTGGACAATGAAATGGAATTGTTTAAGCGTAAGCGAAAAACAGCCAACGAAAATTCTTGAGTAATAATGCTAGAAGCAGATTATTCAAAAACTTGATTTGAGCCCTGAGAAGGGTTTGAATACAATTTTTTGAGAGTTTGATCCTGGCTCAGGACGAACGCTGGCGGCGTGCCTAACACATGCAAG
>URGL01000010.1 GCA_900547405.1 uncultured Eubacteriales bacterium
ACCACGTGCTTCATCAGCACGGAGGTGGTCACGCTGCCCACGCCGCCGGGGACGGGGGTAATGGCATCCACAATGGGCTCCACCTCGTCGAACTTGGCGTCACCCGCAATGCCGCCCAGGCCGCCCTTGGCGTTGGGCTTGTTGGCATCCCAATTGATGGACACATCGATGACCACCTGGCCGGGACGGACAAAGTCCTTGGTCAGAGAGTTCAGCACGCCGGCGGCAGAGACAAGGATGTCGGCCTTCCGGCAAATTTCGGCGGTGTTCACGGTCTTGGTGTGGCAGACGGTGACGGTGGCATTCTTGCCCATGAGCATCATGGCAGCGGGCTTGCCCACCACCAGGCTCCGGCCGATGACCACGGCATTCTTGCCCTTGCAGTCAATGCCGTAGAAATCCAGGATCTCCATGCAGGCGGCGGGGGTGCAGGGGGCATAGCCCAGGTCCAGGCCCTCGAAGACGCCGGCATTGCTCATATGGGTCATGCAGTCTACGTCTTTCTTGGGGTCCAGCCGGTTGCAGATCTCATTCTGGTCTGCCTTCAGATGCTTGGGCAGGGGGCGGAACATCAGTACGCCGTGGATGCTGTCGTCGGCGTTGACCTGATCGATGACCGCCAGGACCTGCTCCTTGGTGGCATCCTCGGGCAGCTCAAACTTCTTGACCTCTACGCCCACCAGCTCGGCACGCTTGCAGGCGCCCTTCTCGTAGCTCAGATCGCTGGGGTTCGCGCCCACACGGACAATGCCCAAGGTGGGGGTGACGCCCTTCTCCCGAAGAGCGGCGGTACGGGTCTGTAAATTGGCGTTCAGGGCATCGGTAACTTCCTTACCCAACAGCAGCTTTGCCATAGTTAAAATTCCTCCAAATGTTTTTAATTACAATTTATTGACCGAACAAGGCCTTCACGGAATGGAAGATCTCGTCCACCATGGGAACATACTTTGCAAGCATTCCGTTTGCCTTGGCGTTCATCTCATCTGCCACGGCCCGGTTTTTCAGGCTCTTGGTGTTGATAAACACGTTCAGGCTGGCGGCCTGCAGAGCGGCCTTGCAGCACACGGCGGCGCAGCCCGCGTCGGACACGGCCAGGCGGCTGCCCTTGGCGGCAAAAACGGAAACATACTCAATGGCCTGGCAGCTCAGCTCCATAATGTGCATCGGCACGGCACAGGCGGTAATGGTGGCCTCCTCCAGAATGGCATCCCGGTTGGGATCGTCCTTGGGAATGCCGTAGGCCTTGGCCAGGGGCACGAAGCCCTTGTCGTCAGCCTCTACCTGGTCCAGCAGCTCCGTTTGCAGGGCATCGCACTTGGCTTTCAGGTCCAGGATCTCCTCCTGCACGTCGGCATACTTCTTCTTGCCCACAGTGAGAGAGCCCACCATGTTGCCCAGGGCGGTGCCAATGGCTCCAACCAGGGCTGCCGCGCCGCCGCCGCCGGGGGCGGGGGCATCGGAAGCCAGAACCTCCACAAATTTGCGGCAGGATTCCAAAGTCATATCCATAGAGAATAACTCCTTATTTCAATTTGAAAAAGCGCAGGCGGCGGAAGCCGCCTGCGCTCAGGTGGTATGTACTCGGAAACAGAGCTGTCATTGCGAACCAGTCCGCAGACTGGTGTGGCAACCCCCCGGAGTCACCGGGCGCTCCGCTTCTTAGAACAGGCCGGAGATCTTGCCGTTCTCGTCCACGTCGATCCGCTCAGCAGCGGGGACCTTGGGCAGACCGGGCATGGTCATGATCTCACCGGTCAAAGCAACCAGGAAGCCGGCACCGGCGGAAACCTTGACGTTCCGGACGGTAACGGTGAAGCCCTCGGGGGCACCCAGCTTGGTCTGATCATCGGTGAAGGAATACTGGGTCTTGGCCATGCAGATGGGCATCTTGTCGTAGCCCAGCTCGGTCAGGGTCTTGATCTGCTTCTCAGCATTGGCAGTGAAGGTCACGCCGTCGCCGTGGTAGATCTTCTTGACAATGGCCTCGATCTTGTCCTTAATGGGCAGATCCACATCGTAAGAGAAGGTGAAGTCATTGGGCTGATCGCACAGACGGATGACTTCCTTGGCCAGCTCTACGCCGCCTTCGCCGCCCTTGCCCCAAACCTCGGACAAAGCAACGTTGACACCCAGGGCCTTGCACTTCTCCTCGACCAGCTTCAGCTCGGCCTCGGTATCCTGGGGGAACCGGTTGATGGCAACCACGCAGGGCAGCTTGTAAACCTTGGTGATGTTCTCCACGTGCCGCAGCAGGTTGGGCAGGCCCTTCTCCAGAGCCTCCAGGTTCTCCTTGCCGGTCTCGGCCTTGGGAACGCCGCCGTTGTACTTCAGAGCACGGACGGTAGCGACCAGAACCACACAGCTGGGCTTCAGGCCAGCCATACGGCACTTGATGTCCAGGAACTTCTCAGCGCCCAGGTCAGCACCGAAGCCAGCCTCGGTGATGGCGTAATCACCCAGCTTCAGGGCGATCTTGGTGGCGGTGACGGAGTTGCAGCCGTGGGCAATGTTGGCGAAAGGTCCGCCATGTACAAAAGCGGGGGTGTGCTCCAGAGTCTGGACCAGGTTGGGCTTCAGAGCGTCCTTCAGCAGAGCGGCCATAGCGCCCTGGGCATTCAGGTCACCGGCGGTGACGGGCTTGCCGTCCCGGGTGTAAGCGACCACCAGCCGGGCCAGCCGGGCCTTCAGGTCGTTGATGTCGGAAGCCAGGCACAGAACAGCCATGACCTCGGAAGCTACGGTAATGTCGTAGCCGTCCTCACGGGGCATGCCGTTGGTCTTGCCGCCCAGGCCGTCCACCACGAAGCGGAGCTGCCGGTCGTTCATATCCACGCAGCGGCGCCATACGATCTGACGGGGGTCGATGTTCAGAGCGTTGCCCTGATAGATGTGGTTATCCAGCATGGCGGCCAGCAGGTTGTTGGCAGCGCCGATGGCATGGAAGTCACCGGTAAAGTGCAGGTTGATGTCCTCCATAGGGACGACCTGAGCGTAGCCGCCGCCGGCAGCGCCGCCCTTAACGCCAAACACAGGTCCCAGAGAGGGCTCACGCAGAGCGACAATTACGTTCTTGCCCAGCTTGCGCATGCCGTCGGCCAGGCCCACAGTGGTAGTGGTCTTGCCTTCGCCAGCGGGGGTGGGGTTGATGGCGGTGACGAGGACCAGCTTGCCGTTGGGCTCATTGGCCTTGTCCTTCAGGATCTGGTAGTCAACCTTGGCCTTGTACTTGCCGTACTGCTCCAGATACTTCTCGTCCACGCCGGCGGTCTTGGCGACCTCGGTAATGGGCTGCATGACAGTTTCCTGTGCGATTTCGATGTCAGTTTTGAATCCCATGTTGATCATATCTCCTTGTATTGTGTAATCGGCGCCCTGCCGTTAGTATGGCCCAGGCGCATACAGGACTTATGCGGCTCGCCGTTGGAGTGACTACCCGCACGCTTACATTCGGTACTCTCGTACCGAAAGCAAGCATAGCATTTTTCACGGCGGTTGTCAATAGAAATCGAAATTTTTTCACCGGGTTGAACAAAAAAATTTTTCGGCGGCACCTTTACCCAGGGGCAGGCATAGAAAAGCCCCCGCCGGACGGCGGGGGCTGGGGCTTACTCTTTCAGAGAGTACTTTCCGTTATAAACCTTCTTCTTGTAGATCTGGTCCACAATATAGCTTCCCAGGAAGCCAAAGAGGATACCCAGGACCAGGCTGACCAGAACGTCAGTGGGATAGTGGACATAGAGATACAGCCGGGAGAAGGCAATGAGGATGGCGAGAACGGTGGCCGGGATGCCCAGACGCTTGTCGTGGAGCATCAGCACCGTGCAGGCCTCAAAGGAGGCGATGGTGTGGCCCGAGGGGAAGGAATAGTCGTTCAGGCCCTTGACAAGCAAGGTGATCTCCCGCCCGTATTCCTGGAGCTGGAAATTGTAGGGACGGATCCGGGCCACCTGAGGCTTCAGGAGGATGTTGCACACCAGCAGCCCCAGCACCAGGGCCATGCCCATGGAGAAGCCGGTTTTTCGGTACTTGGCAAAGAGCAGCAGCACCACCGCCACCGCGATCCAGAACACGCCGCCGTCACCAAAGAGGGTGACGATGGGCATGGTCACATCCAGGAAGGTACATTGCAGATGGGCCTGGATCCAATCCAGGATGGGCAGGTCAAAGGTCACTGCCAAAGAATTCAGCAGCGCTTGCAGGGCCGTGAACATAGTATCTCCTCATTTCTTGTTCTGTCATTGCGAACCAGTCAGCAGACTGGTGTGGCAATCCCGTCGATTTTCAGTCCGCCCCGTTGGTGGGGACATCCAAAGTATCCGGGGGATTGCCACGACAGTGTGCGCACTGTCTCGCAATGACGTGTATTTACTTATTCCGTAGCCGCTTCGGTGCTGGCGGCGGCAGAGGCATCCTCAAACAGGGGCCGCAGGGTCATGGGCTCCAGGGTGGTGCCGCTGGGGATGGTGACCTTGCCGTTCTCGTCAGGCTGGAACATGATGGTCAGCTCCTTATGGCCGTCCACCGTCTTTTCGGTGTACCAGCCGGAGAAGACCTTGCCTTCCGGTGCGGAGAGCACGGGCGTGGTCAGGGTGGAGGCATCGGTCTCGAAGAAGTCGTCCACCAGAGTGGTGCCGTTGCCATCGATGAAGGTCAGCCGGACCTTGCCCACAGGCTTGGTCACATCCTCGTTGGTCATGCCGTAGCACTTCCAAGCGCCGTTGGACTTGCGGAAGAAGAGGGCCATATCCAGCTCGTAGTCACGGGTGTTGCCGTCCTTCAGGGTCACGTTCATGGTGACGTGACCACGGGCGGAGAAGAGCTCATCGGAATATTTGCAGTAGTCCGTGACGGACTCGGCGGTAAACCGGTGGCCGTTGTCCTTGTTCATCCACAGTTCGCTGCCGATCTTCAGGATGTCCTTGTAGGCATCGGCAGAGGTATCGTAGTATTTGGCAAGAGAAGCTCTTGCGCCGGAGGCGTTGATCATGAATTCACCGTAGGCTTTCAGGGCTCCGGTGACGGCGGTCTGCTCCTCCTCGGTGATGGTATTGGACTCGGTCTGCTCCACGAACATGCCCTTCTCCTCGTCATAGGAAACCGGCATATCCGCGCCGGTCTGGTCCTTGACCGTGACGGTGGGCTTCATCATGAGCCCCGTAACGCTGAGGACATCGGTCTTTGCGCCGGTGGTACCCACAGGCAGGTAGTCCGCGGCAGAGGAAGAGGTGATCTGGATGACAAAGCTGTCGTCCAGGGCCACGCCGTTGACAAAGGCGGTGTGGCCGTCTACGATCTGGATCAGGTAGCCGTCAGCCCGGTCGAAGAAGAGCTCCACCTTGCCAAACTGCCAGTCGGGGATGTCGGTGACCTTATCCTGCTTGCCCTCCAGGGTGAAGGAGGCAATGCGCTCATCTCCCAGCTTGACGAAGTACTTCTTGTCGCCGGACAGGCCCGCAGAGGTCTCCACATAGGTCAGGGGAGTAGACCCAACCTTTTCCGTCATGTAGGCCACAAAGGCATCCTTGCCCTCATAGGCCGTATCCTGGACACCGGCCAGATCGTAAAGGTTCCCCCAATCCGGGTTGGAGAAGAGCTGGTCAAAAACCTCCTGGCACTTCACCGTAGGCTGGGCCGCCTCGTATTCCACCAGCCAGTTATCCAGCCAGTTGAGGCCCAGGAGCATCCCCACGGCGAAGACGGCAATGAGCATAAAATAGAGGGTGTAGAAGATGATGCCGCCCAGGCGGGGGCCCCGCTTCTGAGGCTTGGCAGGAGCGGTGGGCCGCTGCATATTGGGATAAGGGGGCTGCTGGGGACGGCTGCCCTGAGGACGGCCCTGAGGACGGCCCTGAGGGCGGCCCTGGGTGCTTCCGGGATTCTGCCGGGGCTGCTGGCCGTAAGGATTCTGTCTCTGCCCGTAGGGATCCTGCCGGCCCTGCTGACCGTTGGGATTCTGCCGGGGCTGCTGGGGACGGGCCTGGGGAATCTGCTGCCGGGCCGCTTCCGACGCGCTCTGGTGGGGCTTGTAGACCCGCTGCTGGGGCTCGGACTGGGGCTCCTCAGGGACAGGCGTCCGGTTGGAGCGGTTTTTCGCTTCAAACTTTCCTTGATACATTCTGCTCGCCCCCCTTACTTGACCATCCAGAAGTCAGGCATTCTTCTGGGCTCGGACTGCAGCACAGAGTAGGAGTTGATCATGTTGACCTCTCCGGCAGTGTTGCGGTAATACATAATGGAAGAGGAGCCTCCGTCCATGTTGCAGGCATTGTAAGCGCCGTACTCCTGTAGGATATCGATAATGTCCTTGTAGGTGGCGCCAATGGAGCCCGCCTGGCGGCCGTCGGCACAGACGAAGATCACCGCGCCGTCCTGACGCTGGCCCATGGCGGTCCGGGGGTTGTAGCCGGAGTTGCCGGAGTAAACCTCCTGGTTCACCTCGCCGTTGATGATCAGCACAGGGCCAAATTCGCAGCCGTCCCGGATCTTCTGCTCCGTGGCCTGGGCAGCGGTCATGGACTTGGCAACCACCATAATGTCCTGATCGTTGAAGCCGCAGAAGCCCTTCTCAGGCACCATATCCTTGTAGATATCGGAAACCACTTTCCCGTTGGAAATGGTCAGGCCCGCGGGAATGGAGCCAACGGTGGAGTTGGCGGTGCCGTCGTCGTTAAAGGCACCGGCGTTGACCACAGCCTTGATCTCCGTATACTTATCCATGACCTGGTTCAGGCGGATACCGGGATTCGAAGTAGAGAAGCCTGTGGCGTTGGAGCCGTTGTATTCATAGCTGGCCCCCAGGCTGACCCGGGAGGGATCCTTGACGATCATAATATGGGCGTTGAAGGTCTTGCCCTTGTATTCCTCCAGCCGGATGCCATCGGGGTAGTTGTCCCACTCGTGGCTGTCGCCGGAGGCCACGGCACCGCCCCGGTTGATGACCACCTGGCTGGTGTCGGTTTCGGTCTCGGTCATCTGGCCCTCACCGGCAGTCTGGATAGCATCCACCGCCTCCTGGCCGATAAACAGGGCCGGGATCCATTTTGTGGCGCTGGGCTCCAAAAGGGTCATGGTCAGCACCTTTTTCGCCTCTTCGGAGGGGCCGTTGAAAATGTGCTGCATCGCAAGGGTCAGGCCGCCTACCACCATAAAAATGACGGTAAACAGCAGCAGGAAAAACCGGCGGACAATCCGGCCCAGCAAGCCACTCTTCTTTTTCGGGGGCTTGACGGACACATTGGCCCCACCGGGGTATCCGGCCTGCTGACTGGAATACTGTCGGGGATCATTTTTCTGCATGATACTACCTCACTGGTCGTTTTTGGATTTTGCGAAGACCCAGCGCTGCTGGATCGTATAACTAATGATGTACAGGCACACCATCACAATCACATACCACAGTGTCCGCAGGCCACCGGCGGTATTCTGCACATGGAGAATACGGTACAGCCCGTTGGTCAGCAGCATCTGGGCCCCCATCTGCGGGATGGCCAGGGCATAATACCGGAGCATAGCCTTGCCGGTTTTCACCTCGGACTCAAACACCAGCTTCTGATTCAGGAAGAAATTCAGAAGAGAGGACACGATCCGCGCCCCTACATAGGGCACTGTCCCCTGCACCAGGGCGGAGGCCCCGGAAAGCACATGGTCCAGAAGGGCAAACATACCCGTATCCACGCAGGCGCAGGCAACGGAAGACAGGGTGTAGCGGAAGAAGTGCTTTAAAATCAGCTTATAAATTCTCCAGGAGTCCTTGATGGCATGGAAATGGGAGCTCTTGTTCTCCTCAATATAAACCGTCCGGATCTCCACCTCTTCGTAGGGGATACCCATGGTCTTCATCGCCAGCAGCATATTGGTTTCGTATTCGAACCGGTCTCCGGAAACCTTCAGGAATCTCTCCACGGCGCTTCTGGGGATGGCCCGAAGGCCCGTCTGGGTATCGGACAGCCGCATGCCGCAGAAGACCTTAAAGACAAAGCTGGTAGTGTGATTTCCGAACCGGCTCCGGGGGGGCACATGGGGCAGGTTGAAGTTCCGGCAGCCCAAAACCACATTGCCTGTCTCCAGCATCCGCTCACAGCAGGTGCGGGTATCCTCCGGGTGGTGCTGATTGTCTCCGTCCACGGTGACCACCCCCAGCCCCTGGGGCCGGTTTTCCAGAAAGTAGGCGAAGGCGGTTTTCAGGGCCGCCCCTTTGCCCCGGTTCACCTCGTGGTGCAGCAGGTGGACCTCTTTGTGTGTGTCCGCCGCATGCTGAAACCGGGGAAGATTTTCCGGCTTGGAGCCGTCGTTGACCAGAATAATGTCCGTAAAGCCGTATTCCAGGAGCCCGTCGATCACCGCGTCCAGCTTCTCATCCGGGTCCAGGGAGGGCAAGACAACAGAAATACGCGAAAGTTCTGCCATATAAATGCCTCTTCAATTCCTAGTATGTGTTGAATCCATGGTTATCTCACGGTATTATAGCATATTACTCCCATTTTGCAAAGAGATTTCTGACAAATTAAGAAATATTTCCGTTTTTCCGGCGTCTCTCTAGTTTTCGCCTGATGGAGCAAGGCAATCCAAGACTATTTTTGGAAATGGCACCCCGGGGGACCAAAAATTCCGGCGCTTTCCCAGACAGGAAAGCGCCGGAGGCGAATTTACCGCTTATTCATAGGTCACAGGAGAATCCTGGGGCGCAATGGCCATATAGGTATTGCCCACGCCCAGCTCCAGATCGGCCCCGTCCACGGTCTTGAACCAGAAGGGGCTCTCCTCGCCGTCACAGCCCCAGGTGATGGGGATGATCTTGCCGCCGTTGGCGTAGTAGCCGGTGCCGCCGCCAGTGAAGTTGGCGGTGTAGAACACGTCGCCCCGGGTGATGTCCGCCAGCATGATGATCACATTGGTAAAGCACTCAGGATCCTCGGTGTCGCCGACCACCATGGCCTTGCCGTACTGGTTGTAAACGTACTTGCCCAGGCTCTCGTCATAAACCATGGTGGTGTCCTTCTTGTTGTTGCGGTAGGTGAAGGTCACGTTCACGGAATTGGCAGTCTCGCCCTCGGGGGTACCGTCCTCGGTGAAGTGGAGGTTGTATTCCTTGTCGGCAGGCTGGGTCACGGAGAAGCCCTTCTTCTGGGCAAAGTCCAGAAGGCCCGCGCCCTTGGCGAACAGGGTGTGCTCATATTTGGACGCAGGCTTGAAGGTGAACACCCGGTCCTTGGCTCGGTAAGAGTAGTCGGTAGCGTCGCCGGTGTCAATGGTCATCCGGTTCACGCCGGTATTCTTGGCATCGTTCAGCACCCGATCATCGCCGGCGGCATCGGCCAGAACGGCATCGTACATCTTCACGATCTGGTTGAACATCAGCCGGTCAGACCGGACGGAGCCAATGGCCTCTGCCTTACTGACATCGGTGTACAGAGCCAGGTCCCGGATGATGGAGCCGTTGACCCACATCTCCATCAGGATATCCGCTTCCATGGTGCCGTAGTGGGGCAGAGCGTCCCGGATGTTGCTGATGGTCACGGCAAAGATCCGGCCGGTGTAGGGCTCGTCCAGCACTTCACCGTTCAGAGGATTGCGGTAGACCACAGGGGGCTCCGTGGGCGCTTCGGTGGTCTCGGTGGGCGCCTCCGTGGCCTCGGTAGCAGGGGCCTGGGTGGGGGCAGTGGTCGCTTCCGTAGCGGCAGGGGTGCTGGCACCGCAGCCGCACAGGATCAGGGACGCGATCAGAAGCAGTGCAATCAATTTCTTCATAGCAAACTTCCTCGTTTCATTTTATGATTTAACCAACGGCTTTTAGCCGGTTGATTCTTCCAGAATGGAGCTCATGGTCTTGCCAACGGTATAGTAGAACACGTTGTCCCGGCTGGGCTGCAGGTCCAGGAGCTCACCGCGCTTGGAGTAAATGTTGTAGGTGCCGAAGAGGACGGGGATAACGCTGCCGTCCTCGGCTACCATCTGGTTCAGGTTGTAGAAGTTGCCGCTGTTGGACAGGGCTTCCTTGGCCATATTCAGCAGGGTCTCGTTGACGAGAACGCCGTTGCTCAGGGTGCCATAGCCCTTGAAAAATTCCGACAGGTCGTAGTTGGGAGACAGTCTGGTCTGGCCCAAATAGATATCATAGGTGTTGGCGTTGAGCACATGGCGGTAGGTGACGGCCCCGGAGGTACCGTATTCCAGCACGCCGGTGGGAATGCCCAGCTCCGTCAGGTGGGAGGCGATCTGCCGGGCCATCCGCAGCCGGGCGGAATCATCGGCGTTCACCAATAGCTTCAGCTTCTGGACCTCGCCCTTGTCGTTTTTCGGCAAGGTAAACCGGCCGATAGCGTCCAGGAATTTCAAGGGGTCATAGGCAAATCGTTCCGCCAGCTCCGCGTTGTAGTAGGGAGACCGGGGAGAGGTGACCAAGGTACTGGGCTGGCCCATGCCCCGGTAGTTATCCTCGTTCAGGGTTTCCCGGTCGATGGCGTAGGTCAGGGCCTTGCGAAGCACATCGGAGTCCTTAAAATAGTCGCTCCAAAGGGTATTGCAGGCCAGATATACCATCACACCGTTGTCCACTTCCCACAGCTCAAAGTCGCAGCGGTATTCGCCGTAGGAGTCCAGCAGGGGGTCCGCACAGGCCAGGTTCAGGTCGCCGAACTCAAATTCGTCCCGGAGCTGGGTCTGGCTGGTGGCCTCGATGACCTGGATGGTCTTGGCCCGGGTAGACAGCTGGGTATCGCCGCACCACCAGTTGGCGACACGGGTCAGGTCCGCCCCGTCTTCTCCGGCGTGGAACTCATAGGGTCCCGTACCCAGGGGGTGCTCCTCCGCCACCTGGGAGGCCTTGACGATGGGAATGTCCAGCAGCAGCGGCAGGTTCTGATAGGGGGTATCCAGATAGAAGGTCAGTCCCCCATCCTCCCGGAGTTTATACTCTACAATGTGGGTAAAGCGGCCCTTATAGTAGTCGCTTTGCTTGGCGGCATCGTAGGAGGCGATGACATCGCCGATGGTGACCCGGCTGCCGTCGGAGAAGGTGGCCTTTTCGTCCACATAGAAGGTATAGACCGTGCTGTCCGAGGACACCCGGTACCTGGAGCACAGAATGGGCACCGTCTGGTTCTTGCTGTTGTAGGCAAAGAGGCCCTGATACATGAGGGAAAACAGCACCCGGTTGGAAAAGTTCATGGCGATGAGGGGATTCATAGACCGGTTGGGATAGTAGGCCAGAACCAGGGTCTCCTCCTCCGTCACTGCCGCCTCGGTGGGCAGCTCCTCATCCGCCTGCAAGAGGGCATCCCCGGTGGGGACATAGGCTTCCTCGGAAGACTTGGCGCCGCACCCGGCAAAGACGGAAACAAGGCTCGCGAGGCACAGCAAAAGGGCAATGGGTTTTTTCACTTGGCCGCCTCCCCGCATAGGATGATGGCTCCCTGGCTCCCCCGGCGGCCCTGGGTCACCCGGTGGGACCAGAACCGATTTGGGGTACACATGGTGCACTCGGTGCCCACATCGATGGTCTTGACCCCCGCCCTGCGGAGGACCCAGGCGTTGATCCCCTTCAGGTCCACATGGAATTTCTCCCCCCGGGGCTCGATAAAGGCGTTCATTTCCTCCCCAAAGGCTTTCAGAAGAGCCTGGGGCACGTCGGCATCGGTCTCAAAGTGGCACTGGCCGATATTAGGCCCCACGGCGCAGCACAGGTCCTCCGGCTTGCACCCATAGAGGGCTTCCATTTTCTCCACCACCCGGGCGGCAATACCCAGGGCGGTACCCCGCCATCCGGCGTGAGCCCCGCCCACGGCACCCGTCACCGGGTCGTAGAAGAGAATGGGGGTGCAGTCCGCGGTGAAGACCATCAGGGCAGTACCCGGAGTATTCGTCACCAGAGCATCGCAGTCCGGCAGGTGCCCCCGGTAAAGGCCAACGCCCCAATCCTTTTCGGTGACCTCGTAAACGATATCCGAATGGATCTGTCTGGCCAGAGCCACTTTGTGAGGGTCAAAGCCCAGGGCGGACCCCAGAATGGCGTAGTTCTGCCGCACCTTTTCCGGGTCGTCTCCCCGGCTCATGCCCAGGTTCAGGGAGCTGAGCTTCCCGGTGCTGACACCTCCCAGCCGGGTGGTGAAAGCATGGGAGGCTGCAATATGGGGGGCTGTCAGATATTCCAGGCTTCCCTTGGTTTGTGTGATCAGCATATGTTTTTCTCCCCTGGGGAGGCTTACTGCTCCATCCCCGCTTCCTTATCTTTTTGCATACAGCACTTCTTATACTTCTTGCCGCTGCCGCAGGGGCAGGGATCGTTGGGTCCCACCTTCTTGGCGGCGGTGCGGATGGGCTGCTTCTTCACGGAGCTTCCATCGGCGGCACCGGCTGCGCCGGTCTCCTTGGCCACCTTCTCCCGCTTGACCTCCTGCTGGGGCTGGACACGAACCAGGAACATCCGGCGGACGGTCTCGTCCTTGATGGACTGGATCATGCTCTCGAACATCTGGTAGCCCTCTTCCTTGTAGGCCACCACGGGGTCATGCTGGCCGTAGGCCCGCAGACCGATGCCCTGCTTCAGGTCGTCCATGGCATCGATGTTGTCCATCCAGTATTCGTCCACCACCCGGAGCATGACCACCCGCTCCAGCTCCCGCATGAGCTTATCGCCGTAGGCGGTTTCCTTTGCCTGGTAGGTTGCCAGGGCAATGTCGTAAATGGTGTCAGCCAGGGTCTGCTGATCCATGGCCAGCAGCTGGGTCTTCCGGCTCTCCAGGGTGCCCCGGATGAAGTAGATGCCCTCCATCTGCATGGCCAGCTCCTTGAGGGCCTCTTCGTTGACGCTGCCGCCGTTTTCGCTGAGGGCGGTAGCCACATTGGTATCTACCAGGGACCGGAGCATGGTCAGGATGTTCTCCCGCAGGTCCTCGCCGTCCAGCACCTTCTGGCGCTGGGCATAGATGACCTCCCGCTGGGTATTCATCACGTCGTCGTACTCCAGCACGTTCTTTCTGGCCTTGAAGTTCCGGCTTTCCACGTTCTTCTGGGCGTTTTCCACGGCACCGGAGAGGATCTTGGCGTCAATGGGGGTGTCCTCATCCAGGCCCAGGGAATCCATCATGTTCATGATCCGGTCAGAGGAGAACAGACGCATCAGGTCGTCCTGAAGGCTCAGGTAGAACCGGCTCTCGCCGGGATCTCCCTGACGGCCGGACCGGCCCCGTAGCTGATTGTCGATCCGCCGGGACTCGTGGCGCTCGGTGCCGATGATGAAGAGGCCTCCCGCGGCACGGACCTTCTCCGCCTCCTCCTTGATGTTCGTCTTATACTTGGCCAGCAGGTCATTGTACTCCTGTCGGATGGCAAGAATTTCGGGGTCCGTGGTCTCGGCGAAGGAATCCGCCTCGGCAATGAGCTCCTCGGCCTTGCCCTGCTTGCGCAGGTCCGCCTTTGCCAGGAACTCGGCGTTGCCGCCCAGCATAATATCCGTACCACGTCCGGCCATGTTGGTGGCAATGGTAACGGCCCCCAGCTTACCGGCCTGGGCCACGATCTGGGCCTCCTGCTCGTGATACTTGGCGTTCAGCACGTTGTGGGGGATGCCCTCCCGCTTCAGCATCTTGCTGAGGATCTCGCTCTTTTCGATGGAGATGGTGCCTACCAGCACAGGCTGGCCCTTGGCGTGGCACTGCTTGACCTGCTCGATGATGGCCCGGAATTTGCCTGCCTCGGTCTTGTAGACCACATCGGGGTGGTCGATCCGGATGACAGGACGGTTGGTGGGAATTTCCACCACGTCCAGGTTGTAAATGGCCTCAAATTCCTCCTGCTCCGTCAGAGCGGTGCCGGTCATGCCGGAGAGCTTATCATAGAGCCGGAAGAAATTCTGGAAGGTGACGGTAGCCAGGGTCTTGCTTTCGCTGGCAACGGTAACGCCCTCCTTGGCCTCAATGGCCTGGTGGAGGCCCTCGTTATAGCGGCGGCCGTACATGAGTCGGCCGGTGAATTCATCCACAATGATGATTTCCCCGTCCTTCACCACGTAATCGATGTCCTTTTTCATCAGACCCCGGGCCTTCATGGCCTGGTTGATGTGGTGAGAGAGGGTGGTGTTTTCCGCGTCCGCCAGATTCTCTACCCCGAAGAACTTCTCCGCCTTGGCAATGCCCTCGGCGGTCAGGGACACGGTGCGGGACTTTTCATCCACAAAGTAGTCGCAGTCGTAGTCGTCCTGGACCTCCTTGTCCTCGGTCTTGGCAAAGACCTGCTTGCGCAGAGTAGAGACGAACCTATCCGCCATCTGGTAGAGCTGAGAGGAATCCTCTCCCTTGCCGGAGATGATCAGAGGGGTCCGGGCCTCATCGATGAGGATGGAGTCCACCTCGTCCACAATGGCAAAGGCGTGGCCCCGCTGGACCAGCTCCTGCTTATAGATGGCCATATTGTCCCGGAGGTAGTCAAAGCCCAGCTCGTTATTGGTGCAATAGGTGATGTCCGCGGCGTAGGCCACCCGGCGCTCCGCGGGGGCCATTCCCGGGATCACCAGGCCTACACTGAGGCCCATATAGCGGTAGACCTTGCCCATCCACTCGGACTGGTACTTGGCCAGATAGTCGTTGACGGTGACGATGTGGACTCCCCGGCCTGTCAGGGCATTCAGGTAAGCAGGCAGAATGGCAACCAGGGTCTTGCCTTCGCCGGTCTTCATCTCGGCGATACGGCCCTGATGCAGCACAATGCCGCCAATGAGCTGGACAGGATAGGGCCGTAGGCCGATGACCCGGTCCGCCGCCTCCCGGATGGCCGCAAAGGCCTCGGGGAGCAGCTGGTCCAGAGTCTCTCCTGCCTCCAACCGGTCCTTGAAGGCCTGGGTCTTGCCCCGCAGCTCTTCCTCGCTCATCTGCTTATATTGGGGTTCCAAAGCCAGGATGGCATCTACCATTGGCTGGATCTTTTTGATTTCACGCTGGGAACGGGTTCCAAACAGCTTGGTCATGAGTCCCATTGGGATCGCTCCTTTCTCTTCTTCCACCCCGGCCAAACCCGCCGGGTTACTCAAAAATCCTCGGAATCCATGGCATTATATCACAGCCGTCCGGAAAAATATAGAGGTTTTTGTAAACATTCCGTTTAAAACCTTTCTCTGGGGGAAGGTTCATACTTCCTGGAAGCCTTTTCCCAGGAAATATGCCCGGATCGCCGTCTCCTCCGCCCCGAGCCTCCCCTGCTGGAAGAAGGGCTTGCCGCCCCCCCGGCCATTTAAGGCGGCATTCATCTCCTTGTTGAATGCTCTCAGGTCTCCGCCAGTTAAGGCCAGGCAGTAGCCGAAGCCCCCCTCATTCTGGGAGAACACCGCGGTCATGCCTCCGGTCTTCTGCGCGGCCAGGTCCGTCAGCTCCCGCAGGCCCTCCGGCGTCAGGTCCTTCCGGAAGGTGAAGCAGTTCCCTTTCCCCGCCATTTTCTCCGCCTGGCAGGAAAAGAGCTGGCGCTCCAGCCCCACCTGCCGGAATTTCAGCTTCTCCATGGCATCCAGGGTCTGCCGGACCACCTGGGCAGTCTGGAGAATGGGGGCGGAAACCAGCTGGGAAACCTGCCGGTTCTGGTCGTAAACCTGGTTGAGGGTGGCAAGGGCCGCCCCGCCGCAGGCCATTTCGATTCTGGTGCCGCCCCGGCAGGGCACAGCGGAAAAGAACTTGATCAGGCCGATCTCTCCGGTAGCCGCCACATGGGTGCCGCAGCAGGCGCAGGTGTCGTAGCCCGGGATCTCCACGATCCGCACAGGCCAGGGCAGCGCCCGTTTTGTCCGGTAGGCCAGATTGTTCAGCTCCTCCGGGGAGGGGGTCCAGATGTGCAGCGGGATGTTCCGCCACACCGCCTCGTTGGCCTCCGCCTCGATTTCCGATAGGGCTTCCGCCGGAATGGGACCGTCAAAGTCGATGACGGTGCTCTGCAGATTCATGTGGAAGCCCACGTTGTGCCAGCCCCAGCGCCGGTGGATGATGCCGGAGACGATATGCTCCCCGCTGTGCTGCTGCATCCGTAGGAACCGGGCGGCATAGTCAATGGCCCCTTCTACCGTCTCCCCAGCCCTCAGGGGGCCGTCGCAAAGGTGGACGATATCCTCTCCCCGCTCCTGGGTATCCAGCACCCGGACACCGCCCAATGTGCCGGTGTCCGCTGCCTGACCGCCGCCCAAAGGATAAAAGGCCGTGGCGTTCAGGGTCACCTCCCAGCCGGAGTCGGTTTTCTCACAGGCCAGGACCTTCGCCTGAAAGGTCCGCATATGGCTGTCTTGATAATATAATTTTTCCGTCATGGTTGATCGGGTCCTTTCAAAATTCTGAGCAAAGCCCTCTCCTTACGAGAGTGTGGCAGGGTTTGGGTTCATTATACCACACCCCTTCCCCTCTTGCAACGAACCGCCGCCTGCCCGTATAGAAAATTTTACCGGAAAGGGGCTGGTTTTTTCGAACACAATGCGGTACAATGTAACAAATTCTATCTTGAGGTGATACTATGCCCGCAGCCTATGCCCACATCCGGTTTGGAAAGGAGCAGACCCTTCCCGGGAAGTACGGCGCTCTGCCCCGGAATTTTCCCCAGCTCTATACCGTGGGACTTCAGGGGCCGGACCTGCTGTTTTATCATAATCCGGTTTTCTCCACCGCCAAGGTCCGGGAGGGCCACCGGCTCCACGCCATGACGGGACAGACCTTTTTTAAGGCGGCCATTGACGCCTACAAGAAGGCCCCCTCGGACGGAGCCCTGGCTTATCTTTTTGGCGTATTGGGCCACTACTGTCTGGACTCCCGGGTCCACCCCCTGGTAAATCAGCTGGTCACATCCCAGCAAATCGACCACGTCGCCCTGGAGACGGAATTCGACCGTTTTCTGCAACAGAAGGACGGTCTTGTTCTGTTGCCCTCCCGCCGCATCGGCAGATATCTGCGGTTGACCCGGGGTGAGCAGGCTACCGCAGCCGAATTTTACGCCGACTGCGGCCCCGGCTCCATTGGCTGGTGCCTGGGAAATATGCGCCGGATTTACCGAATTGCCTTCTCCCGGAAGCGGAAGCTGGCGCGGTTTATTCTGGGCCTGGGCGGAGAAACAGGCCGGAACCTGATCCCCACTGTGGGGCCGGATCCCCGGTGCTCCCACCTGGACGAGCCCCTGCTGGAGGCCTATGAGGCCGCCGTCCAGGACTACCCCACCTTAGTCCGGGAGCTCATTGCCGCCATTGAGGAGGACGCTCCCCTGGGGGAGGCCTTTGCCCCTACCTTTGGCTGACACAGAAAGGAAAACGCGTATGAACAAAAAATTTCAGCTGACAACACTGGAACGGAATTGGATCCTGTACGATGTGGGCAACTCCGCCTTCATCCTGCTGGTATCTACCCTGATGCCCATTTATTTCAACTACTTAGCAGAACTCGACGGTCTGAACGAGAGCCAGTACCTGGCCTTCTGGGGCTACGCCGGGTCCGTTTCCACCATTCTGGTTGCTGTCATCGGCCCCATCTGCGGCACCCTGGCAGACCGGAAAGGATTCAAAAAGCCCATTTTCTCCGTCTGTATGCTGCTGGGTGTCATCGGCTGCGCCTTTTTGGGGGCAGCCTGGTCCTGGCTGTCCTTTCTGGTGATTTTTGTACTGGCAAAAGTTGGCTTTTCCTCCAGTCTGGTCTTTTATGACGCCATGCTGCCGGAGGTCACCACCGAAGAGCGAATGGACAATGTGTCCTCCCTGGGCTACGCCTACGGCTATATCGGCTCCGTGGTCCCCTTCGTGGTCTGCCTGGTGCTGGTGCTCCTGGGAGGCAAGATCGGCCTGTCTATGAACACCGCCATGGTACTGTCCTTCCTGATCATTGCCGCCTGGTGGCTGGTCTGCACCCTGCCCCTGCTCCGGAAATACCGGCAGAAGGCCTATGTGGAGGCAACGCCTCACCCCATCCGGGATACCTTCTCCCAGCTGGCCCGGACCTTCCAGGAGGTCAAGGGGCAGAAGCATATTTTCCTGTATCTGCTGGCCTTTTTCTTCTTTATCGACGGCGTATATACCATCATCGACATGGCCACGGCCTACGGCACAGCCTTGGGCCTGGACAGCACCGGCCTGCTGCTTGCGCTGCTGCTGACCCAGATCGTAGCCTTCCCCTGTGCCATTGCCTTTGGCCGCCTCTCCGCCCGGTACGACACAGGGAAACTGATCAAGCTCTGCATTCTCGCCTATACAGGCATCACAATCTTCGCCGTATTCCTCCACAGCCAGTGGCAATTCTGGGTATTGGCCGTTCTCGTGGGTATGTTCCAGGGCGGTATCCAGGCCCTGAGCCGGTCCTACCTTGGCAAGATCATCCCGGCGGAGCGCAGCGGCGAATACTTCGGCCTGATGGACATCTGCGGCAAGGGGGCCTCCTTCCTCGGCACCACGCTGGTTGCCGTGATCAGCCAGGCCACCGCGGGGATGACCATCCGCCTTTTGGGTCAGCAGGTCCAGAATGAAAGCCTGGCCGTGGGGGCTCTGGTGATCCTCTTTGTCCTGGGCTTCCTGCTGTTCTGCGAGGCAGACCGGCTGAACCGGGAGCGGCGGTAGCCCTGACGGGTGTGGGGCGGTACCAAGTCGGACCTGGTTCCGCCCCTCATCCGCCGCCTGCGGGCGGCACCTTCCCCCAGGGGAAGGCAAGAGGATTCCTCCCCTCGCGCCCACCTGTCCCCACCCTGCGGAAAAATATTTTTAAAAAGGGCTTGACAAACGGGAAATTTTCCTGTATCATCCTGTCAACAAGTTCACACCGCTTCCAAATGTGTTGAATCAGAAGAGTAAGATCCCGTGTTTCACGTCCAGAGAGCTGCCGGTTGGTGCGAGGCAGCTGTGACCCCGATCCGAAAATCCCTGAGGAGCAGCCTGCTGAAAGAGTTCGAGTAAGCCAGGACGTAGGGCATACGTTACCGTGCCGCACGTTTAACCGATAAGGGCGACGTGGCTAAGGGGCCGAATTTTCGGCAAATTGAGTGGTACCGCGGAGTTGTATTTTCACAGCTTCGTCTCAAGACATCTTGAGACGAAGCTGTTTTTATTTTGTCTGTATGAGAAAAGGAGAACAAAGATATGAATACTTACACCAACTGCCTGCCCGCCTGGAGCGTGGGCCCCGACTGCTACAAGGAGGTTTGGAACGTTGTCCGCCGGTATGGCCGCACCGCTGCTGTGGTCGGCGGAAAGACCGCCCTGGAAAAGGGCTACGGCAAGCTGAAGGCCGCCCTGGAGGGCACGGAGCTGACCCTGAGTGAGCCCGTCTGGTACGGCGGAAACTCCACCTACGAAAACGGCGATATGGTCGCCTCTCTGGAGGCCGTCAAAAATGCCGATATGCTCTTCGCCATGGGCGGCGGCCGGGCGGTGGACACCTGCAAATACGTAGCCGAGAAGCTGGACAAGCCTCTGTTCACCTTCCCCACCATCGCCTCCAACTGTGCCCCCGTTACCGCCATCGGCGTGTTCTACAACCCGGATGACACCTTCAACAACTACTTCTATCCCAGCCGCTGCCCCCTGCACACCTTCCTGGACACCCAGATCGTGGCTGAGGCCCCGGAGAAGCTGCTGTGGGCCGGCATTGGCGACGCCCTGAGCAAGGAATGCGAAGTCGAGCTGTGTACCCGGGGCCGGGAGCTGCCCCACACCCCCCTGATGGGCCGGACCATGGCCGCCTGCTGCACCGATCCTCTGGTGAAGTACGGCAAGGAAGCCCTGGAGGAGTGCCGCCAGAACAAGGCGGGGGACGCGCTGCAGCAGGTGGCCCTATGCATCGTGGTTTCCACAGGCCTTGTGAGTAACTTCACCACCACCGCCGACGATTACTACTACAATAGCTCCCTGGCCCACTGTGTCTACTACGGTGCCACCCTGGTGCCCGCCTCCGGACGGAACCACCTCCACGGCGAGATCGTCTCCTTCGGCGTGCTGACCCTGCTGACCTACGACAAGAACTTCGCCCGCCGGGACGAGATCCTGGCCTTCAACGCCTCCGTGGGGCTGCCCGTGACTCTGGACCAGATCCAGCTCACCGAAGCCGACCTGCAGACCGTAGCCGACAAGGCCTCCACCGTCCTCGAATGGACCTGCTCCCTGCAAACCTTCACCAAGAAAGCCTTTGTCCAGGCTATGCTGGATGCCAGCGCCGCCGGCAAGGCCTATCTGGAAGCACATAAATAACATCCAATATCCCTCTCCCGGGAGAGGGTGGCACGCCAAAGGCGTGACGGGTGTGGGGCGGCTCAAAGTCTGACCAGCTTCCGCCCCTCATCCGCCGCCGGAGCGGCACCTTCCCCCAGGGGAAGGCAAAGAAGAGAAAATGAAAAAGGAGAAACACACTATGAACGCCAAGACCAAATCCTCCTGGGCAACCGCCCTGAGCATCGGCTTTACCGCATTCGCTGCCCACGCCGGCGGCGGCTTCGCCACCGGCAACCAGGCCAACACCAATTTCGTCTCCCTGGGCTGGGTAGGCATTTTCAGTGCCCTGCTTGCCATGGTCCTGCTGGCCCTCTCCACCCGGGAGGCACAGCTGCTGTGGAACACCCGGGGCTGCAAGAGCTACAAGGACCTGTTCTCCGCCCTGTATCATCCCTATGACAAGCTGCACCTGACCTTTGATGTCTTCTACGACATCATGATCCTCATGGTGGTTGCCTCCTGCATCGCCGGTGCCGCCAGCGCCCTGCAGCAGTATCTGGGCGTCAACTACTACCTGGGCTCTTTGGTTGTAGGCGTTGTGATCCTGTTTCTGTCCATCTTCGGGGCAGACCTGGTCCGGATGGGCTCCAGCTACATGGGTCTCGCCATCCTGGCCCTGTCTCTGGTCATCTACTTCTATGGCCTCATGCGGGGCGTGAACCTCTTCGGCACCCTGAAAGCCAGCTTCCAGGCCGACGGCTTCTCCAACGTACCCAAGGCTCTCTTCAACGGCGTCAACTATGCCGCCTTCCAGTGGGTCACCATCCCCGGCGTTCTCGCCTGCGGCACCGTGCTGAAAACCAAGAAGGACTGCACCCGGGGCATGAGCTGCATGCTTCTCTTCAACGTCCTGGGCCTGGGCCTGTCCGTGCTGATGCTCACCGCCTGGAGCGGCTACTTCACCACCGTCACCGGCGGCACCACCCTGCCCACCCTGACGGTCCTCATGAGCCTGGATATGAATTGGCTGGTGGTCCTGTACTGCCTGGTGCTGTTCCTGTGCATGATCTCCTCCGGCGTGGTCGTGGTCTTCGGCTTCGTCAACCGGTTTGAAAATGCCAGCTACCTGCAATTCATGAAAAACACCCACGTCCGCCGGGGTGTCATCGCCACCGCCATCATGTGCGTATCCATGTTCATCTCCTTCGCCGGCCTGACCAACATCGTCAAGTACGGCTACGGCTACTGCGGCTACTGGGCCATCGTCTTCGTCATCGTCCCCCTGCTGACCGTTGGCGCCTATAAGAACCGCCGGTTCCTGAAGGGCCTGCCGGATGAGGACGCTGTGTTTGAATCCGCCGAGAAGGGCGCAACTGTGTAAGGTTTCCTGTTTTCTTCCTATAAATGTACGCCCCCTGGCTCAGTCTTGCAGCTTTGCTGCTGCAAGGTCCGAACCAGGGGGCGTATATCTATTTTTAGGCTCTGTAACCCCTTAATCCAGCTCTTCCGCCATTTCCGCGTACTGGGATTCCAGGGGGTTCTTCTTGCTGGCCTGCTTCATGGAGGCCTCTACGCCCTTGGTGGCATCGGCAATGGACAGGATGGTGCCGGCACCGGCGATACAGCCGCCGGGGCAGGCCATACCCTCCAGAAGGTAGCCGTTGTACTTGCCCACCTTGGCCATATTCATGAGCTTCCGGCAGTCCCGGAGGCCCTGGGCGTTGGCGACCTTGATGTCCATATCGGGGTGGGTCTCGTGGACCACCTCCACCACAGCCCGGGCCACACCGCCGGCTACGGCAAAGCCACGGCCCGCGGCGGTGCCTTCGTCAGGGGAGCCAACCTCAGGCAGGTTCTCAAAGTCCACTTCCTTGGCTTCGAACATACCCATAAGCTCCTCAAAGGTCAGCACGAAATCCACATCGGAACGGATGTTCTCCCGGATGGCCTCCAGCTTCTTGGCGGCACAGGGTCCCACGAAGACGATCTTGGCGTTGGGATGCTCCTTCTTCACCATGCGGGCAGTGTAAACCATGGGGGTCAGGGTCATGGAGATGTTCTTGGCCTGGGCGGGGAACAGCTTGTGGACCATGGCGTGCCAGGCGGGGCAGCAGGAGGTTGCCATATAGGGCTGCTGGGCCGGGACCTTCTCCAAGAAGTCCTTTGCCTCTTCCACAGTGCAGATGTCGGCACCAACGGCTACCTCGATCATGTCGGTGAAGCCCAGCTGCTGAACGGCGGCGCGGAACTTGGCAACGGTCACGTCCTTGCCGAACTGGCGGGCAAAGGCGGGGGCGGCAATGGCATAGATCTCGTCCCCCTCCACGATGGAGCGGACCACCTGATAGATCTGGCCCTTGTCTACGATGGCGCCGAAGGGGCAGGACACCAGGCACTGGCCGCAGGACACGCACTTGTCCTGGTTGATGATGGCCTTGCCGTTTTCATCGGCACCGATGGCATCCATGCCGCAGGCAGCCTGGCAAGGGCGCTCCATGTGGATGATGGCGTTGTAGTCGCAGGCCTGGGCGCATCTGCCGCACTTGATGCACTTGGTGGTGTCAATGTGGCTCTTGCCGTTGACAAAGGAAATGGCATCTCTGGGGCATACCTGCTGGCAGGAGGCGGCCAGGCAGTTCTGGCAGTTCTCCGTCACCTTGTACTGGTTGGTGGGGCAGGCATGGCAGGCGTAGGGAATGATGTTGATGAGTGGGGGCTCGTAGTACTGCTGGGCAATGGCAGCCTTGTCCATGCCCTCGGTCAGCAGGCTCCGGGTCTGGACGGACCGGACGGGCAGGCCCATAGCCAGCCGGACACGCTCACCGGCAATGGCACGCTCCAGGAACACGGATTCCCGGTGCAGAGGCTGGTCGCCGGGAACAATCACGTAGGGCAGGTCCTCAGCCTTGGTGTAGTCATCACCGGCGTAGGCCATCCGGGCCACCTCGGTGAAAACCTTCTTGCGGATGTCTGTGATCAGGGACGGAATTCCACGCATAGTATCTCCTCCATATTTTGCTGTTTCGGTTGCTCTTATCGGTATAATTATAGCAGAATTCGCTATATTCTTCAACATTTACCGCTATACCAATTTTGTTATACTATTATAGGAATACATTATAGTCTTCCCCCATAGGCTGTTGCAAAGCTGCGGATGGAGGGAATGCGGATGAAACGACTGTTGGCGCTTGTTTGCGCCGTTTTTCTGGCACTGGCCGCCGCCCCAAGGGCCCAGGCGGAAGGCCTGGAGGTAAGTGCCAAAAGCGCCGTACTGATGGACGTGGCCACCGGCACGGTGCTTTACGAAAAGGATGCCCACGAGGCCCTGGCTCCCGCCAGCGTCACCAAGGTCATGACCATGCTGCTCATTATGGAGGCCATTGACTCCGGTGCCCTGCGCTATGAGGATACCGTCACCGCCTCGGAGGCGGCGGCCGCAAAGGGCGGCAGCCAGATCTTTCTGAAAGCCGGGGAGCAGATGTCCGTCACGGAAATGCTCAAATCCATTGCCGTCTCCTCCGCCAATGACTGCGCCTGTGCCATGGCGGAGCACCTGGCCGGCAGTGAATCTGCCTTTGTAGACCGGATGAACGCAAGAGCCCGGGAGCTGGGAATGAACGACACCAATTTTGTCAACTGCACCGGCCTGGACGATGGGCCCGATGCCTCCCGCCACCGCACCAGCGCCTACGACATCGCCCTCATGTCCCGGGAGCTCCTGAGATGCCATCCGGACATCACCCATTTTACCTCCATCTGGATGGATACCGTGCGGAACGGGACCTTCGGCCTGTCCAACACCAATAAGCTGATCCGGTTTTACCCCGGGGCCACAGGCCTGAAAACCGGATTCACCTCCGGAGCCGGATACTGTCTCTCCGCCTCCGCCAAGCGGGATGGCTTCGAGCTCATTGCCGTGACTATGGGCTGCGAAAGCAGCAAGATCCGAAACGCCGCCTGCAAGGCCATGCTGGACTACGGCTTCGCGGGCTACACCCTCTGCCAACCGGAGCTCAGCGAGGTGTCCCCCGTCCCGGTCCGCCTGGGGAAATCCAGCCAGGTCCTTCCGAAGCTGGGGGAGACCCAGTCCCTGCTGCTGCCCAAAAGCAAAAAGGCCGGGCTCCGCCAGACCGTAGAGCTCTCCCAGGAGCTCATCGCCCCGGTGGAACAGGGGCAAAGCATCGGGAAGCTCTGCCTCTACAGCGGCGAGGAGCTGCTGCTGGAACTGCCGCTGGTGGCCGCCGAAGAGATTCCCAGGCTGACCCTGGGGGAGATCTATGTCCAGGTGCTGAAACGGGCGGCTATGGCGAAGACGTGACCCCTGCCTTCCCCCGGGGGAAGGTGCCGCCCCTCTCCCGGGAAAGGGTTTTTGTTTCGCCTTCATTGACAGGCAGAAACTCTCTGTGGTATAATTCTTTTACGACAGACGCACACCTCAAAAAGAGAGGAACGCTTATGGAACAAACCAGACTCCGGGTTCTGTTTCTGGCCAATGTACCCTCCCCCTACCGGGTGGAGTTCTTCAACGTACTGGGCCGGGAATGTGACCTGACCGTTTTATATCAGCTGCACAGCTCCGCCGAGCGGGACAAAAAATGGACCGCTCAGGCGGACACCTGCTACGCCCAGGTCTACCTGAAGGGCCGGGCCACCTCTGTTGACAAAGCCCTGTGTCCCGGGGTGATCCCCTGGCTGCAAAAGGATTGGGATGCCATTGTGATCTCCGGCAACACCTCTCCTACGGAGCTGCTGGCCATCGCCTGGTGCAAGCTCCGGGGGATTCCCTACTGCCTGGAGGCAGACGGGGCCTTCCCCGGCTCCGGCCGCGGCCTCAAGGAGCTCATCAAGACCCAGGCCGTCCGTGGGGCCGCCATGTATCTCTCCACCTGCCGGGAGCTGGACAAATACTACCTGCACTACGGAGCAGAGGCCCAGCGCATCCGGCGGTATCGGTTCTCCTCCTTGGGAGAGGCA
Organism: uncultured Eubacteriales bacterium; assembly: GCA_900547405.1. GTDB lineage: Bacteria > Bacillota > Clostridia > Oscillospirales > Oscillospiraceae > Faecousia. The sequence continues at coordinate 25,115 of URGL01000010.1, forward strand.
GATATTCTTCCCCGGTGCCCCAGCCGGGAGGAAAAGAACGCCATCCGAGGGGAGCTGGGCATCCGGGAAGAGAAGGTGCTGCTGTCCATCGGCCAGTTTATCCCCCGCAAGGGCATCGATCTGCTGCTCCAGGCCGCCAACGGCATGGACAAGCGCATCGGCATCTACATCATCGGCGGCACCCCCACCGAAGAGTACCTGACCTTCGCCCGGGAAAACGACCTGACCAGTGTCCACTTCGTCCCCTTCCAGGAAAAGGAAGCCCTGAAACGCTACTACATTGCGGCAGATGCCTTTGTCCTGCCCACCCGGGAGGACATCTGGGGTCTTGTGGTCAATGAAGCCATGGCCTTCGGCCTGGGTGTGGTCACCACGGACCGGTGTAATGCCGGGCTAGAGCTGATCCAAAACGGGAAAAACGGTTTCCTGGTGCCCACAGAGGATGTCCACGCCCTGCGGGAGGCCATTCTGGCCTGCCTGGTAGACAGCCGCGCCCTGGGTCAGGCCGCCCTGGAGACCATCCGGCCCTACACGGTCCAGACTATGGCCGCGGACCACATCACCCACCTGACAGAATTTTCCCACAAAGATGAGGAATCTCCTACATGAACAAAGAAAAAATACTGGGTATCCTGATGGCCCATCCCAAAGCCGCCAAAACGGGTTTCACCATTCTGAATCGTCTCCCCTTCCGCAATCGCTGGGGCAAGGAGCTTCGATGTGGCCTGTCCCTGCTCCGAGGCTGTAGGGTCGAGGGCTTTGGGGACAACAACCGGATCCTCATCGGGGACCTGGCCCGACTGACGGGCTGCGTTTTCCACTTTGAAGGAAACAACAACACCATTGTCATCGGGAACCGCTGCAATTGCGCCGACACAGTTTTCTGGGCCGAAGGGGATGGCAACACCATCACTCTGGGGGAACACGTGACCCTAACAGGCAGCGACCACCTGGCCGCCCTGGAAGGCACCCGGCTGGAAATCGGACCGGACTGCCTGATTGCCAAGCAGGTATCCTTCCGCACCGGGGATTCCCACTCTCTGATAAAAAAAGGCACTCAGGAGCGGCTGAATCCCGCCAAGGATATTCGGATCGGCGAACACGTGTGGATCGGCTCCCGGGTGACCCTCCTGAAAGGCTGTTCCGTAGCTGACCACTGCACGGTAGGTGCCAATTCCCTGGTCTGCAAGGCCCACCCCACTCCCAACTGCGTCCTGGCCGGTGTTCCGGCCAAGGTCCTCCGGGAAGGCACGGATTGGGTGCCGGAGGTGCTGTAATTACGTAAAATCCCGCCTGTTTCGTGGAAACAGGCGGGATTTTCGGATTTTTTAGAACTTCACAGGCTTGATGTGCCAGATCTCATCGGCGTACTGACGGATGGTACGGTCGGAAGAGAACTTGGAGCCGGAGGCAATGTTCTCCAGGCACTTGCGGCCGAAGGCCAGCCGGTCCGCATAGTCGCGGTTGGCGCGGAGCTTGGCATCGATATAGGATGCGTAGTCCAGCAGCACGAAGTAGTTGTCGGCCTTATGCCAGGACGCGCCATCCAGCAGCGCATGGTACAGCTCCCGCTGGGCATCGTCGGTGGGGACGGTGCCGTCCACCAGCGTGTCAATGGCACGGTGCAGGTGGCAGTCGGTGTCGTAAATGCCGCGGGCGTAGTAGCTGTCCTTTGCGGCGTTGATCTCCTGGACGGTGTGGCCGAAGATATACTCATTCTCCTGGCCAGCCTCCTGGGCGATCTCCACATTGGCACCGTCCAGGGTGCCCAGGGTCACAGCGCCGTTGAGCATCAGCTTCATGTTGCCGGTGCCGGAAGCCTCAGTGCCCGCAGGAGAGATCTGCTCGGAAATATCGGCAGCGGGGATAATATGCTCGGCGTAGGAGCAGTTGTAGTTCTGCACAAAGACCACCCGGAGCTTATTGGACACCTCGGGGTCATTGTCGATCATCTTGGCGATCCGGTTGATATAGTGGATGATGGCCTTGGCCCGGGCATAGCCGGGGGCGGACTTGGCGCCGAAGATGAACACGGTGGGATGGAAGTCAGGCAGTTCGCCGTTCTTCAGGCGGAAATAGATATCCACAATGGACAGGGCGTTCATCAGCTGACGCTTGTACTCATGGAGCCGCTTGACCTGAACGTCAAAGATGAAGTCGGGATCCAGCTGAGCGCCTTCCTTCTCGGCGATGACCTTGCACAGCTGCTCCTTCTTCTCATGCTTAATGGTATTGAACTGGCGCACCATGTCGTCATCGATCATGGGCTTCAGATCTGCCAGACGGTCCAGATCCTTCAGGAAGTCGCCGCCGATGCGGTACTTGAGGAGCTGGGTCAGCTCAGGGTTGCACAGGCCCATCCAGCGCCGGGGAGTCACACCGTTGGTCTTATTCTGGAACCGGTCCGGGAAGACCTGGTACCAGTCGTGGAACAGGTCGTCCTTCAGGATCTGGCTGTGGATCTCGGCCACGCCGTTGACATAGCTGCCAACGTAGACAGAGAGGTTCGCCATATGGGCGGTGTTGTCTTTGACGACGAAAAGGCCCGGGTGCTCCCGCTTCAGCTTCTCGTCAATGCGGCGGATGATGTCCACGATCTCGGGGACCACGGAGGACAGCAGATCCAGGGGCCACTTCTCGAGGGCCTCGGACATGACGGTATGGTTGGTGTAGGAGAAGGTCCGCTGGGCAATGGAGAAGCTCTGGTCGAAATCCATACCCTCGGCCATCAGCAGCCGGATCAGCTCCGGGATGGACATGGCGGGATGGGTATCGTTCAGCTGCACGGCATAGTAGTCAGCGAAGCGGCTCAGGTCGTTGCCGTGGGCGCTCTTAAAGGTCCGCAGCATATCCTGGAGAGACGCGGAGGACAGGACGTACTGCTGCTTGATGCGCAGACGCTTGCCTTCCAAAGTGGAGTCGTTGGGATACAGCACACGGGTGATGTCCTCAGCCTTGTTCTTCTGAGCCAGAGCCCGCAGGTAATCCTGGTCGTTGAAGGCGGAGAAGTCCAGCTCCTCTTCGGCCTCGCACTGCCACAGCCGCAGGGTATTGATGTTGTTGGTGCCGTAGCCGATAATGGGCACATCGTAGGGAACGGCCAGCACGGTATGGTCCGGGAACTTGACTTTCACGGTGTGGTTATACCGGCGGTAAGACCAGGGATCGCCATACTTGGTCCAGTCATCGGCATTTTCCTTCTGGCTGCCCTGCTCATCGAAGCTCTGCTTAAACAGGCCGAACTTATACCGCAGGCCGTAGCCGGACAGGGGGATATCGCAGGAAGCGGCAGAATCCAGGAAGCAGGCAGCCAAGCGGCCCAGACCGCCGTTGCCCAGTGCCGCGTCCTCGATCTCTTCCAGGCAGCTCAGATCCACGCCCTTTGCGGCGAAAAGCTGCTTCATCTCGTCCAGAATGCCCAGGTTATACAAATTAGAATACACAAGCCGGCCGATCAGGTACTCAGCGGAGAAATAGTAGGCCTTCCGCTGCTGGAGCCGGGCAGATTTGCTGGCCTTCCAGTTGTCGGAGATGGCCATCATCACAGCCTCGCCCAGAGCCTCGTGGAGCTCCTGGGGAGTGGCCTCCTGCAAAGACACGTCGTAGGTGTACTTCAGCTGTGCTTCGGTCCACCGGAGGATGTTTGCGCAATCGTAATTCATTTTCAAACTCCAATCTCAAGCGGCTTACTGCCGCTGTATGGTTATTCGGCGAAAACACGCCGTTTTCTTTTCGACAACGCTTCCGGCGATTCCGGAAGGTGCCTATACGATGGTCCAGGGTATAGATTAGCTTTTTTCTCTCCGTTTGTCAAGTGATTTCTGAGGATCCAAAGCCATTTTCGGCGCTGCAGAACCAATCTTTGTGGAAAATCTACACATTTTCAGGGGGTGTGTACAAAAAAAGAAAGCCCTCTCCCTGGAGAGGGCGTCCCGGACTTTGTCCGGGACGCCTTCCCCAGGGGAAGGGATTTCTTAAGCTTTCTTCGCTTTTCGTTTCTTTCTTCTGGCAATGACCGCCAGGACCACCAGCACCGCCCCGGCGGCAATGGCCAGGGTCACCCACAGAGGGGTGGCATCGGCTGTCCTGCGGACCGCTACCCGGAAGTCGTTGCCCTCTGCGGCAAAGACCAGATAGCTGCCGTCGGTACTGGCGTCTGTCTCCTGCCAGCCGCTGCCCGTATCCAGGAATACACGGTAATCCTTATTCTTGTCCGGCTTGCGCAGGTGGATGGTGTGGCTGGCCCGATGGTCCTCAGGGACCTGGACACTCCAGCCCTTTTCGCAGCCGCCGGGCAGGTCCTCCGTAATCGTCTGGGCGTAGAGGCTCTCCCCTTCCGGGAATTTCCCCTCAGCCAGGATCTCCGCCAGGCCGGTCTCGCCGGAATCGGCAGAGCCCTGAAGCTCCGTGTACTCGGCGGTGACCCGCTGGTCTGCCTGAACATGAACGGGATCCAGGTCCTTCCATACGCCGTTGTAGCCCTCCTTGGCGGGGACCTCCGGGATCTCCCGGAGGGTCTTGTTGTACTCTACCTCCCGGCTCTCGGTGGCATCATCGGATACGAAGGTAATGACCATCTTCCGGAAGGCGCCGGGCACATGGTCCAGAGCCATAAGCGCCCGATAGGTCACCGGCTCCGCCGCCTCCTGGTAGCTGATGCCGTCAATGCCCGCCAGCAAGTCGGACTCCACAAAGACGTTGTTTTCCGCGGTGCCGTCCTCAGTGAGCTTGCCCAGAATGGCACCCACATACTCTCCTTCGCAGGTGACGGTCACAAGGGACCGGCAGTCGGTGACCTCATCGGCCTCACCGGCAATGCCGCCCACCAGGCTCTTGCCCACCAGGCCGCATTTGGCCCAGCAGTCCCGGACCTCCGCCTGAGACAGGCCCACAATGCCGCCCACCCAGTTGGCATCCTCGGAATCCATATAGCCGTAGCCCTCGCAGGCGATGATGGCCCCCAGGGTGCTCTTGCCGGCAATACCACCGGCCACCTGCTTCTTGGCCTGGACGGTGCCGTGATTCACGCACTTGTACACCAGGCCCCGGGTCTTTACCGAGAAGTTCAGGGACTTGTCCCCGATGGTGGACAGATCGTCCTCCGGGTCCAGGTCGTTTTCCCAGGACAGGGCACCTACGATGCCGCCGGCGTTGATGTCCGCGTTCACGTCACCGTAGTTCACGCAGTCCCGGATCTTACCGGCGGAATCCTCTTCCACATCCTCGCCGGAGACATCCTCCGTCAGATTCTCATTGTCCTCCCGGCCGCTGAGGACGTTCACCACCCGGCTGATCTGGCTGCTCAGGTCCTGGATATCGTCCAGGATCGTATCCCCCTGGCCGGAGGCCGTATCCGCCAGGGAGCTCATGGCTTTGATGGTATCCGACAGGCTCTCACCTACCAGTCCGGCAGCGGCCCACATTTCGTCAAGGCCTTCTACATGGATACTCGGCACTTCGATATCCGGGTAGCTCATGTCCGGGTCGATCTCCGTATCCGGGTCCGGCTTCACCACCGTAATATCCATCCCTTCGGAGATGACCTCCAGCAAATAGTTGATGGCCCCCACAAAGGTATTCGCGTTGTACTCCACCTTGCCCAAGCCGCTTTGAAGCGCGCTGTTCGCGCTGGCGGCATCGTTGGAGGTCCTGCTCAGGATATTGGACAGGGTCTTGGTCTCCTTCTCCAGCTTTTGCAGCGTATCCTCGCTGTACACCAGGACGTTGTTGGGCTCCATCTGGCCCAGGATGCCGCCGCCCTCCTTCCGGGCCTGGACAAAGCCGAAATTCTCGCACTCTGCCATAAAGCCGCTGCTGGACCCCGCCACACCGCCTACATTATAGCCGGTGTGCTGGTAGCCAACGTCACCCTCGTTTTTGCAGCCCCGGATGACGCCGCTGCTGGAGCCCACTACGCCGCCAATATCGGAGCCGGAGATCTTGGTGTCCTCGGTGGTGAGCTTGGTAAAGGTGATGTCCTCCAGGTTGATGCTGTCGTCCGGGATCTGGGTGTTGACACTGGCCTTGTTGATGCAGCCTGTAACCACCCCCTCATTTTTGCCAACAACACCGCCTACCACCTTCGTGGCCCGGATATAGCCCTGGGAGGTGCAGGAGATGACACGGCCGGTAACCGCGTTGTAGCCCACCAGGCCCCCCACCTGATCGGTGGCCTCCAGGGTACCGGAGAAGGTGACATTCTGGATGGAGCCGTTGTTCACTCCCACCACGCCGCCGATCTTGGTGGCGCTGCCGGTGGGCAGGATCTTGCCCACCACTTCCAGATTCATGATCTTGCCGTCCTTCTGAAGGTAGCGGAACAGGCCCTGGGCAGAGCCCTCCGCGTCGATCTTTACATTGGTAATTTTATGGTTCCCGCCGTCGAAGATGCCGCCGAAGGTGGGGATCTCCAGGTTGGGATGGTCCGCCAGGGAAATATTGTCCGTCAGGGTCACCTTCAGGTTCCGGCTGGCGCTGTCCAGACGGCACCGCTTGGCAAAGCTCACCAGGTCTTCTGCCGTGGCAATCTTCACCTCTTCATAGTGGGTGGGCTGGGTTTCCTCCGTGGTTTCCGCGGTCTGCTCCGTATCCTTCTTGGCCTCTGCCGCCTTGCTCTGCATCGGCAGGCTCAGGGCCAGGGTGGCTGCCAGCATCAGGCAGGCAAGCCGAGTCACATTCTTTTTCATTTCTGGCTTCCCTCCTCAATGGCAGGATGTTCTTCTATGGTTTCCAGGCTGTCCGTAGAGATGGCGGCGTTGATCTGGCCGGTGAGTACACCGTTGATCTCCGCGTCCACCATACCGCTGATGTAGCCTCTGACGCGGCCCTTGACCCGCATGGTGCCGGAGGCGGAGCGAACCTTCCGCTCCAGCTGGGGCATCTCGAAGCTGGTGCGCTCGATGACGGTATCACCCAGCACCAGGATCTGAGGCAGCACCGCCAGGACCAGCACCATGGAGATCACGGTGCCACGGCCCAGGCACTGGCCAATGGCGGCAATGACCGGGTTGGTAGTCATCCGCTCAATGAGCATACCGGCAGAGGCCAGGATGGTGCCGGAGGTGAAGATGGTGGGGAAGGAGCTGTTCAGGGCCTCGACAATGGCCTGCTTGGGGGGATACAGTCCCTTCATTTCCGTATAATGGCTGGAAATCACGATGGCATAGTCGATATTGGCACCCATCTGAATGGAGTTGACGATCAGATAGCCCAGGAAGTATAGAGGCGTATTCTCAATCGTCGGGAAGGAGAAGTTGATCCAGATACTGCCCTGGATGACCATGATCAGCAGCACGGGAAGACCCGCGGACTTGAAGGTGAACAGCAGGATCAGCATAACAAACAGAGCGGACAGGATGGAAATCAGCAGATTGTCTTCAATGAAAGAGGAGCTCAGATCCATGGCGCTGGTGGTGTTGCCCACCACATAGTAGTCGCCGTCGTAGTACTGCCCCACCAGGGCATGGATCTCATCGATCATCTGGAAGGTGGCATCGCTCTCTTCCGGCAGGTCCAGGTAGACCACCATCCGGCTGTACTTGTCGCTTTGCAGCTGGAGCGTTGCCTGATCCAGCTGATTGAAGAGATCATCCAGGTCATCCTGGATGTCGCTGTCCAGTCGTACATTCCCCTTCTCCATCTGCTCCTTCAGGAACATAAACATATCGTACAGCGGCACCTCATAGGCCCCCACGCCGTTGATGAGCTCGCCGTACTGGCTTTTATCCGTGGCGTAGGCGGTATAGAGCAGCTTGCAGACCTCGTAGTTCAGTCCTGCCACCTCGGAAAACTGCCGGGGCGTCAGGGCATCGGTAAGTACATAATCGTCGATAGCCTCAATGCTGGAAAGGCCCATGGTGCTTTTGACGTGGTTATCCTGGGACAGGGTGTCCAGGATCTTCCCTTCCTTTTCATAGTCCCCGGCAGGCACAATGATGGCCACCATATTGCTGTTGCCGAAGGTAGACTTGATCTTCTGGGTGGCAATCTGCTTTTCACTTTGCTTGACGGTGGTCAGGTCGGTGTAGGTATACACATAGGGGCACTTGTTGGCAAAGATGCAGGCCACAGCGGCAACCGCCACGAAAATCGGCGGGATGATGAAGCGGGTCTTTACGTCAAATTTTCCCACTGCCGTGATTTTGGGCAGGATTTCCTTGTGCTTGGTTTTGTCGATCAGGTTGCTGAAGAGCATCAGCAGGCCAGGCATCAGGGTAAATACGGACAGCAGGCTCAGCAAGATGGCCTTGATCAGCACAATGGCCATGTCGAGGCCGATGCCGAAGTGCATGAAGGCCAGTGCGCCCAAACCGGAGATGGTGGTCAGAGAGCTGGAGGATATCTCCGGGATGGCCTTGCTCAATGCCTCGATACAGGCCTCCCGGGTGGGCAGGGTCACGTGCTCCGCGGAAAACCGGTGGCACAGGATGATGGCGTAGTCAATGGCCAAAGCCAGCTGCAGCACCACCGTCACGGAGTTGGAAATGAAGCTGATCTTGCCGCAGAGGAAGTTGGTGCCCATATTCAGCAGGGCCGCCGCGCCGAAGGTCATGATCAACACCGGCACCTCCATATAGGCCTTGGAGGTCAAGGTCAGCACCACCACAATGACCACGGCAGCCACGGCAAAGATCGCCACAATTTCGTTGGCCAGGTCCGCGGAAGCGTCCTCCCCCACTGTGGTATCCACATAGACATCATAGTCTGCCAAAAGGCTATTGATGTTGTTCATTGCCTGGATGGCCCGGTCGTCCATCTCCTCCGCGTCGAAGGATACGTCGATGAGGGCAGAGGCCCCCCGGTAGTGGTCCTGGGTGTTGTCAAAGGCCACCCGGGAAACGCCGTCGATGTCCTCGATCTGGTCTGCCAGGGCCTGGGCATTGGCAGGAGTGATGTTCGCGATCATCACTCTGGCCGAGCCGTAGGTGACGAAGTTGTCGTTCATCACCGTCAGACCCTGGCGGGTCTCCGTGTCATCCGGCAGATAGGTGGTGATGTCGTTTTCCACCTCTACCCAGTTCCGGGAGAACAGGCTGAACACCAGAGCGACCACGTACAGCAGGAAAAACAGGTTCCGCTTGTCTACAATGAAGGCAGCAACCTTTTTCATCCCGCCGTTTTCTTCTTTTTCGTCCTTCTCATTTGCCATAGAATGTTTTTTCCTTTCCAGAGGGCAGCCAAACAGGCCCACTACCCACTATGAATTTTTTTCATTAGAATAGCACAAAGCCGCAAATAAAAAAATAGGCAAAAGGGAGAATTTGTTTAGCCAAATTTTACGAATTCGTAAAATTTGCGCAAGCCCCCCCAAATCCTTTCTTCCACCGGGAGAAAGGATTTGGGGCGGCGGAAATTTCCGCCGCCCCTTTCGTCGTCCCTTCGGGCTTATTTTCGAACCGTCAGGGTGAATTGCGCCTGAATGGGTTTGGCATCCGAGGCTGCATTTTCCGGCTTTACGTCCAGAATCAGGGTGTACTTGCCGGGCTTCAGATTGGTAAAAGCTCCAGAAGGAACGGTAATCCTCCCGGATCGGGTGTCAAACCGGATGCCACCGGCCGTCCTCACTGCCTCCCGAAGGGCGGCGGTGGTCTTGGCATTCAACGTAACGCCTGCCATTTTCGCCCCAGCCGGGCTGGCGACGGTGAACTTTTGTGTCAGATTCGTGGACTGGGTAGTGAACACCGTCCGGTTAGGCAGCTTTGCCAGCTTGAAGGCACTCTGGGTGACCTTGACACTCAGGACAGCACCGGTGATCTTCTGGCCGCAGACCGTCAGAACCGGAGTCACCTTGTAGGTGGTCTTGGTGGAGTAATTCTCACCGGACTTTGCCAGGGTCAGATGAATCTTGCCCTTGGGATCCAGGCTGACGTGGAACAGATCCGCATTGTCGCCGGTCAACTCCACCGCCGCAGGTGCGCCCAGGCAGTTCGTCAGCTTGGGGGTATAGACGATCTCGCTGTCCGGATTCAGCACATCCAGCTTGCCCTTGGCGCTGAGCTTGAAGGTAGGTGCCTTGTCGTAGGTCTGGATTTTCAGGGTCAGGGGCTTATCCAGCTCCGCACTGGGAGCGAGGCCGTCCATCCACAGCTTCATGCCATTCAGTTGAAAGGTTCCGCCATTCATGGTGCTCTCCGTCAGCGTGACAGTAAGCTCCCCGGTAGAAGAATCGTAGCTCGCCCCCTCCGGCAGACTGGCAAAATACTGCAAGTGGTAATGCTCCGGGTCACTGACGCTCACCTTAACGGTAGCGGTTTCCTTTCCGGCCAGCCGTTTGTTCAGCTTCACAGTGGAAGAAGAAAGCTTAACGGTAGGAATCTTCTCTTCCACCTGGACGGTCAGCTTGCCGGGAATCTCATACGCATCATCGCTGCCTGTTTCTATCTGCGCATAGTAAGCAATGGTATACTTACCCTTCGCAGGCATCGTCTGTCCATCCTTGGACTGGACAAGAATCCGGGTTCCCTCGTAGCGCACGCGCAGTTCTTCCGGAACCGATTCAAAGCGTATGCCGGACACATTCAGATTTCCCTGGTTCAGGGTGACGCTTGCCGCAGCCTGCATCCAGGGGAATACCCGGTTCAGCCTCAGCGTGGTAGTGCTGAGCTTTATGGCAGGAGCCTTGCTGGTGACGGTGATCTTGTGAGTCAGCTTCACCGGCTTTTTCCAGGAACTGTCCTGGACATAGAAACTGACGGTGGTGTTTTTCGGCTCTTTCAGTTCTATCCGGACACGATTTCCGCTCAGCTGTACCTCTTCCACATTGGGATTCGCATCCCAGCCGGTAAGCTTCAAATCGCTGCCTTCGCCAATGAGCTGGGTGCTTGCGTTCAGGCCGCCGCCCAAGGCGGTATTCACCACAGAGGCCGTGGGATTCAGAGTCAGCTTGGGAGCTTTATTTTCCGTGGCGATGGTGATGGTCTTGGTCACAGGGGTGTTATAGCCCGCGAATGTAACGCTCAGAGTTGCTTTCGTGTTAGGCTTATCGGCTGTCATACCGGCTGTCGAGTAGTCAATCAGGCAGCGATTTCCTTCACTCCAGAACAGATTAAAATCCTCATTGAGCCGCGGTTCCACGCTCTCTATCTCACCGCCGGAGATCACCAGCATAGCCGAGCAGTCTTTATAGAACAGATTAACCTTCCCGTCCTGCTTCACGGTAAGCTTGGGCAAGGCCACCGTGACCTTCACGGTCAAATCGTAGTCATAGCTCTTGCGGTTTCCGCATTCCACCGTCAGGGTTACGGGGTAGGTGCCCTTGCCCACAAACTGAGCCGGGGCAATGGTCATGGCACCGTTTTCGTAGTTAGTGGTAAACCGGTCGTCGTTCAGAGAAACCTTCTGGATCATGTTGCCGTAGTTTTCCGCCAACTCCAGCTCCGCGCCCCGGGTGGACGCGCCGTTCAGGCTCACCGTGGAGGAAACCAGTCTGGGCGTCCGATCCCGGTAGGTCACGTTCAGGGTAACGGACGCTTCCTTCTTGCCGCCGTCCATGGCCTGAGCGGTAATCACCGCCCTGCCGGAGCCTACCAGGGTCACAAGGCCGCCGTCCACCACCGCCACCTTTTCGTCGCTGCTGCGCCACTGCACCGGGCTGACGGCCTCGGCGGGCAGGGTCGAAGCCTTGAAGCGCAGAGTGTCCCCGTCCTCGGCGGAAATATCCTGCTCGGCGGGAGCCGGATTTCCCCGATACTGTATGGTCACCTGGCTGACCTGGGGCAGGATCGTAAATTGCTTGGTCATCCTGACCGTGCTGCCGGTGAGAACAGCCGTGACCTGAACCGTCGTCGGTTCTTCCACGATTCCGGCGGTCAGAACGCCCTTGTCGGTCACAGTCGCGTATTCCTGACCGCTTACCAGGAACCACCTGGCGGTGATTTTCTTGGCTCCGGGCATAGCCACGGCGGACAGGGTCAGCTCTTCGCCGCTGGTGATGGTGTCCACGCCCTGGGGCAGGATCATGAGCCCCTCGGTGAAGGTGACCGTTTTGCTGCCATGAGCGCCGGTCATGGCGTCATAGCACGTTAGCAGCACCTTGCCGGAGCTCTTCATTTTCAGATAGTAGCCGCCCTCCTGGCCGCAAACTTCCGCAATTTCCGAGCAGGGAATTTCTCCCGCCGCGGTTTCCAGTGCCCAGCGCAGCCGGGCATTTTTCACGCCCGCGGGCAGGGTGACGGTGCCCTCCAGGGAGGTGCGCAGCTCCATGATTTCATCGGGAACGCCGGTCAAGTCCAGCAGCACCAGCTTTTCACAGTCGGTGAAGCAGTCCTCCCCCACGCTTTTCAGAGAAGCGGGCAGCTTCACATTGGTGAGCTCTCCGCAGCGCAGGAAGGCGGCCTCACCCAGGGCGGTCAGAGAGCCGGGAAGGCTCACGGTCTTCAAATTCTTGCAGTCCTGGAATGCGGAGCTGCCGATGGAGGTCACGCCCTGCCCCACAATCACCAGCTTGATCTGATCCCGATACTCCGCCCAGGGCGCGCCGGTGGCGGCAAAGTCCGCCATGTCCCCGGTGCCGGAGATAGTCAGGTCGCCGGCAGAGTTCAGGCTCCAGGTCAGGCTCTCACCGCAGGAGCCGGAGGCTGTCTCCCCATTCAGCGTTGGCCCTACCGGAAAATTTGAGTAGCCCCTATCATCCGCCCATTGAATGCCTGTATCCCAGTCCCAGAGGGAACCGGAGAAATAAATCTTCTTCAGGTTCTTCATGCCGTTAAAGGCATTCACGCCGATGCCCTGGATGGAGTTGGTAAGCCACAGCCGCTGAACCCCGGAGCAGTTGTTGAACGCGCCATCGCCGATGAACAACACACCCCTCGGCAGAATGATCTCCTCGATGCCGGAGCATCCGGCAAAGGCGTCCGTGCTGATGTATTCCAAGGTTCCCGGGAACAACAGGGTGCCAGTAATACCGCCGCAGCCATGGAAGGCATCGTTGCCCAAGCTCACCAGGCTGCTGGGAATGTTCAGCGGGCCGGTCAGCTTTGTGCCATAGAAAGCTTCCATACCGATGGTCGTAATGCTATCCGGCAGGTTGATCGTGGTAAGGCTCACACAATTTTGGAAGGCATTCTCGCCGATGGATGTAACGCCATCCGGGAGGCTGACTGTAGTCAGCTTATCGCAGGACCAGAAGGCCAGCTTGCCGATGGTTTTCAGGCCACCAGCGATCTGGACGCGCTCCAACGAATTCAAGTTATAGAAAGCACGCTCCTCAATGGTCTCCACACCGCCTGTGATCAGGACCTCCTGCAAAGCATCACACTCATGAAAAGAGTAGTTACTCAGACGGGGCACATTCCCCTTGATCTCTACCGTCTTCAGAGCCCAATCGCCCGAGAACGGTCTGTCGCCCATCTCGGTTACACTGGCGGGAATGACCACGCTGGTAAGAGAAAGGCAGTGAACCAGAACCCCATCCCCTATCGTCTCCAGGCCCTCGGGAAACTCGATTTCCGTCAAGGCGAAGCAGGAGGCAAACGTACCCTCTCCCAGCGTTTTCAGAGACTTGGGGAGCCTGATCTCCTGGAGCTTCTGGCAATCCATGAAGGTAAGTTTGCCAATGCTTATCAGGCCCTCCGGAAGGGACACTTCCTGGAGTTCATAGCAGGAACAAAATCCGCTAACACTGGTGATCCCCTTCTGAACCTCCACCCGCAGGATCTGATCGTTATAATCCCCCCAAGGTGTGTCTTTCCTGCTATCATATGCTGCTACATCTCCGGTGCCGGAGAGGATCATGGTGCCGTCGGTGGTAAGTACCCAGGTGACGTTGGAGCCGTCTCCCTCCGCGCCGCAGGTTCCTTGGGCAAGAATATCCTCCTCCGCCAGCAGTTCCAGGACAGTCTCGGTGGTCTCCTCGGTGGGATCGGTAGGATCGGTAGGATCGGTGGCATCAGTAGCCTCCGTGGGTTCCGTTTCCTCCGTGGGGTCCGTCACCTCCGGCACTTCCGTGGCCGCCGGAGGTTCCGTGGCCGGGGTAGTTTCCGCCGGGATCGTTTCCGGGGCTTCCGTGGCTTCCGTGGTCGGGGTCTCGGTGGCCGGTTCCGTGGGAGCCAACGTAGCCGGGGCGGGCGGCTCCGTCACGGGCATTTGCGTCGGCTCCTCCAGCTCTACAGTGGGAGCCGCGGTGTCCTCCGGCAGGATCTCCGCCAAAGCCGGAGTCACCAGCTGGCTCGTCAGCACCAGAGCCAGCAGCAGGGTGAGCAGTTTTTTCATAAGGTCACCTTTCCTTCCTCAGATTGGTTGTTTCCAGATGTTCGTGTTTTGGTTTGTATTCCAATCATACTTATTATACTAGTAAGCCCCGGAAATTGCAAGAACTTTTTTGTCAAATTGTACAGATTTCTTTCAAACAGTCCTTACAGGAGAGCTGCAAAAAGCTTTTGAAATAAAAAAGGAGCGGCCCCATTTGGGACCGCTCCAAAACTTTTTTTACAGCGACATCAGCCACATGGCCAGGGCCATAAAGGCACCGGAACAGGCAAAGCCGATGAGCCACTTTTTCAGCTCCTCAAGGAGAACACGGACATTCTGGTTCATCTGTTCTTCCTCCTCTTAAAGAAAGTGGATCGCCTTGGTGGGGCACTTCTCGGTGCACTTGCCGCAGGCAACGCACTTTTCGGGGTCAACGTAGGCCAGATTCCCGTCCAGGGTCACAGCCCCCTGCTCACACTGCTTGACGCAGATGCCGCAGCCGATGCACCCGGCCACACAGACCTTCTTCACGGCGGGGCCACGGTCATGGTTGGAGCAGCTGACAGCCACCTTGGCATCCCGGTCGTGCATCTCAATGACGTGCTTGGGGCAGGTCTTGGCGCACATACCGCAGCCGATGCACTTCTTGGGGTCCACGTGGGCAATGCCGTCCACAATGGAGATGGCCTTCTCAGGGCACACGGCGGCGCAGGAGCCCAGGCCGATGCAGCCATAGTCACAGGACATAAAGCCCAGGCCGCCGGAGAGGACTGCCGCCCGGCAGTCGGTGATGCCAATGTAGTTGCCCTTGGCCTTGGTGGCATTGCAGGTGCCGCCGCAGCGGATGAAGGCTACCTGGGGATCCTGGTGGATGGTTTCCTTACCCAGGATGGCGGCGATCCTTGCGATGTTTTCGGTGCTGTTGCCGGGGCAGGCATCCACACGGGCCTCCCCCTTGACAATGGCCTCGGCCACGGCGTCACAGCCGGCGTAACCGCAGGCGCCGCAGTTGGCACCCCGGAGGCACTCCCGGACCTTGGTGACCCGGTCGTCTACCTCTACATAGAATTTCTTACTGGCCGTTACCAGGGCCAGGCCCAGCAGCAGACCGACCACACCTACAACCAGGGTGGCAATCAAAATTTCCTGCATATATTTCCCTCCTTAAGCCAGGCCGCTGAAGCCCACGAAGGCCATAGCCATCAGGGTCGCGCACAGCAGCACAATGGGGGCTCCCCGGAAGGGAGCGGGAATGGCCTCCTCGTCCAGGTGCTCCCGGACGGCGGCCAGCAGAACGATGGCAATGGTGTAGCCCAGGGCCGTGCCGAAGCCGGCGAAAATGCTTTCCAGCAGTCCGTAGCCGTTCTGCACATTGGTCAGGGCCACGCCCAGCACCGCGCAGTTGGTGGTGATCAGGGGCAGGTAAATGCCCAGGGACTGGTAGATGGCGTGGGCGTTCTTCTTCAGGAACATCTCCACCATCTGCACCAGGGCGGCAATGACCAGGATGAAGACAATGGTCTTCAGATAGTCCAGATTCAGGGGCAGCAGCACATAGGTGTACAGCAGGTTCGCCACGGCAGAGGACACGGTCAGCACCGCCATGACCGCCAGGCCCAGGGACAGGGAGGCCTTCTTCTGGGAGGAAACACCCAGGAAGGAGCAGATGCCCAGGAACTGGCTCAGCACCACATTGTTCACAAGGGCTGTGGTGACAATGATCAGGATCAGGTTCACTTGTTAGCCCTCCTTCTTATCCTTGCAGGCAGAGGCGCAGGTGGCGCAGCAGCCATCGCAACCCTCGGCCAGCTCTTTGGAACGGTTCTTAATGCCAACGGCATTCATAATGGCGATCAGCACGGCCAGCACCAGGAAGGCACCGGGAGCCCGGACAAAGAAGGCCATAGGCTCGAAGAGCTTGGGCAGGGTCACACCAAAAATGGTGCCCGCGCCGAAGATCTCGCGAATCGCGCCGATGACGGTCAGGCCGATGGTGAAGCCCAGGCCCATGCCGATGCCGTCAAACAGGCTGGGCAGGGGGGGATTCTTGGAGGCATAGGCCTCGGCCCGGCCCAGGATAATGCAGTTGACCACGATCAGGGGGATGTAAATACCCAGAGCGGAATAGAGGCTCTGCATATAGGCCTCCATCAGAAGCTCAACCACGGTAACGAAGGAGGCAACCACCACGATGAACGCGGGCAGCCGGACTTCATCCGGGATGATCTTCCGCAGCAGGGAAATCACCAGGTTGGAAATGGCCAGGACCACCATAGAGGACAGGCCCATGCCGACGCCGTTCATGGCGGAGGTGGTGACGGCCAGGGTGGGACACATACCCAGCATCAGCACAAATACCGGGTTTTCTTTCACGATGCCGTTATAAAGACGTTCTACACAGGGTTTCATGATATCCCTCCTTAACCGATCTTGCCGGAAACCAGGTCCAGCGCCGCGTTGACGGCATTGACCACGGCACCGGAGGTGACGGACGCGCCGGAGACGGAGTCGATCTGATCGTCGGCAGTGGAGCCGCCGCTCTTGTTCAGAGTGAACTTGCTGACCTTCACATTGTTGAACTGATCCTTGAACTCCGGATCACCGCAGCGCATACCCATACCGGCGGTGTCATGGAGCTCGGTGAAGGAGATGCCGGTGACGGTGCCGTCGGCCTTTACGCCCACGACCAGAGTCAGGCCGCCGTCATAGCTGTCGGAGTTGAAGACGGTAACGGCATAGCCAACGGCGTTGCCGGAGCCATCCACCCCAACGGCGGCGCTTTCGATCTTGGCCCCGCCGAAGTCCGGGCCGTAGGTGTCGCCCTGGGCCGCGATCTTTGCCTGGAGGTCATCGTCAACCGTAAAGTCGGAGGCCTCAGGCAGCACCTCCATCAGGGCGGCCTTGTTGGCGCTGGCCTGGTTGGTGGCGATGGTGTCCTTGGTCATGCCGTAAACGGCGCTCAGGGCCAGGCCGGCAATGACGGTGATGGCCAGCAGGATGAATACGGGCTTGGGAATGGCCTTCTTCCGGTCCTTGGGGATCCGGTAGCCGAAGGGCTCGGGGATGATCAGATCGTCAATGACCGGGCCCACCAGGTCCGCGATCAGGATGGCGTAGGTGGTGGAGTCGGGAGAAGCGCCCTTCACCCGGAACAGGCCGATGAGGATACCGGCAAAGATACCGAAGACCAGCTGGCCGTCTCTCGTGGAGGGGCAGGACACCGGATCCGTTGCCATAAAGAAGGCCGCCATCAGCAGGCCGCCGCCCAGCAGCTGGGGCAGGATGTAGGCGGGGTCAACCCCATGACCGCCGAAGATCACCAGGAACAGCCAGGTGGTACCGATCATGGAGGTGGGGATCTCCCAGGTAATGCCGCCGGAGAGCAGCAGATAGATGCCGCCGGCAATCAGGGCCAGGGCGGAGGAGCCGATGACGCCGCTGGCAGAGCCGGTGAAGATGGGCATCAGGTCCACGGCCTGTCCCGCGGCCAGCTCAGCCAGAGGGGTAGCGGCAGAGACACCGTCCACGGAGTAGACCGTCATCAGGCTGCCGAAGGAGATCAGCAGGAAGCTCCGTCCGGCCAGCGCCGGGTTCATGATGTTGTGGCCCAGGCCGCCGAAGAGGCACTTGACCACCAGAATGGCAAACACGGCACCAAGGACCGGGATATAAACCGGCACCTGGGCAGGCAGGGTCAGGGCCAGCAGCAGGCCCGTCACCAGGGCAGAGCAATCCCCAACGGTGGTCTTCCGCTTGGTGACCTTATCGAAGAGGTATTCCGTCAGCACCGCCGCGCACATAGACAGGGCGATGACCAGGAAGGCGGGGAATCCGTGGACCCACACGCCGATGACGGCGGTAGGCAGCAGGGCCACCAGCACATCGGTCATGACGCCCCGGGTGGTCAGCGGACTGCGCACATGAGGTGCCGAAGAGACATTAAACAGTTCATCCATTTTCTTCGTCTCCTCCTTATCGTTTCTTTGCGGCCATGATCTCCGCCTTGGTAGCCTTAAACAGCTGCATCAGCGGACGCTTGGCAGGGCAGTTATAGGTGCAGCAGCCGCAGCCGATGCACTCCAGGCCGTACAGGTGCTTCTCGTAGCGCTCGTAGTCCTTGTGGGTGGCGGCCACCTGCATCAGCTGGGGAGAAAGCCCCAGGGGACAAACCCGGCTGCACCGGCCACAGCGCAGGCAGGCAGTCATCTGCTTCTGGGCCTGCTCCACATCGTCGAAGCTCAGGCAGGTGATGGCGTTGTTGTTCTTGCAGATGGGGGCATCCAGAGTGGTCATAGCAAAGCCCATCATGGGGCCGCCGGAGAGGACCTTCTTGGGGGTCAGCTTGAAGCCCCCTGCCGCCTCCACCACCTCCCGGTGGCTGGTACCGACCTTTACAATGTAGTTGCCGGGGTTCTCCACCGCGTCGCCGGACACGGTAAAGCTCCGCTCCATCAGAGGCTCATTGAAGCAAACCGCCCGGTAGATGGCATAGATGGTGGCCACATTGTCCACCACGCAGCCCGCGTCGGCAGGCAGCATACCCAGCTTCAGGTGCTTCTGGGCAATGATGCTGATCAAGGACCGCTCACCGCCCTGGGGGTACTTGGTGAGCACCGGCTGGACCACCACATTTTTGGCGGCCTTGCAGGCCTCTTCCATAGCCGCAATGGCCTTTGGCTTGTTGTTCTCGATGACCACAATGCCCTTGGCATTGGGGAACAGCCGCAAAATCAGCTCCATACCGGCTACGATCTCCTTTGCGTGGGTACGCATCAGCTGATCGTCGCAGGTGATGTAGGGCTCGCACTCGGCACCGTTGGCAATGACGAAGTTGATCTTCTCCGGCTCCTTCACAGTCAGCTTCACATGGGTGGGGAAGCCTGCGCCGCCCATGCCCACGATACCGGCCTTCTGGATCTTTGCCAGCAGCTCCTGATTGGTAAGGGTACCGGGGTCACACTGCTCCCCCACGCCCTCTGCCAATGTATATTCTCCGTCGTTTTCTACCACAATGGCCGTAGCGCTGCCGCCGGAAGCATTCTTCCGGGTCTCCACCGCCTTGACCGTGCCGGACACAGAGCTATGAATGTTGGCGGATACGAACCCACCGGCTTCGGCGATCACCTGACCGGCCAGCACCTTATCTCCCTTTTTCACCACGGGGGTGGCAGGCTTGCCGATGTGCTGATTTGTCATAAACACCAGTTCGCCCTGGGGGAGCAGGGGCACCAGAGGACTTTCACAGGAAAGCTCCTTGTGGCCCGCGGGATGAACACCGCCATGGAATGTCTTTACTTCCATGTACACCTCTCCTTATTTTCAAGTTTTCCGCCGGGAATCTGACACCAGACAGGCCCCCGGAATCTGTACTTTCCTATTCTAGTTTATCCGGTTTCGAATATCAACCTCTATTCGCCGGTTTCGTTGCTCAGGCAACGTGATTCTTCGTATATTTTGCATATTTCCTCCAATTCCCTCTATTTTTATCGATACAAAATGCACAATTTTTCCAGTTTCAGCGGGAAATGCCACACATTCCGGGGCGGGGCTCCATGTGTGGAAGCGGAATACTCTGCTCAGCATCGCCGGGGGCACCGTACTCTATATGGTGCTGGTGCAGTTGGTGTTTTGAATAAATACAGACGTTTCCGAAAATAATATGTTGCAATGCTCGGGCGCTGTTGGTATACTTGTAAAGAACGTGTGCGCTTCAGTTTACACAGATATTACAAGGAGGAATACGCGTGAGTATATCCAACATCATTTCCCTGCTGGGTGGTCTGGGTGCCTTCCTGTTCGGAATGAAGTACATGGGTGACGGTCTGGAGATGGCTGCCGGATCCAAAATGAAGGACCTGCTGGAGAAGCTGACCCGGAATCGGTTCCTGGGGTTCCTGCTGGGCGTTTTGGTCACCGTGGTCATTCAGTCGTCCTCTGCCACCACCGTCATGGTCATGGGCTTTATCAACGCCGGGATCATGGACCTGGCCCAGGCCACCGGTGTCATCTTCGGTGCCAACATCGGTACCACCATCACCAGCGTCCTGATTGCCCTGGACGTATCCGGCATTGCCCCCTTTTGCCTGTTCCTTGGGGCGTTTTTGATGCTCTACTCCAAGAAAAAGCAGACCAAGCATATCGGCCAGATCATTCTGGGCTTCGGCCTCCTTTTCCAGGGCCTGCACACCATGAGCGGCGCCATGAAGCCCCTGAAGGATGTCATCTGGTTCCAGGACTTCATTATGAACGCCAAGAACCCCATGCTGGGGATTCTGGTGGGTGCCGTCCTCTGCGCCGTGATCCAGTCCTCCTCTGCCGCCGTGGGTATCCTCCAGGCCTTGGCCATGCAGGGCCTCATGCCTCTGTATTTTGCGTCCTTCCTGATCTGCGGCGTGAACATCGGCTCCGCCATGCCCACCATCCTGGCCTCCATGAACGCCCGGAACAATGCCAAGCGGGCTGCCATGATCTATCTGATCAACAACGTGGTGGGTGCGGTGATCATGACCGTTGTCACTCTGGCCTTCCCCTATACGCAGTTCATTGAAAGCATTATTCCGGACCCCATGTTCCAGGTCTCCGTGGTCCACATCATCTTCAAGGTGGTCTCCGCCGCTGTGCTGCTGCCCCTGACCAATCAGGTCGTGAAGCTCACCTATCTGCTGGTGCCCAAGCAGAAGCACGAGGATGCCTGCCGCCTGGAATATATCGACGTGCATCTGGTCAGCTCCCCCAGCGTGACCTTGCTGCAGATCCGCAACGAGGTAGAGCGGATGGCCGGGCTGGTCCGGACCAACATTCAGCTCTCTACCAGCGCCCTGCTCAGCAGCCGGGTGGCGGATGCCAAGCCTATTGAAGACAACGAAGCCGTCATCGACTACCTGACGGATGCCATCAGTGATTTTCTTGTGAAGCTCAACGTCCGGGAGATGAACGACGGGGATGCCCAATACGTCAACCGGGTCTTCCAGACCCTGTCGGATCTGGAGCGGATCGGCGACTATGCCGAGAAGCTTCTGCACCTGACAGAGCAGCAGGAGGAGAAAAAGGTGATCTATTCCGCCTCCGCTCTTCAGGAGCTGGCCGTCATCAACGACAACGCCACCCAGCTCTTTGACGATGCCGTGGCCGGGTTCTACCGGCAGGACGTTCACCTGGATCAGCTCAAGCGCATGGCCAAGACCCAGCGCCAGCTCCGCAAGCTCACCAACCAGTCTCAGCTCAACCACATGGAGCGGCTGCGGACCGGCCAGTGCAGCGTAGAGGCCGGCATCCTCTTTGGCGAGATCCTCAACTCCCTGAGCCGGATCGGCGGCCACTCCATCAACATTGCCGAAGCCGCCACCTTGCCCCAGGGTGCGGAATAACCTGTCCCCACAGAAGAATTTCCGGCTTTTGCCGCTCCGTTTCTTCAACGGAGCGGCGCTTTTTATCCGGAAAACGCCCCTCCCGGGTGGGAGGGGCGTTTTTGGAAAATCTTATTCGCCAGCCTTGGCGTCGGCAATGATCTTCGCCTGGTTGGCCTTGGGGACTTCTTCGTAGCGCTCGAAGTCCAGCTGGAAGGAGCCTCTGGCCTGGGTCATCGCCCGCAGGTCGATGGCGTAGGAGCTCATTTCACCCATGGGGACCTCAGCCTCTACAACGGTGTTGCCCTTGCCGTCAGGGTTCATGCCCATAACGCGGCCCCGGCGCTTGTTCAGATCGCCGATGACGTCTCCCATGTAGCTGTCGGGAATGGTGACCTTCAGGGTACCAATGGGCTCCAGGAGGGTAGCGCCGGCGTTTGGCATGGCCTCCTTAAAGGCCAGGATAGCGGCCATCTTAAAGGCCATTTCGTTGGAGTCCACAGGGTGGTAGGAGCCGTCATACAGCACGGCCTTCAGGTTGACCATGGGGTAACCGGCCAGGGGGCCCTTCTGGACCGCCTCCTGGATGCCCTTTTCCACGGCGGGATAGAAGTTCTTGGGCACAGAGCCGCCGAAGACTTCCTCGGCAAAGATCATGCCGTCCTGCTCCTCCTGGGGCTCGAAGCGGATCCACACATCGCCGAACTGGCCGGAGCCGCCGGTCTGCTTCTTATGACGGCCATGGGCCTGGACGGTTTTCTTGATCTTTTCCCGGTAGGCGATCTTGGGAGTGGACAGCACGGCATCTACACCGAAGCGGGTCTTCAGCTTGGAAACGATGACATCCAGCTGCTGGTCGCCGGTGCCGGAGATGATGAGCTGCTTGGTCTCGGGGTTGTTGACCACGGTGAAGGAGGGATCTTCCTCGTTGAGCCGGTTCAGGCCGGTGCCCACCTTCTCCTCCTGTCCCCGGGTCTTGGGGGCAATGGCCATGGAGTAGCAGGGCTTGGGATAGGGGACCTGCTTCAGGGAGACCACCTTTCTGGGGTCGCA
>URGL01000011.1 GCA_900547405.1 uncultured Eubacteriales bacterium
TAGAAGAACAGGGGAGACCCTGGATAAATGAACATATGGAGGAAATATGTTATGAAAAAGATTCTCGCTCTGCTCCTGGCAGCTGTGATGGTCGTTGGCATGGCCGCCTGCGGCGGCAGCAGCGCTCCTGCCGCTACCGAAGCACCCGCAGCCGAAGGCGGCAACGCTGAGGCTCCCGCCGCTGCCGCTTCTGCGGATGACATCCCCGATGAGATGACTTCCGCCGACGGCAAGTACCAGGTGGCTTTCGTCACCGACGTGGGCACCCTGAAGGACAAGTCCTTCAACCAGGGCACCTACGACGGCGTGAAGCTCTACGCCAATGCCAACGGCAAGGCCTACAAGTACTATCAGCCCGCCAACGGCAGCAACGCTACCGATGACGACCGGATCGATGCCGCTACCCTGGCCTGTGAGAACGGCGCCGAGGTGGTCGTGGCCGCCGGCTTCATGCAGGAAACCGCTCTGAGGGTTGCCGCTACCAAGTATCCCGATGTCCACTTCATCTTCGTCGATGGCTACCCCGTGGCCGGTGATGACGGCAATGTTCTGAAGAACGTGGCCGGTATTGCCTTCGATGAGCAGCAGTCCGGCTACCTGGCCGGTTACGCCGCCGTTATGGAAGGCTACACCAAGCTGGGCTTCACCGGCGGCGGCGGCGGAACCAACCCCGCCTGCGAGCGTTACGGCTATGGCTTTGTCCAGGGTGCTGACGCGGCTGCCGCTGTCAAGGGTGTTAAGGTCGAGATGAACTACTCCTGGCAGTATGGCTCCACCTTCTCCGCTTCCAACGAGCTGCAGACCATGGCTACCGGCTGGTACAACAACGGCACCGAGGCAATCTTCTGCTGCGGCGGCGGTATGTTCTCCTCCGTGGCGGCTGCTGCCGGTGCGGAAGACGGCAAGGTCATCGGCGTTGACGTTGACCAGTCCTTCGAGTCCAGCTCCGTCATTACCTCTGCCATGAAGGGCCTGGCTGACGCCACTGCCTGGGCTATCGGCCAGCACTACGACGGCAACTGGGACACCATCGGCGGCAACTCCACCTCTCTGGGTGCCAAGGACAACGCTGTGGGCCTGCCCACCGCTACCTGGTCCCTGCAGAATTGGAGCGTTGACGAGTACAATGCTCTGCTGGCCGACATCGCTGCCGGTAAGGTGGAGATCTCTTCCGAGCTGGTCGCCGAGCCCGCCAGCACTGCCAACGTGACCGTGAACATGGTCAAGTAAGTTGGTTCTTCCGGGAAGGACCTACTGAATGATGTGCATCCGGTTTTTGGGTGCTGTCATGTGAACTGAATCATTCGTGTCTCGTTATGGGTGCCTCTCTGAATTTCCTGGGAGGCATCCATTTTGTTATACGGAACGTGTAAGGAAAACCGAACATGCCATGATGAACCAAAAGGAGGACAACATGAAAAACACGTTGAATACAGAATTCCCTGACGTTGGGGCAGCACAGTTCCATATCCGCCTGACAGAAGGCCAGATTGCTCCCTACGTTTTGCTGCCTGGTGCGCCGGAACGGGTCGAGTTGGTCAAAAAGCAGTGGGAAAATGCGGTAGACCTGGAATTTAACCGGGAGTTTCGTTCCGCGAAAGGCACCTATGATGGTATGGATATTGCCTGCGTCTCCACCGGCATCGGCACCACAAGTGCGGAGATTTGCCTGCACGAGTTGAAGAACATCGGAGCCCACACCACTGTCCGCATCGGCACCACAGGCGCTATCTCCGAATGTTTTCAGCCCGGGGATCTCATCATCCCAGTGGCGGCCATCCGTGCGGACGGCACCAGCGATTGCTATGTGGACAAGGCATTCCCAGCGGTGGCCGACCGGATGGTTGTGAACGCCCTTTGCGAGGCCTGTGAGCGTCTTGGCTACCGCTATGGGACAGGGATCATGTACAGCCCATCTTCTCTCTACATCGGGCAAGGCCGCAAAATCAGTGAACACGGTTTCTGGCCCTCTCATGCCGAACACCTGATTGAGGATTTGCGGCAGGCCAGGGTCACCAATATCGACACGGACTCCGCCGGTCACTTCATTGTGGGATATCTGCACGGGATGCGCAGCGCCTCCATTCTGGCCGTGATAACCAACCGCATTACCGGGGAGTGGGCGACGGATAAAACCGGTGAAGACCGCGCCTGCCGCGCAGCCTGCGAGGCCATGAAGATTCTGAAGGAATGGGACGAACATCCCACAAAATATTCCGTTTTTACCCGTTGAAAGCCTATAAAAATATTGTTGTAATTTGCCGCTCGGAATGCTATAATAATTGTGACATTTGTGTTAACCACACAGGAAGGAGGGCAACAGATTATGGAGTCCCAATACATAATCGAAATGCTCAACATCAGGAAGGAGTTCCCCGGCATTGTAGCCAACGACGACATCACGCTGCAGCTGCGCCGGGGAGAGATCCACGCCCTGCTGGGTGAAAACGGCGCCGGTAAGTCTACCCTTATGAGCGTCCTCTTCGGCCTTTACCAGCCGGAGGCAGGCGTGATCAAGAAGAACGGCCAGGTCGTTCACATCAACAACCCCAACGATGCTACGGCCCTGAACATCGGCATGGTCCATCAGCACTTCAAGCTGGTGGATGTGTTCACGGTGCTGGACAACATTATTCTGGGCGCGGAGGATACCAAGCTGGGCTTTCTCCAGAAGAAGGAGGCCCGCCGGAAGGTCCAGGAGCTGTCGGATAAGTATAAACTCCATGTGGACCTGGACGCCAAGGTGGAGGACATCACCGTTGGTATGCAGCAGCGGACCGAAATACTGAAGATGCTCTACCGGGACAATGAGATCCTGATTTTCGACGAGCCCACTGCCGTGCTGACCCCCCAGGAAATCGATGAACTCATGGAGATCATGCGGGGCTTTGCCAAAGAGGGGAAATCCATCCTCTTCATCACCCACAAGCTCAACGAAATCATGGCTGTGGCAGACCGGTGCACCGTCCTGCGGAAGGGCAAGTATATCGGCACCGTCAACATCCAGGACACCAACAAGCAGGAGCTTTCCAACATGATGGTGGGCCGCCCGGTGCAGCTGGAGGTCCAGAAGGAACCAGCCAAGCCTGGCGAAGTGATCCTGGATGTGGAGGATATGACCGTGCCCTCCAAGCTCCACAAAAACAACGCCGTAAAGGATGTGTCCTTCCAGGTCCGTTCCGGAGAGATCGTCTGCATCGCCGGTATCGACGGCAACGGCCAGACGGAGCTCATCTACGGCCTCTCCGGGCTGGAGAAGGTCTCCGGCGGTAAGATCACTCTCTGCGGCAAGGACATTACCCATCTGTCCGTTCGCAAGCGCAGCGATGCGGGCATGAGCCATATTCCCGAGGACCGGCACAAGCATGGCCTGGTACTGGATGACACACTGGAGAATAACATTGTCCTCCAGCGCTATCGGGAGCCTCAGTTCCAGCACGGCGGCTTCATCCAGAAGGATGCGGTGCGGGCCTATGCCGAAAAGATCATTGAGCAGTACGATGTCCGTTCCGGACAGGGTCCCGTGACCATTGCCCGGAGTATGTCCGGCGGCAACCAGCAGAAGGCCATCATTGGCCGGGAAATCGACCGGGACAATCCCTTCCTCATTGCCGTGCAGCCTACCCGGGGCCTGGACGTAGGTGCCATCGAGTATATCCACGGCCAGCTGATTGCCCAGCGGGATGCCGGGAAGGCGGTGCTGCTGGTTTCCCTGGAGCTGGACGAGGTCATGAATCTGGCGGACCGGATCCTCGTCATGTACGAGGGCGAGATCGTTGGTGAGCTGGACCCGAAGCAGACCAACGTCCAGGAGCTGGGCCTGTATATGTCCGGCGCAAAACGCAATACGAAAGGAGGAGCGCAGGCATGAAAAACAGCTTGGCAAACCTCTATGAAAAGGAAGCCACCAAAAAGGTGCTCGCTTCTCTGATCTCTATCCTCATTGGCCTGCTGGTAGGCGCGGTGGTGGTCACCATTGTGGGCCTGGCCAAGGAGGCCATCGGCCTGTCCGGCATGTGGGACGGCATCCGGATCGTCTTTGTGGGCATTTTCTGCAAGGGCCGTGACGCTGCCGGTGCCCTGGAGTGGGGCTTCAACGGCCGAACCCTGGGCAATATGCTCTTCCGGGCCACGCCCATTATTATGACCGGCCTGTCTGTAGCCGTGGCCTACAAGACCGGACTCTTCAACATCGGTGCGCCGGGGCAGTATCTGATGGGCACCATGGCATCCCTGATGATTGCCCTGGGCATTCCCAGCAGCGCCATGCCTACGGGGCTCATCTGGGTCCTGGCTTTTGTAGGCGGCATTTTGGCAGGTGCTCTGTGGGGCGCGGTCCCTGGGGCCCTGAAAGCCTTCCTGAATATCAACGAGGTCCTGGCCTGCATCATGACCAACTGGCTGGCGGCCAATATTGTCACCTGGGCCTTCGATATGTCCAACTTCAAAAACGTCACCGAGGGTACCAAAACCGCCTATGTCTACAAGACCACCTTCAACGGTGTGGCAACCCCCAAGCTGGGTCTGGACAAGCTGTTCCCCAACTCCCAGGTCAACGCGGGCATCCTCATTGCCATTGTCTTCGCCGTAGCGATGTATGTCTTCATCAATAAGACCACCCTGGGCTATGAGCTGAAGGCCTGCGGCTCCAACCGGCACGCCGCCCGGTACGCCGGTATCAACGACAGACGGAACATCGTTTTGTCTATGGCCATTGCCGGGGGACTGGCCGGTGCGGGCGCCGCCCTCTACTGGCTCTCCGGCAATACGGAGTTCTATTGGTCTACCTATCAGAGCCTCCCCGGGGAGGGCTTCAACGGCATTCCCGTGGCCCTGCTCGCCATCAATAATCCCATCGGGGTTGTCTTCACCGGCATTTTCATGGCCATGCTGAAAATCGTAGGCCAGAACCTGACGGGTTACACCGCCTACAACGAGTATATCACCGATGTGATCATCGGCGTCATTGTCTACCTCAGTGCCTTCTCTCTGGTCATCCGTATGTGGCTGGAAGGAAAGAAGAAAAAGGAAAATCCTGCCAATGACGCAAATGCTGAGAAAGGAGGGGCCAAGAAATGACATTCATCATTCAGCAGACTCTGCTTTACGCGGTTCCTCTGATGATCGTGGCCCTGGCCGGTGTGTTCGCCGAGCGCAGCGGCATCATCAACCTGGCGCTGGAAGGCATCATGATTTTTGGCGCCTTCATCGGTGTCCTCTTCGTCCGCTCCATGCAGGACCTGGATGTGTTCGTGAACGCTGCCCGGCAGGGGTCCTGGCTGACGCTGCAAGGCCTGGAAATTATGGCTATGCTGGTGTCCGCCGCCCTGGGCGCTCTCTTCAGCCTGCTGCTGAGCTTCGCCTCCATCAATCTGAAGGCGGACCAGACCATCGGCGGCACCGCCCTGAACCTGATGGCCCCCGCCATGGTGCTGTTCCTCATCCGGATCATCGATGGCCAGAATATCCTGGATATGAAGTCCGGCGATTCTGCCACCTGGTTTATGCTGAAAAAGTCCACCTTCGGCATTCCCAAGAGCCAGAATATCGGCTTTTTGGGAGAGACCTTCCTGAACAAGGTGTATCTTGCTACCTACATCTGCATCCTGCTCTTCATTATTATGTCCATCCTGCTGTATAAGACCCGCTTCGGTCTGCGGCTTCGGGCCTGCGGCGAGAATCCTCAGGCGGCAGACAGCCTGGGCATCAATGTCTACAAGATGCGCTATGCCGGCACCACCATTTCCGGTGCTCTGGCGGGCATGGGCGGCTTTGTCTACGCCCTGACCACCACCAACTGCACCAGCAACGGCGATGTGGCGGGCTTTGGCTTCCTGGCTCTGGCCGTCATGATCTTCGGCAACTGGAAGCCGCTGAACATTGCCGGGGCCTCCCTGCTGTTTGGCCTCTTCAAGTGCATTGCCGCTGCCTATTCCAGCATCGACATCAACGGAGACGGCGTGTATATGCTGGCGGAGATCGGCATTTCCTCCCACCTGTACCGGATGCTCCCGTACCTGGTGACCCTGGTTGTGCTGGCCTTCACCTCCAAGAAATCCCGGGCCCCCAAGGCCGAGGGTATCCCTTACGATAAGGGAAGCAGATAAGCTTGTTTGTGTCCCCCCAGCCGAAAGGCTGGGGGACTTTGTAATAGAAAAAATCCTTATGGCTGTAATAATTTTTCATTGCAAGTGTAAAAATATTACAGATACTGTTGACATAGATTGCCGGATTTGCTATCATGAGTACGGGAGGAGATCGTTATGCTTACAAAAGTATATCTGACAAATTTCTTATCGTTTCCAAATCGGACGGAATTTGACTTTACAGCTTCGAAATATTCGATTCTAAGCAGTACAAACCTGTATGATGACAGCTATCTCAAGGGGGCTCTTTTTATCGGACCCAACGCTGCGGGAAAGTCTAACGCGCTAAAAGGAATTTCGTTCCTGATTGGGCTGATAAAAGGAGAAAATGCCCAATTTGGCCGATATCGGTGTCATTTTACACGCAATCCGATTATGACACTGGAATACAGTTTTGCTTTCTCTGGGAAAAATGTCCTATATAAAATTGAATATAACGTAAAATCCAGGATCCTTTCCGAAGAATTGAGAAAAGACGATGTTACCGTATTAAAGCGAGGGGGAACGAAGGGAGAACTGAGAATTGGCGATACGGTGTCAACGGATGACCAACTCGACGCGGACACACTGTTTTTGCGTACCGCATCCTTTAATACAGGCAGATTTCCACAGGATGCAACACTGCACAGCCTCATGGATTATTTGCTCAATTCGTATTGCATGGGTGGATACAATCAAGGCAGCCTTTTGGGCAGAATGATTACAAAGTATGCGGAAGAAAACGGTGTTCATGAAATCAATAAGTACCTTCAGGCGTTCAATTATGATTTCGAAGTTGAGTACGGTTCCGAAAGCTCTGGACTGGGAGCAACGGTCTCTGTTGGATCCAATGAACGAGTCGTGTTTTTTAAACGAAAGAGTTTCCCATTTCCAAGCATTTTTTACGAGGAGTCTCAGGGCAACCAAGTATTTGCGGACATGCTGCCCTGCCTGATCAATACGATTGAAAAGCCTGGCATGCTAATCTATGACGAATTTGGAAACAGCCTGCACAATAAGCTGACTGAGAAAATCATTAAGTTCTTCATGAAAGAGGCAAAAAATTCTCAGATTTTTGTTACGTCGCATCATACGAACCTGATTTCCAATTCTGTTTTCCGCCCGGACCAAATTGATTTGGTCACTTTTAAAGATTCAAAAGGCAGCACTGTGACAAGACTTTCTCAGTTCAAACCCAGAGAGGCGCAAAATATGGAGAAAATGTACCTTGGCGGTATGTTTGAGGGATTGCCATTGTATGAAGAAATATAGAATTGACAAGTCAAAAATGATTGGCAATGTGATTTTTGTGGTTGAGGGTGGCAGACCTGATACGGGTGGAACGGAACTGCGACTGCTAAAACGTATTTTTGCTGACATTTTGGAATATGAGGTTCAGGAGCTACGCAGGGGACATGATGAATTTATTGCTCACGGTCATAACCCCCATTTTCATGTATTTGCCTTGAATCTTCCTAAAAACCAGTTGACGCAATTGACAGATGACGCAACGAATGCGGTATATAGGCGAGTAAGTGAAGAATTTCACCTCAAACCAGAGGATTGCCCGATTTTCTTCTTGTATGACAGAGATTATCTGAGCTATAAGGCGAATGAACTGCGGGGGCCGTATGTCCGGAGATATACCGACCCGTATGGGGACGACCATGGAAATCAGGGGCAGCTGCTGCTGAGCTATCCAGCGGTAGAGAGCTATGTACTGTCTTGTTTTCAAACAAATGTCTATGAGCAATCGTTCTTCCTTGGGAAAGATTTGAAACCGGAACTGGCAAAAGCATCTCTTTCAGAAGAGGACATTTCAAACGAAGATCATCTGATTCATGCGGCAACCGAGATGGATGCGGGGTTGGAAGCGTTTGGACTGGGCCAATATGATTTGGATGGATTAGCACCGACGCTGCTGGGAGTATACGACTGCCAGCAGGAAAAGTTCGGGAAAGATGGCTCGTTTTCGTTGCTGTCATTGATATCCATGGCATTGTTGGAATTGGGAATTCTTGTGGAAGAGGATGATTTTGACGTGTAAAGAGAAAACAGCCCCCTTGACAACCCCGCCTCCATATGTTATCCTAAACCCACCATGAAGAGTGATGCGAGGGACAGACCCGTTGACCATCCGGCAACCTGCTTAGCTGTAAGGTGCCAAAGTCTGAAGCGATGGCGGATATTGTATTTTTTGCGCCCATCGCTTGCGATGGGCGTTTTTCGTTGGCTCTGTGGAAATATATTCAGGAGGAACGAACTATGTACAGTATTGTGTTTACGGCGGGGGACGAAAGCCAGGTTCTGGCGGAGTTTGCGACCAAGGAGGAGGCTCGAGCCTACGGGGACCGGGTTTATCGGGACTATGTGGACCGGGGGATGCTGACCATGCAGCAAACTCTCCGTAAGGATGCCAACGGGGGGCTCTTTCGCCTCTTCGATGGCTGGGGCCGAGGAGGGAGAAGATAAATAAATCCGGGCTTAACTATTTGGCCACCTGCACTCCATTCCGTATTATATAGGTGTAAGGACCTTACACAAACAAAGGAGTGATCCCATGGAGGATACGGAAATCGTCAATCTGTTCTTTGCCCGGTCCGAGGGGGCCATCGCGGAAACTCAGCGGAAATACGATGGGTACCTCAGGACCATTGCCTCCCGGCTGCTGCCGAAGGATGAGGACGCGGAGGAAATTCTCAACGATGTGTACCTGACGGCCTGGAATACCATTCCGCCGAAGAAGCCGGAAATTCTCAAGTTTTACCTTTCCCGGGTAGTCCGAAATCTGTGCTTCAAGCGGCTGGAATACCTGACCGCCGGGAAGCGGAACTGCGGCGGCGAGGCCCTGCTCTCCGAACTGGAGGACTGCGTCCCGGATAACCGGCTGGGGCCGGAGCAGGCCCTGGAGGCCAAAATCCTGGGGGCCTGCCTCAACCGCTTCCTGGCGGGACTCGGTGAACAGGATGCCGCGCTCTTCGTCTCCCGGTACTATTACGGGATGAATGCCAGAGAGCTGGCCCAGAAGTACGGCGGCACGGTGCGGAGCATCAAGTACCGGCTGGAAAAGCTGCGGGGAGAGCTGCGGCAGCAACTCAGCAAGGAGGGAATTATGGTATGAAAGCGAAAGATCTGAACCGGGCAATGGAATATATTGACGACAAGTATCTGGCCTTGGCGGAAAAACCCAACAAGGAGTGTCAAAAAATGTCCAAAAAGAAAGTATTTCGCCTTATTCTGGTGGCGGCAGTCATCGCTATGCTGTCGGCCACGGCTTACGCCACGGATTTTTTCCGGGGCTACAGCCTGACAAATTCCGGTTCTCAGGAGTTCAAGAGCTATTCCGACATGAAAAAGGTCCGGAAGCTCTCCGGCCTCAAGATCGATCCGCCGGAAGAATTTTCCAACGGCTATGCATTCCAGAATGCCGATGTGTCCATGGTAGAGGCTACGGACGACAACGGGGAAAGAGCCTTTACCTATGCCAATGTGTCCCTTTACTACCGTAATGGGACTGGGGGAAGGCTGTATATCTCTGCCCATGCCCAGCGGGAAGAGCTGCAGTCGGACCCCAGACCTGCTGCCGAGGAGCGTGTCATTGGGAGTGCCACCGTTACCTGCTACCGGGACAACTATCTGTTCGTCCCCGGGGACTATCAGCCCAGTGCCGAGGAGGAGGCTTGGGGGAACATTCCTGGCAACTACATTTCCTATGGTGGCGATCAGGTGGAGCGCAATACGGTGACCTTCCTCCGATGGAACCAGAATGGCATTACTTACATCATCATGGACCCTTCCGGGGCGGAAGATACAAATGCCCTGTTTGCCATTGCGGAAGAACTCTTAAATCGATAAAAAAAGATTGACTTTGGGCCTGCCTATGGTATAATCAACCTGGGTAGGCCCATTTTTTGGCCTATGAAACAACATAAGCTGCATGGCGTCACCCACCCGGGCTGCCTCCTTCTGGGCAGGTGCGGTGATCAGGAAATCCGGTCCAAGTCCGGAGCATACCCCGTTGCTGTAGGTGTTGAGTCTGTGCCCTTTCGGAGCGATCCGGTCACTGGGAAACTGGGAAGGCGGGGCACAGGCGCTGGCAAAACCCGCCTGAAAACACGAGCCAGAATGTCGGCCATGATCGAGCCCCTAGGGCACCGCGGCTGCGGTGAGGGACGGGAGTATAGGGATAGCGAGAAGTTCGGTCGCGTCGGCTTTTGCCGGCGCTTTTTTGTAGTGAGGGAAGCGCATGAAGAGATTTTTGAGCCTGATCATGGCGGTGCTGCTGGTGCTCGGCGCATTGCCGGCTTCGGCAGAACCAATGGAAAAGGAGCTGACGGAAGAGGAACTCATCGAGGAGGAACTGGCGGAAGAGCCCGCCCGGCTGGCAAAGCTGTGCTTCCGGGAAGGAAAACAGGTGTTTTCTGCGGAACGACTGCTGGATCCGGAGTTTTCGCCGGAGGAGACGGACTATACTCTGGTTATGAAGGACTATGAGGGGCCCAGCAAACTGTTCGCCTTTGCGACCTTGGCGGAGGATGCCCCAAGCGGTACCGTTATCGAGGCCAGGTGGAGTGGAGAAGACCAGAAGATCACCTCCGGGGCGGTCAACGGCAAGAACTTCCCCGACATCATCCGGAAAGACAGCCTGGAGGGGAATACCCTCTCCATCTGCTTGGGCCCTGAGGGACAGACGGAGGAAACTTACCGGGTGAATATTCTCCGGCAGGCCACTCTGAAGAATCTGTCCCTCCAGGACCAGGATGGAACGGACTTGGGTCTGAACTTCCAGCGGGACACCTTGGAATACACCGTCGAGAACCCGGTGGGGGAGGGAAGCCTGCGCCTGACTGCCAAGCCTACGGTTTCCGATGCGGCACTGACGCTGGACGGCGAGGCGATTACCGCCGGGACGGAAATCACCTGCACCCCCCAATGGGACGAAAACGGCCTGGGGACCCTTTCGCTCAAAGTGGGCCAGGGAGATTCGGAAACGGAATACACTGTGGCTCTGCGGAAAACCCCACCGAAACCGGTCCGGCTGGAGCTGGTAACGGCACCCGGCAAAACCTCCTACCGAATCGGGGAGATCTTCGATCCCACCGGGCTGGAGGTCAAGGTCATTCTGGATAACGGTTCCGAAAGTGCGGTTGCCCTGGAAAATCTGACCTTCCAGCCGGAAGGGCCGCTGACCCAGGACCAGACGGAGATCACAGTCCGCTACGAAGGATTGACCCTGACCGTTCCCATTGAGGTACTGGAGATACTGTCAGGCTCCGGCACTTCGTCGGACCCCTACCGGCTCTATAGCCAGCAGGATATGGAGCTGCTGGACAAATGGGTGGAGTCTGAGATGTTCCAAAAGGGCGACTGCTGCCGGATGGAGGCAGATATCACCATTGCGGACAGCTGGTCCGGCCTGGGCAGCGAGGAAAAGCCCTTCAACGGAGATTTTGACGGTAGCGGCTACCGCCTGACTCTGCCGAAGGGCAGCAGCGCGGTCTTCACCCGGACTCGGGAGGCCACCATCCACGACCTGGCGGTTTACGGCCCCCAGATTGCGGACTACGGCCTGGTGAGCATTTATAAAGTGGACAATGCCAATGTGTTTTCTGCAAAATTTGACCGGGTGACCCTGGTTTCCGGTACCCAGACTCTCTATTCCGGCTTCATCGGCGGCTATGCCTCCAGCATGAACCCGGTGTATATCACGGACTGCACCGTAGAGTCCGGCGTTACCATCGGCTATGAGGGCGGGGAAGACCACATCGGCTCCTTCGCCGGAGAGTTCAACGGCTTCGTCAAGAACTGCAAGAGTTCTGCCACGGTCCGCGGCGGCAGTTGGGTAGGAGGCCTGGTGGGCAACCAGGGCCAGTCCATGTCAGACTGCCGGATCGAGGACTGCACCTTCGACGGTACCGTAGAGGCAGACGGCAATTATGTAGGCGGCATTCTGGGAGGCGGCTACGCCGGTACCGGTTGGAAGTTGGTCACGGCCCCCAATGCCCGGACCCCCAACATCCTGAACTGCTACTTCAAGGGCACCGTCCATGGAGGCAACGCCGTAGGCGGCATCCTGGGAGCGGAGGCCTGCGTCCAGCAGACCTGGTACAACGGCACTGGCTGCATCCGAAAGAATGAATCCGTTGGCAGCGTCTCCGGGGACGGGGACTATGTGGGCGGCATCATCGGCTTCATGCAGTCTCTGAACCGGTACAATGAGATCAGCGGCAACTATTACGAAAACGCCAAAAAAGGCATTGGGGCTGTGGCCCATGTGGACACCAGCGCCGTAAAGCGGGGCTTCCACGGCGGGACCTACTATTATGACACCTCCAAGGATTCCTTAGACGACATCAACTGCACCAAGCTTCGGACCTATGTGGAACTGAGCTCCATCGGCCAGACAAAAACCGGCGACAACCGGGCATTGCAGAAGACCAATCACAACCGGGACGATGATCCCCTGGGGGCAGACAAGGATAAGCTGTGCCGCACGAACGGTATTTCTGAGCGCACCGTAGAATGGCTGGAAATCTCCGGCAGCTATCGGACCACCTACACCCTGGGAGATGCGCTGGACCTGACGGGCATCCTCATCGAGGCGGTGTGGAGCGACGGAGAGCGGACAGAGGTTTCTCTGGAGGATGCGAAGGTCACGGGCTACGATGAAAATCAGATCGGGGACCAGATCCTGCGCATCCGCTATGAGGATGCCAGCGCCAATATCAAGGTGACAGTGAAGCCCAAGTCCAGTACCATCTATGTGTCTGTGGCCATTCTGGGGGACAGCGAACACGGTGAAATATCCAGCCCCCACGGTATGGCTCGGGGGGGCCTGCGGACCTGGGCCAGTGCCAGCTACTTCGAGGCAAACACCGCCGACACCGTGTGGGATGTTTTGAAACGGCTAATGGACCGGGAGGGCCTCCACGCAGATGCCAGCGACAACAACCAGTACGGTACCGTCTATATCCGGTCGGTGAACGGCCTGGGCGAATTCGATAACGGCCCCAATTCCGGCTGGATGTACACCCTGAACGGCACCCACCCGGAGGTGGGCGTTTCCGCCCGGTATGTCAGCGACGGGGACGAAATTATCCTGCACTACACCGATGACTATACCTATGAAGAGGGCGGCATCAACTATGGGCGGGAACCTACTGGTGCCACCCCGGCAGAGAAGGTGGATGCCCTCATCGAGAAGATCGGTGCCGTCACCTATACCCAGGACTGCAAGGACCGGATCGATGGGGCCCGGAGGGCCTATAACGCCCTGACCCCAGACCAGAAAAAGAAAGTCACCAAGCTGGAGACTCTGGAAAGTGCGGAAAAAACCTACGAAAATCTCCGGCAGGAGGCGCTGAAAGCGGCGGCGGAGCGGGTGGATGCTTTGATCCAGGCCATTGCCTTCCCGGTGACGGAAGAGAGCAAGGCCGCCATCGAGGCGGCATGGCAGGCCTATCAGGCCCTGACCGAGGCGGAACAGCGGCTGGTCACCAAGCTGGAGACCCTACAGAAGGCCCGGCGGGACTACGCCAAGCTGGTGGCCACTGCCCAGGACAAGCAGAAAGCCCTGACCGTCATGGAGCTGATCGACCGTCTGGCCTTTGCCAAGGACCTGAAGGCGGCACTGACGGAAGCCCGGGCAGCCTATGATGCACTGACGGAGCTCCAGAAGCTGCTGGTGGACAACATCGATGTGCTGGAGCAGACGGAAAAGACCCAGAAGATCCAGAGCTCCCTCAGCAAGGTATCAGAGGTTTACAAATCCACCGGGGACTATATGGAGAAGCTGGGCACACCCGCTGTCGGCTCTATCGGCGGCGAGTGGATGGTCCTTGGCCTGGCTCGGTCCGGACGAAGGGTGCCCGGAGCGGAGGACTACTATCAGGCGGCTTTGAAGTATATCGAAGGGGCCATGGACCAGAACGGACGGCTCCACAAGGCCAAATCCACGGACAATTCCCGGATGATTCTGGCCCTTACGGCCCTGGGCAAGGACATGACTCAGGTAGAAAAGGGCAAACTGCTGGAGGGGCTGGGGGACCTGGACTTTGTCTGCTACCAGGGCAATAATGGCCCCATCTGGGCCCTGCTGGCGCTGGACAGCGGCAATTACCCTGTGGCCAAAGGGGCCACAGCCAGCCGGGCGGCGCTGGTGGATACCATACTGTCTTCCCAGACCTCTGACGGCGGCTGGGCTGTCTCCGGCGACAAGGCGGACTCGGATATGACCGGCATGGCCCTCCAGGCTCTGGCACCCTACGTGGAAAGCGATGGCCGGGTGGCTCAGGCGGTGGACATGGCCTTGACCCGGCTCAGCCAGATGCAGAATGCGGACGGCTCCTTCAGCACCTACGGCAGCGGCGCTGGACTCACCCCCACCAGCGAGTCCATTGCCCAGGTGGTCACGGCCCTGTCTGCTCTGGGCATCGACGGGGACAGCGATGAGCGATTCGTAAAACCCGGCGGCTCCGCCATTGACGCGCTGCTGGCCTTCGCCCTTCCCGGCGGCGGTTTCCGCCACGTGCTGGAGGGAGAGCGGGACGGCATGGCCACGGAGCAGGGATATTATGCGCTGACCGCCTACTTCCGATTCCTGGAGGGAAAGACCAGCCTCTATGACATGACGGACATCCTGGACAAAGGCGGGGATCCGAAGGCAGAAGCAAAGACCAACCTGGCAAGGACCGCGGAAAAAGCCGCTCAGGCTGTGTCCGGTATCCCTGGCTGGTCGCTGGTGATAACTGCCGCGGCGTTCTTCGGACTTGGAATGGTCATGGGAAGACGGAAAAAGAAGTAAAAACCCGCTCCTGGGAGAGGGTGGACCGGCGCAGCCGGGACGGGTGAGGGGCGGTGCGCGGAACCGACTATCTATCGCCCCGCATCCGCCTTAGGTCCGCTTATCCCCCCAGAGGGAGAAACGAAGAGAATAGGGAGGCAACACATGAACAAGAAAAAAACAGCCAACCTGATCATGGTCCTGCTGATTCTGGCCATTGCCATTGGCGGCGTGGTGACGGCGGTGCTTCTGAAAGGCCGTTCAGACACGGGCCTGGGGTCCCAGTACAAAATCACGGCCATTCCCGGAAATACGCTGACGGAGCCTGGCCAGGATACCTGCACCGTCACCATCGTCTGCGATACCATCCTGGACAATCAGGACAGCCTGAACGAAGAGAAGGCCCCCTTTGTGCCTGCCGACGGGGTGATCCTGCCCAAGACCACCGTGTCCTTCGCCCAGGGAGACACTGTCTACCAGGTTTTGCAGAAGGTGACCCAGGCGGCGGATATCCAGATGGAGAGCAGCTGGACCCCCATGTACGACAGCTATTATGTAGAGGGTATCAACCATCTGTATGAGTTCGACTGCGGCCCGGAATCCGGCTGGATGTACAAGGTCAACGAGTGGTTCCCCAATTACGGCTGCTCCGCCTACACCCTGAAGCCGGGGGATGACATTGTCTGGTGCTACACCTGCGTTGGGCTGGGAACGGACGTGGGCGAAACCTGGATGGGCGACTAGTATGGAGATGGACGCCTTTTCCAAGCGGCACCCGGCGGTGAACTTCCTGTTCTTCCTGGGGGCCATTGGCTGCGCCGTGGTGATCCAGCATCCGGCCTATGTGGGGCTGGGCATTGTCTGCGGCTGCGCCTATTACCTGCTCCTCCACGGGCGGAAGGGACTTGGGGGCATTGCCGGGATGCTGCCCATCTGCCTGATTTTGATTTTTCTCAATCCGCTTTTCAATACCTACGGGGAGCACGTGCTGCTGATCTGCTTCGGGCGGCCCTATACTCTGGAGGCTCTTTTTTATGGCCTTGCCATTGGGGGCGTGTTTTTGCAGATGCTTCTGTGGTTTGGCTGCTATAACGCGGTTCTCACCAGCGACAAGTTTACGAGCCTCTTCGGCAACCTGATCCCATCGCTGTCCCTGCTCCTCGTTATGGTCCTGCGGATGATCCCGAACCTTTTGCGCAAGGCAGATCAGATCCTGGGGGCCCGGCGGTCCATTGGCCGGGGCACCAATGGAGACACCAAGGAAAAACTGGAGGATGGCTTTGCCGCCCTGGGGGCCCTGACCTCCTGGGCGCTGGAGGGGAGCGTTGCTGCGGCAGACTCCATGCGCTCCCGGGGCTATGGCACGGGGAAGCGCTCCAGCTTCATGATCTATCGCCTGACAGGGGAGGACCGGGTGCTTCTGATTTTGCTGCCGGTGCTGCTCCTGCTGGCGCTGCTGCTGGGGACGCGAAAAGCGGAATTCACCCCGGTGATGGACATTGCCCCTTTACGGGGGAGAAATTTCCTTGCCCTGGCTTTCTACGGGGCCTATCTCTTGATCCCTACGGTATTACACATAAAGGAGGCCCTGCAGTGGCACATTTCGAGATCCGGGATCTGACCTTTTCTTACGCTTCCTCCAAGGGGAAGCACTCTCTGGAGCATATCAACCTGTCCGTTGCCCAGGGAGAATTTCTGGTGCTCTGTGGTGCCTCCGGCAGCGGCAAGAGTACCCTTCTGCGGCACCTGAAAACCGTGCTGACGCCCAGCGGGAAGAGCGGGGGACAGGTGCTCTTTCACGGCATTCCTCTCAAAGAGGTGCCGGACCGGGACCAGGCGGGGAAAATCGGCTTTGTTATGCAGAACCCCGATGATCAGATCGTCACCGACAAGGTCTGGCACGAGTTGGCCTTCGGCTTGGAGAGCCTGGGCTGCGACCAGAAGACCATGCGCAGCCGGGTGGCGGAAATGGCCTGCTATTTCGGCATTCAGGACTGGTTCCACCGGGATGTGGCGACCCTCTCCGGAGGCCAGAAGCAGCTATTAAACCTGGCCTCCATTATGGCCATGCAGCCAGAGGCCCTGATCCTGGATGAGCCCACCAGCCAGCTGGATCCCATCGCCGCTTCGGATTTTTTGAATACCATCCGGAAGATCAATACGGAGCTGGGCACCACCGTCATCATCACCGAACACCGCCTGGAGGATATCTTTCCCTATGCGGACCGGGCGGTGGTGATGGAAGGGGGCCGCATCCTGGCGGATGATGTCCCGGTGAAGGTGGGCCAGCTGCTCTTTGAAGAGAAGAACCCCATGTTCTCCGCCATGCCTACCCCGGTAAGAGTGTTCTATGAGGCCGGCGCCGCCGGGGAGAGCCCCCTGACAGTCCGCCAGGGCCGGAGCTGGCTGAGCCGGGAATTCCCGGAGGAGCCCAAAAAGAAGGCCATCCCAGTGGAGGCGCTTCCGGAGGAAGTGGAAAATCCGGCACTAGAGCTCCGGGAACTCTGGTTCCGCTACGAGAAGGACAGCCCGGATATTCTCCGGGGAGTCAGCCTGGAGGTCCCTGCCGGGAGCCTCTGCGCCATCCTGGGAGGCAACGGTGCGGGAAAATCCACCACCCTCAAGGCTGTATCTGGCATTTGCAGGCCCTACCGGGGGAAAATCACCCTCTTTGGAAAGCGTGTGGAGAAATACAGGACGGGAGAGCTTTTTAACGGCTGCCTGGCGATGCTTCCCCAGGATCCAAAGAGTCTGTTCGTTAAAAAAACCCTCCGGGAGGACCTGGAGGAGATGACCAAGGACAAGAAAGCCTTGGAAGACATAGCGGAGCTGTGCCAGGTGTC
The DNA here is from genome assembly GCA_900547405.1 of uncultured Eubacteriales bacterium. Taxonomy (GTDB): domain Bacteria; phylum Bacillota; class Clostridia; order Oscillospirales; family Oscillospiraceae; genus Faecousia. The sequence continues at coordinate 17,751 of URGL01000011.1, forward strand.
TGCCCTTCTGGACCGGCATCCCTACGACCTTTCCGGCGGAGAGCAGCAGCGGGGGGCTCTGGCCAAGGTCCTGCTGACAAACCCCAGGCTCCTGCTGCTGGACGAGCCTACCAAGGGCATTGACAGCTTCTTTAAAGAGACCTTCGCAAAGATCCTCATGGACCTGAAGGGGAAGGGCATCACGATCCTGATGGTCTCCCACGATGTGGAGTTCTGCGCCCGGTATGCAGACCGGGTAAGCATGTTCTTCGATGGCCAGATCCTCACCACAGATACCCCCCGGCGATTCTTCGGCGGCAACAGCTTCTATACCACCGCCGCCCGCCGGATGAGCCGCCATCTGTTTGACTACGCCGTGACGGCAGAGGATGTGGTGGCCCTCTACAAAGAAAACAAGGAGGACCGGACATGAAAAGATCCCGGATCGCAATGCTCATGGATTTCTTGCTGGTGATCCCGGCAACGCTGATCTTCGGACTTCGGCTTACGGGCCGAGCCTACTACCTGACCAGTACCCTGATCATCATCGAGCTGCTGGTGCCCTTTTTTCTGGCGTTTGAGAGTCGGAAGCCCCAGGCCAGAGAGCTGGTGGTGCTGGCGGTGCTGTCCGCTTTGGCAGTGGCAGCCCGGGTGGTGATCCCGATTCCCAGCTTCAAGGCTATTTTTGCCATTATCATGCTGTCGGGCATGGCTTTCGGGCCGGAGGCGGGATTTCTGGTGGGGGCTGTCTCTGCTTTTGCCAGCAACTTCTTCTACGGGCAGGGAGCTTATACCCCTTGGCAAATGTTTGCCTATGGGGCCGGCGGCATGCTGGCAGGGTTTCTTTTCGCCAAGGGCCGGCTGCCAAAAAACCGTTGGGTCATGGCTGCCTTCGGCTTTCTCACCTGTGTGTGTTTTGTAGGGCCGCTGCTGGATACCTGCACCATCTTTCTGACCCTGCCCAGGCTTACCGCCAAGACAGTGTGGCCCATCTTTCTCTCCGGCCTCCCGGTGAACGTCAGTCAGGGCGTATGCACCGCCCTGACTATGGTCCTCTTTGGCAACCCCTTGCTGGAAAAGCTGGACCGGGTGAAGGTCCTGTACGGCATGGAGGAAGACGATGGGCTTTGAGAGCTGCCACCCGGCAGTGAATTTTCTGTTCTTCGTCGCGGTCCTGGCAGCAGGTGCGGGATTCACCCATCCCGTGTTTCTGGGGCTGGGCTATGGCTGCGCCTTCGCCTACAGTGTCAAGCGCCGGGGCCGCCGGGGGGCGGCCTTCAACCTCTGTCTCATTCCGGCGGGGCTCCTGTTCGCTTTGTACTACAGCACCTATCATCATTTCGGCGTGACGGTGCTGGGAAAGAACTTCCTGGGAAACGATCTGACAGTGGAGAGCTTTGTCTTTGGCCTTGTCATCTGGGTACGGGCTGCCACCACAGCCATGTGGCTGGAGGCCATGTTTCAGGTGATCTCCGCGGACAAGGTGGTCTATCTGTTTGGCAGGGTGAGCCCCAGGCTCTCCCTGGCCCTCACCGTCCTGCTCCGCTTCATCCCTCGGATCTCCTTGGAGGCCAGACGCATTGGCCTGGCCCAGAAGGGCATTGGCCGGGGGACAGGCCAGGGAAATGTGATTCGGCGGTGCCTGAACTGCCTGCGGATCTTCTCCATGCTGATCACCTGGATGATCTCCGCTCTGGCGTTGGAGTCTGATTCCATGCGCTCTCGGGGAAGCCTTCTTCGGGGGAGAACGGCCTTCTCGATTTACCGCTTTGACAACCGGGACCGGGCCTTTGTCGTGACATTGTGCGCGCTGATGACCCTCACCGCCATGGCGGAGATCCTGGGAGCGGGAACCATGTGGTATGATCCCCGAATCCTCTGGAAGCCTCTGACGGGACTCAGTGCCGTCACCGCCCTGGGCTATGCAGCCCTGTGTCTGCTGCCTATGACGATGGAGCTGTGGACTGAGTGGCAGTTTCAAAAAGCCAGAAGGGCCGCCTGAAACGTTCAGGCGGCCCGATATTTCCGGCATCGCCCCCTCGAACCGATCATTTCCCTCTCTTATCACGCTTTCATTGTCCCAAAAACGGACTTATTCATCACAAAAAATACGAAAAATAAAAATGCAAAGAAACATTGACTTCTGCCTCCTCACACAGTATAATTATTCTTACATTCGTAAGATTTAGGAGCAACAGTATGAACAAGTTACCCCAGATTTCAGATGCCGAGTTTGAAGTGATGGATATTATTTGGAAATATGCCCCCATCAGCACCAATGAAATCACAGATCGATTGGCTAAGACAAAAAATTGGAGTCCGAAAACGATCTACACAATGCTATCTCGCCTGGAAAAGAAGGGCGTGATCGTACACGAAAAGGAAAGCCGTGTTTTTGTCTATACTCCCTGCGTAAAGAAAGACGATTATCTGGCTGCTGAAAGCCGCACTCTGGCAACCCGGTTTTTTGACGGAGCCATGAAACAAATGGTTGTAAGTTTTCTGGATCAGAAGGATTTGACCCCGGAAGACTTGGATGAATTACAGAGTATTCTTGACAAACGGCGCCGACAGTGAGGCGATGATAATGTTCTTAGAACAATTCTTGATAGGAAACCTATGGAATGCTTGCCTCATTTGCGTGATGCTTGGTCTGAAATGGCTGCTTCGCAATCGGCTGTCCCTGCGTTTTCAATATCGCAGCTGGTTTGTTCTGGCTTGTTCGCTTTTCTTGTCTTTCCTCCCAAATGGGATTTGGTCTGCATTTCAACCCGCAAAATCTGTTGGACAGCGGGCATTTGCCATTTCGAACACCTCCATCAATACCGCTGTAGTTGCTACAGAGGCAGGATGGCTTCAGGATACAACAGAGCTGATTGCCCGTCCCGAAAACAGCCGCCTTATTTTTATTGCTTCGTTTCTTTGGCTGGCTGGCGTTTTGGCATTCATCGCCGTGTATTTGGTTGGAATCTGGAGGCTCCACATGATAAAGCATCTTTCAGTGGAACCATCCTATGCGTGCCGTAAGCGGTTTGACGAGTGCCAGCTCAGACTGGGACTGAAACGGCATATCAAGCTGTTGCAGTCCAGATTTATTACCACCCCAATCAGCTTCGGATGGAAAAAGTCATTCGTGGTTCTTCCAAAAGATGGCGTGGATGGATTGCCGAAATCCGAGTTGGATCATATATTGCTCCATGAACTGACACACATCAAGCACGGAGACACAATGACCAATTATCTGCTTTGCGTTATACAGATCCTCTTTTGGTGCAACCCGCTTGTATGGCTCGCCCTTCGGCAAATTCGTAGGGATCGGGAAGCCTACTGCGATTGGGATGTTATGAATGAGATGACCTGCGAAAAAGAGCGAATTGCCTATGGTCAAACAATCTTGCGCTTTGCTGCCGTCTCCAATCCCCCTCTACCTACAGCGGCCGGTTTCTGTCAGGGCAAAAATCAGCTGAAATATCGTCTCCAATGGGTGGTTGGCTTTCAACGGGAGACAAAATGGAAGCGCCTGTTGGGCCGCTGCCTCGCGGGATTCCTGGCTTTGGCAGCAATCGGACAAATTCCTGTGTTGGCCTATTGTACCGAATACACTGAAACCCATTACAGTCCCTCTGGTACATTAGCCGTAGTTGAATCCGACTGGGAAAGATTTTTTGGCAATTCCGATGGCTGCGCTGTTGTTTATGATTTTAGCACAGACCAATATACGGTATCCAACGAATCAGAGGTAACCCGCCGTGTACCGCCGTGCTCAACTTATAAGATTTACAGTGCCCTCAACGCATTGGAGCAAGGAATCATCACTCCCGAAGCAAATACCATTACCTGGGATGGGGCGGCGTATCCTTTTGAGTCATGGAACCGAGATCAAACCCTGCGCTCCGCTATGCAGACTTCCGTAAACTGGTATTTTAATGCCCTTGATCAATCAGCAGGATCAGCGCAAACAGAGGACTTCTTTTCAAAAATCGGCTACGGTGACTGCAACTTTGGCAACGATTCTGACGGGTTTTGGAATGGCTCCGGTGTGAAAATCTCCGCTTTGGAGCAAGTAGAACTGCTGGTAAAACTGTACCGCAACGATTTCGGTTTCAGAGATGGAAGTATTGCCGCTGTCCGGGATGCTATATTGCTGGACGAGGACGGGCTGTACGGAAAAACCGGCACCGGGCGGCTGAATGATACCAACATTGCAGGTTGGTTTATAGGGTTCGTAGAAACACATCAGGGTACCTATTTCGTTGCAGTTTATCTGCACAGCCAGAATGGTTCCGATGGCGCATTGGCTTACGAAACAGCATCGAATATTCTTAAGGATATGAACATTATAGAGTAAGGCTGCTTTTGCGGCCTTACTTTATAATCAAAATTCTTACAAATGTAAGGGGTGAAATTACATGAAAAAACGTATTCGAGCCGTGCTTTGTATGATTTGCATGGTCATCGGAATGAATTTGCTGCTTGCGGGATGCTTCTATTATGCAGTGAACTGCAAGAAAACTTTACGGGATACATCTGTTTCCCCTGATGAGAGATATGAATTGACCCTTATAGAGATTGGGGAACCAGCGTGGCCCTTTGGGTCCGCATCCGGGCGGCTAATCCTGAATGAAGGTGCTATAAACATTTCACAAACAGATTTTGAGTTGCGCAATGATGGCTGTAGCATCAGCAGCAACGACTGGGCGGTCACTTGGAACGAGAATTATGTGGAAGTGATCTTATCCGGGGAGGAACAGTTTGACGAGCGAATCTTACTGTATTTTGACGGCACGATGCAGTGTCAGACTTTGGACAATGAAACCGAGCCGACTGTATCGCAGGCGGAAATAGATCCTCTGGATATTCAGGTCGTGGAGAACCGGGAAAATGAACTGGTTTTCACCTTCTCCATCGATGACTATATCAGAAGCTATAACAGCTACTATGAAAGAGGCTACTGCCGAAGCTACTTAACACCGGCATCACAATGGCAGTGTTATACCTACGATTCTGCAATCCATTCAGATCACGAAACAAAGAAATACTACTTTACAGAGGACGAGCGTGTATATTCACTGCCTACGATTACGGTATATGTGCCGACAAATGGGGACTACATACAAGAAATCACCGTCAATTTTGACGAGCACAGCTATTCAGAATCAGGGTTTGCGCATTATAAGGAAATGTGTTATTACACAATGAAAGTATTCTTTCCCAATTTGCCAAATGAGAGCATTCTTGACCTGTGCTCAGAGATTATTACGATGGGTAATCAGAATGTGTTTTCCAGTGACGAATGGTACGACAAGGATGCTGTCCCCTTTGTGCTATTCCATAAGGATGGAATAGGCGTGTATCCCTACTTTGCTATCGGTGATTGGGAACATTTTTGTATCATCCCTGTTACAGAAGAAATCATTGCTGAGTTTGAAAAAAAAGGAGCCCAAATTCATGAAATACCTTAAAATTATAATTTTTGTAATTCTTCTCTTTATCGCGGTAATTAGACTTACTGCTTGTGGGGGTAAAAGAAAAAATCCTATGCCAAGTTTTCAACCGAAAGAAACGATAACCACCTCCGAAATAGAAACAGTATCGACAACCGAAAATGAAAGCCATGATGATGATCTGCCAGATGATCCAATGTTTGACCGTATGGAAGATCGGTGTAAAGAAATCGTATCCTTATACCATGCACTATATGAGTCTGCCGAGAAAACAGCGCCAGACAGTCTATGGGATGATTTCTACTTGTCCCAAAGCAGTATCGATTCCATAGAGAACCTGCTTTATGATGCAGGATATGATGTAATGGATACAAACGAACCTTACCCGGAATATTTGACCACATCCGAAAGGTTCTATGTATTTTGGGATGCCGTACAGCAGAACAAAGATACCGAACAAGAGGTTATCACCATTTTGAAATCGGGGGGCTTATCATATAGACTATTCACATATGACGAATCCGGCGCTTTTGTTTACAGTATGACGTATTACCCGGATGAGATAAAAGAGCCGTATTATGAATGTCACGAAATCAAGGATTGGGCACTCACAGAGAGAGGCAATTTCTATTACAGGATCTATCCTGCAAATGATAAACACTATCCAGATTTTTGCCTGATTCGACTTGTTGCTCCGAATACGGAACTATTTGATCTTGCTTTTCGCTATATCTATCCTGCTGGCTACATTGCCACCAATATTTTCCTCATTGATTGGCAGGAAGGAAATTGGAAAAATCTCAGCTTTAACGATCAGTTTGAATATCTATACTATGCACATCATGGAAGGCAGTTCCTTGCCGATCATTATACCGTTCTCGAAGACAGAAGCAGCTATGCCATACCGGCCAGCGAATTTGAAGGAATCGTCTTACCGTACTATAACATTGACATAGAAACCTTCCGATCACTTGCACAATATCATGCTGAAGGTGACTACTACCCTTGGAGGCCATTGAACACAAACGATTTTGTTAAAATATGGTATTACAATATCGAGCCAGAAGTTACGGCTTATGTCATGAATCCGGACGGAACAATGACGCTGACCGTCCAAATGCTTTCCACAGATCTAAAAATGGATTGCCTGTTTGCGCATGAAGTGACTGTCAGGCCACTGGAAAATGGGAATTTCCAATATGTAGGGAACCGCATAACTTATCAGACGGAATACGGGTTGCCGTATTCTGTTCCCAGACTGATGTGGGATTAACAAACCGGCTTTGGGAGCGGTCCGATTGGACGGTCTGGAACCTCACATGATTCAAAACCGTAAAATTATCGGTTGGTAAAAATCAAACTTTTCCGATTTGGAAATGCTAAAAAAACAGAAAAAAATAAACCCACCGAACAAATCTTGTCCGGTGGATTTGGCAGGGGCACAAGGACTTGAACCCTGAGCCTACGGTTTTGGAGACCGCCGCTCTACCAATTGAGCTATACCCCTATGTGTATATTATGTAAAAGGAATGAAACCCTTAACTTGTGGTGGGCCTTCAGGGACTCGAACCCGGGACTATCCGGTTATGAGCCGGAGGCTCTGACCAACTGAGCTAAAGGCCCGTTCAATCAAGTGACGCTCGTCACTACAGGCGGTATTATAGCACGGGAGAGAACTGTTGTCAAGAAAAACTTTCGCAAAATCCGGGGAAAATTTAGCCCACGGCCCATTGAGCGCTTGCCTTTTTTACCTGGGGCTGATATAATGGGCGGGTCTGTTTTTAGAAAGGAGGGCGGCATGGAACGTTCGTCCAGGCTCCGCAGGAGCTTTTTGTTCGGGCTTTATTGTGCCTGCATGCTGTGGCTGCTCTTCGGTCGGTGGCCAAATCCCCGGGCCATTCCCTTTGGGGAGTATCTGAGTACCCACCTGAATGTAATGCCCTTTCGCACCATCCGTCTGTTTGGGCGGCTGCTGGTGCCGCCGGTGCGGCACTATTTTGTGCGTGCTGCCCTAAGAAATTTGCTGGGGAATATTTTTCTTTTTGTGCCGCTTGGGTATTTTCTACCGGATCTTTGCCCACGGCTGCGGAAATTCTGGGTCACCTTTTTGTCGGCCACGATCATTGTCGCTGTGGTGGAGCTGACCCAGCTGGTGTTGATGGTGGGCACCTGCGACATAGACGATCTGATGCTGAATGTGCTGGGGGCATCCATGGGTTACGGACTGTATCGGCTGACGAATAGAAACGGATAACCCCGTATCTTTTCCCGGAATTCTGGAAATACTACCCTCCGGGAGGGATCATGATGACGCAAAAGCAATATGCCAAGCTGGTGAAGCAGATCAGTCCTCCGTCGCCGGTGGGGAAGGACTGCCTGCTGGCCTTCCTGGTGGGGGGCCTGATCTGCACCCTGGGCCAAGGGCTGACGGAACTGTACGCATCCGCGCTGGACAAGCAGAGCGCCGCCACAGCGGCCTCTATGACACTGGTGGCCCTGTCGGCCCTGCTGACGGGACTGAGCCTTTACGATGACATTGCAAAAGCCGCCGGAGCGGGGACGTTGGTGCCTATTACGGGCTTTGCCAACGCCATCTCCGCTCCGGCGGTGGAGTTTAGGACTGAGGGCTTCATCCTGGGGGTGGGGGCCAGGATGTTCACCATTGCCGGGCCTGTCATCGTCTATGGTCTCAGCGCCTCGGTGGTGTATGGTATCATCTATTATCTGGCTACCGTTGGGGTGTAACGGTTGGGGCGGCGATCCGCCGCCCGCTTTTTGATTTATTTGCTGAGTTTGTTCAAAACCGCTACGGCGATCACGAGAATACCGATGACAGCGAAAACACCCAGCATCCCTTTGCCCAGCATAGGCAGGGTCACGGAGAAGGATTCCAGCATTGTTTCCACCTCCTTACCGGCCCATGAGAGCCAGGATCAGGCCGCCGGCTACCACAGAGGCAATCTGACCGGAGACGTTGACACTGATGGAATACATCAGCAGGAAATTCTGATTGTCCTCCTTCAGGCCCATCTGGTTCACCACCCGGCCGCTCATGGGAAAGGCGGAGATACCGGCGGCTCCGATCATGGGATTCACCTTTTTCCCCTCGGGGAGGAACAGATTCAGGAGCTTGGCGAAGAGTACACCGCCTACGGTGTCACCCACGAAGGCCACCAGGCCCAGGGCCAGAATCAGCAAAGTGTCCGGCCGGACGAATTGCTCCGCCGTCATCTGGCAGGCTACGGTGAGGCCCAGGATGATGGTGATCAGGTTTGCCAGGGCCGTCTGGGCGGTTTGGCTCAGGGAGTCCAGCACGCCGCACTCCCGCAGCAGGTTTCCGAACATGAGGAAGCCTACCAATGCCACGCTGGCCGGTGCGGCCAGACCGGATACGATGGTGACAATAATGGGAAAGAGAATGCGAGTGAGCTTACTCACATTGCCCTTGGTGTAGGGCATGCGGATAAGCCGCTCTTTTTTTGTGGTCACCAGCCGGATCACCGGGGGCTGCACGATGGGCACCAGGGCCATATAGCTGTAGGCGGCTACCATAATGGCCCCCAAATATTTAGAGCCCAGGGTATTGGCTACGAAGATGGCGGTGGGGCCGTCGGCGGCGCCGATAACGGCAATGGAGGCGGCGTCCTTCAGGTCAAAGAAGAGCCCCGCCAGACATAGGGTCAGGAAAATGCCGAACTGGGCCGCCGCCCCAAAGAGCAGCAGCCAGGGCTTCTCCAGCAGGGGCCCAAAGTCGATCATGGCTCCGATGCCGATGAAGAGCAGCAGGGGGAAAAGCTCATTGGAAAAGCCCGCGGCAAAGAGCACGTTCAGGGGCCCTTCCACCAGCCCCTGGGTCACGGCTCCGGAGAAGGGGAGATTTACAAGAATGGCTCCGAAGCCCATGGGCAGCAGCAGACCGGGCTCCATCTTTTTGCCGATGGCCAGGTAGATGAGCAGTCCTCCGATGGCCCACATGAGGACCATTTGCCAGGTGAGAGCTTGCAGGTTTGTGAGTAGGTTCATATGTTACCTCCAATTCCGCCGTGTGGAGGTAAAAAAAGAAGACCTCCATCACAGCACGAAAATACTGTGATAAAAGTCTCAAGCTCTCCGCCTGCCCCCGGGCCCGTGGCCGTGATGACGAGGACAAGCAGTATGCCCAGGCATACCCTTTACTCCCTTTTATCCTTGGAAATAGTATATGCGGGGAAGGGAAAAAAGTCAAGAGAAAAAACCCTCTCCTTACGAGAGGGTGGACCGGGTGTGGAGGAGATGCCTGACGGATCAGGAGGAGCTCCGGCGATTCACCGGAAAGATCTTCGGCACCAGCCAGAGGGTGAGCAGAGAGTAGGCTGTCAGCAGAACGAAGAGCATCCCGCCCTTCATCATATCCGGCACCCTTACCCCGGCCCCTTCCAGCCTAGGAATCAGCAGCGCGGTGAGGATGCGGATGACGAAAGCGTGGTTGCAGTAGATGGCCAGGGACAGCTTTCCAGCCCTCCGGAAGCAGGGCCGATTCAGGATCCGGCACAGCAGACTCTCCGGGTCCAGGCAGCTGAGAAGCCACACGGGAGTGGTCATCAGGAAGATATTCCGATAGTCCGCATAGGCGAAAAGGCTTACCAGGCACAGAAGCCCCAGGATATCAAAGGTCCTCCGGTGACTTCGGAGCCGGTTATACACAGCCGTTGTGGAGAAGCAGTAGGTCAGTACTCCAATACACAGGGGGGAGAAGGCCCGAAGCAGGGGAATATAGAAGGGCCCCCAGTTTTCCCACAGGTCTACCCCAGACCAGAGGAGGCTCTGGATCATCAGAATGGCTGCCGGGAAGAGGATGGTCCGGGCCAGCGCTTCCTTCTGCCGCAGCAGAGCGAAGACAAAATATCCGGCGATCAGCAGGGCGGACAGCTGCCACAGGGGATAGTTGACGCTGTCGTGGAAGAACATACTGCTTTGCAGCAGCAGCAGGTCCGGGATCTGGTTGTAGATGCTCCGAATCAGCGCCCCAAGACCGGAGAGGGAAGGGGACAGAACCAGAGAAACCGCGTCCCGGGCGAAGACATACAGGAAAAACACAGCGCAGGAGAAGAAATAGTAGGGATAGATCTTTCTGGCGTGGTCCAGGGTGTAGTCCCAGGCGCTGTAGGCCTCCGATTTTCTTTCGTAGAAGGTCTTCCCAAGAAAAAAGCCGGAGAGAATGAAAAACACCTGCACCGTCACCGTAGGCCCCGGAGAGACGGACAGGCCGCAGTGAAAAAAGGCGATGACGTAGCTGAGCAGGAGCTTGATGAGATCCAGCGCATAGCTTCTTTGCTGCTTCATGGTTTAAAACTCCTGGAGAATTTCTATGATCTGGGCCTCGTAGTCCCCCTCGAAGTCCTCGCTGCGGCCGGCGGTGCGGACGTTGCTCTCTGCCCCCCGCTCCGGGGCCGGGTATTCCCAGATGTGGTAGCTGAGTCCCCGATGGTTGAAGGTGATGCTGCCGCAGTCGTTGTCTTCTACGTAAGTAAAGGGCATATTTTTTTGGCGCATATAGTCCTGGATGGCAGTCAGACGCATGGAAAAGGTCCTCCCCAAGTTCGTTTTCTTCATTATACCGTAGTCGCCCCCAAAAGGCAACGGCTATTTTGCCTGTGTGAATCTACGGAGCCACCGCAGGTCCTCTCCTTTCAGCACCCCTGTCAGATACAGGCTGCTGAAAAACACCGGAACAAAGGCGGCACAGGAAAGGATCGGTTCCGGGACCTTGCCGCAGAGCCAGACGGAAGCGATGGCGCAGGTCAGAGTCCATAGGGGGATATAGGCACAAAGGTTCTGCCCCGTGATGCGCAGCAGGTGGCGGAGACTCAGAAAGAAATTCAGAGCATGGGTGAGAAAGAAGCTGACAAAATAGCCCTTCAGCCCCCAGACAGGCAACAGAAAGTAGAGTCCGATCACATCCAGGATGTTTGTCAGGATGTTGAACCGGACGGCCATGTGCTGCTGGCCCAGGCCTTTGGTCATGGCATCGGTAATGGCATCGCAGTAGAGCATTGGGGCCAGGGGCGCAAAGAGCTTCAGAAGATTCCCTGCCTCCGGGTTGCTGTAGAGCCTTAGGCACAGGGCATTGCCGCCGAGAAACAGGAGCCCGCCGAAGCAGACTCCGTAGAGAAGGGACAGCTTCAGGCTCCGGTGGAGCAGATAGGCGATCCGCTTCTCCCCGCCGCCGCAGTGGCACCGGGCCAGCTCCGGGATCAGCAGCTCTGACAGGCCGAAGAGAATGCAGGCGGGAAACATGAGCACCGGAAAGACCATGCCTGTGACCCGGCCAAAGGCCCCCAGAGGGTCCGCGGTTGCCAGTGCCAGCCGCTTGGGCACCATCAGATTTTCCAGGGTGCTGAGGCCGCCTTTGCAGGTGTCCGCAATAGCCAGTGGCAGAGCAGCCCGGAGGATCCGCCGCCCTATGGGGATGGAGGCATCCACCGGATTCCTCTCCCGCCGGTATAGGAGCCCCAGCAGGCTCAGGGTCAGCAGGCTTCCCATGGCGCTGCCGAAGATCACGCTGCGGCAGGCCCGCTCCGGGTCAGACCCGGCCCAGAGGGCCAGACAGAGGACGGTAACGCCCATGGAGAATATCTGCTCCCCAATCTCTACCGCCGCCAGTACGCCGATGCGGTTTTCCCCTGTAAAGTACCCCGTCAGCAGGGCGCAGAGGCAGGTAATGGGCAAGAAGCAGGAGAACAGCCGTAAGGCACCGATGATACCTGTGTTGCCGATCCAGTTCCGGGCAATGGCCGGGGCGAAGACCCACAGGAGCCCCCCAACGGCAGCGGAGCACACCAGACTGTAGCGCAGGCACCCGGAAAGGACCCGGTTTACTCCCCGGCGGCCCCTGCGCCCCAGCTCCTCTGCCGTCAGATACATGGCGGCGGTGCGGATGCCGCCGATGCCGGCAATCATGGCCAGGCTCCCGACGGACATGGTCAGCTGCAGCAGCCCAAGGCCCTGCTCCCCGATCCGCCGGGAGAGATAGACTCCGAAGACCGTCCCGGCAAACCGCAGCAGCAGATTCACGCCCGTCAGCAGCATGGCCCGGTGGGCAAGCTTCGTTGTTCGCTTCAAAAAATCACCCCTTGTCCACAGCCTATGCGGACAAGGGGTGAGATAGAAACGGGGTCATTCTTTTTGCCCGGTCATCTCCGGGCAAAATAGGGCCAATGGGCACTGTCCGCACTTGGGATTTCGAGCGGTGCAGATCTCACGGCCAAACAGGACGATTCGGTGGCAGAAATCGCTGCTTTCTTCCGGCGGCAGGATAGCCCGGAGCTGCTTTTCCACCTTCTCCGGCTCCTTGCCCTGGCTCAGGCCCAGCCGACCGCAGATGCGGATACAGTGGGTGTCGCAGACCACGCTGCCGGGCACGCCGTAGATGTCCCCCAGCAGCAGGTTGGCGGTTTTTCGCCCCACTCCGGGGAGCTTTAAGAGCTCCTCCATGGTGCCGGGGACCTTCCCGCCGTAGTCACGCAGGAGCATCTGGCAGGCCAGCACAATATCCCGGGCCTTGTGCTTATAAAAGCCGCAGGAGCGGACATAGTTCTCCACATCCGCAATGGGTGCTGCCGCCATGGCTTCCAGAGTGGGGTAGGCGGCGAAGAGGGCCGGGGTCACCTGGTTTACCCGGGCATCGGTGCACTGGGCCGATAGGCGGACGGCGATCATCAGCTCGTAGTCCTTGCGGTAGTGCAGGGCGCAGAGGGACTGGGGATATTTTTCCTCCAGGATGCGGAGAATATCATCTAAATGTGCGTTCATAGGAGTTGATCCTTTCTTAAAAACCTTCCCCTGGGGGAAGGTGGCTCGGCGCAGCCGAGACGGAAGAGGGGCGGTACCAGGTCAGACCCCGTCCCGCCCCACACCCGTCAGGGCCTTTGGCCCTGCCACCCTCTCCCAGGAGAGGGTAGAGATTCCGCAGCCACGCTCATCGGCACCCAGGCGGTGTCGTTTCCACCCTTGGCTTTATTGAGCTTCATGACCAGCACGCCCATGGCGATCAGCAGCACCAGGCCCAGAAGGGCCGCGATGACCGCCAATACCCGGATCAGGCCGGACTCGTCCTTCTTCTCCGCCGGGTAGGCCGGGTAGGCCTGGGCGGGACGTTCCTGGGGCTGCTGGCTCTGCCGGGGTTGGGCGGGGGGGCGGCGCTGGGGCTGAGGCAGCAGAGAATAGACTACCAGCTGGGCCTTCTCCGGGGCCGGGTTCAGGAGCATCCGGGTCCGCAGCAGGGCAGGCAGGGAATTGGCCTGGGTGAACTTCACCCCCTGGTCCGCGTAGCGCTTCATCTGCTTCAGCACCGCCGACTGGGCGCTCTGGATCTGCTCTCTCACCGTCTCCTCCGGCACGCCGGTGAGGCCGGCAATGCCCTTGGGAGGCAGTCCTCCCAGACTGTAGAGGTACAGGTTCAGCCGCATATCCTCCGGCAGCAGATCCGTCAGCATCTCCGCCACCTTGGCGGTCTCCGCCTTGTTCAGCTCCATGCCGGGGAAGGAATAGTTTACCTGCTGGCTGCTTTCGCCGCTCTGGCCGGTTTCCCGCAGGGTGGCCCGGACCCGCATACACCGCACGGCGGTCAGGCGGCCCAGCCAGGTGAAGAATTCCTCGGGATTTTCCAGGGTATCCAGCTTGGCAATGGCGGCCTTCAGCACAACGGCGGTCATCTTGTCCGCGGCCTGGGTACTGGGCAGCAGCTTTTTGCACTGGTAGTCCACCAGGCCGTAGGCATAGGTCATGAGCCGCTCCATGGCCTCCCGGTTTCCCGTCTGGGCCAGCCGCACCGCCTGGGTCAAAGACTCTTTATTCATAAGGGCATAAGGCTCCTCTCGGTTTCATTTGTTTCCATTTTAACGGATACCGGTGGAAAAAGCAAGATGTTCAAAAAGAATTAAGAATGGGCCTGCCTCAGGGAAAACTGTCGAATATCCCCCGGCGTTTTCTCAAGAAATTGTATGGGCTGTCCATTTTCTACAAGTGCAAAAAATTTTTTACCCGCGGATATGTTAAGGATTGACAATTCTTTCCCACGTGCTATAATGGACCCAGTTCCCCGGTAGGTGATACCGGGATCAATCGGAATGGAGGAATAAAAGATGAAAAAGTATTTGGCTATGCTTCTGGCTGTGGTCATGGTCCTGAGCCTGGCCGCCTGCGGCGGCAAGACGGAGGCCCCTGCCACCACCGCTGCCCCTGCTGCCACGGACGCTCCCGCGGCCACCGAGGCCACCGAGGCCCCCAAGAGCGAAAGCAAGTATCCCAGCTATTTTGACGGCATGGACGATCTTATCGCCGCGGCTCAGGCCGAGGGCGAGCTGACGGTCTACGGCTCCTGCGAAGAGGAGTACCTGGCCGCCGCCTGCCAGCACTTCCAGGAAGTGTTCGGCATCAAGGTCAACTATCAGCGTCTGTCCACCGGTGAGGTCCAGGCCAAGATCGAGGAAGAGAAGGGCAATCCCTCTGCCGACGTCTGGTTCGGCGGCACCACCGATCCCTACAACGTGGTCGCCAAGGAAGGCCTGCTGGAGCCCTATGCCGCTCAGAACGCCTCCCATCTGCTCAGCGATATGTACAAGGATCCCGACGGCAACTGGTACGGCATCTACAAGGGCATCCTGGGCTTCATGGTCAACACCGATGAGCTGGCCCGGATGAAGCTGGAGGCTCCCGCCGACTGGCAGGATCTCTTAAAGCCCGAATACAAGGGCCTGATCTGGCTGTCCAACTACAACACCGCCGGCACCGCCAAGCTGGTCATCAACACCATGATCCAGAAGTACGGCCACGACGAAGGCATCCAGTACCTGGTGGACCTGGATAAGAACATCGAGGTTTACACCAAGTCCGGCTCCGGCCCCTCCAAGAACGTGGGCACCGGCGAGTGCGTCATCGGCATCGGCTTCCTGCATGACGGCATTACCCAGATCGTGGACAACGGCTACACCAACGTGGAGCTGGTGATCCCCTCCACCGGCACCTCCTTCGAGGTGGGCGCCACCGCCATCTTCAAGGGCGCTGCCCACTCCAACGCCGCCAAGCTGTGGATCGAGTACGCCCTGTCCCCCGAGTGCGTGAACCTGGCTGCCCAGAACGGCTCCTACCAGTTCCTGGTCATCGACAACGCCACCCAGCCTGAGGTTGCCATGCAGTTCGGCCTGGATCCCGACAACGTCATGGACTATGACTTCGAGGATGCCAAGAACAACATCGGCACCTACATCGAGGAAGTTATGGCCGCTCTGAACGCCGGCGGCGCCAACACCGGCGCGGACCGGTTCAAGACCGAGTAAGTTGTAATACCTAAGCCAACAAGGCGGCGGCAAAAGCCGCCGCCTTGTTTTAAAGGCTCCCTTGCGTAAAGGGAGGCTTTATTAAAAAAAGGAGGAATCCGCCCATGGCAACAACCCAGAGCACGGCGCTGGACCGGAAAAAACTGATGGGTGACCCCATTCTGGTGACCACCATTGTCGTACTGATCACGTTCCTCACCCTATTCATTCTCTACCCCCTGGCCATTCTGTTGGTGGACAGCTTTGTGGGGGACGGCGGCTTCAGCTTCGGTGTGTTCCGGCGCATTTTTGCCATCCCCTCCTTTACCACAGCCATTACCAACACCTTAAAGGTTGGCTTCCTGGTGGGCATCCTCTCCACATTGGTGGGGCTTCTCTTCGCCTATGTGGAGGTCTACGTCCGCATGAACAAATTCACCGGGGGGCTGTTCAAGGTCGTGTCCATGCTGCCCGTGGTATCGCCCCCCTTCGTATTGAGCCTTTCCATGATCATGCTCTTCGGCAAGGCGGGCATCATCACCCGGTTCCTGCTGAAGATCTATGACAACAGCGTCTATGGCTTCTGGGGCATTGCGGTGGTCCAGACCCTGACCTTCTTCCCGGTGTGCTACATGATGCTGAAGGGCCTGCTGAAAAACATTGACCCCTCCCTGGAGGAGGCGGCCCGGGACATGGGAGCCTCCCGGTGGAAGGTCTTCACCAGTGTGACCCTTCCCCTGCTGCTGCCGGGCCTGGGCAACGCCTTCCTGGTGACCTTCATCGAGTCCATCGCGGACTTCGCCAACCCCATGCTCATCGGCGGCTCCTACGACACCCTGGCCACCACCATCTACCTGCAGATCACCGGCGCTTACGACAAGGCCGGTGCCGCCGCCATGGCCGTGGTGCTGCTGTGCATCACCCTGTGTATGTTCGCCGTCCAGAAATACTACTTAGAGCGCAAGACCGCCGCCACCCTGACAGGCAAGGCCTCCCGGGGACGGATGCTCATTGGGGACCCCAGCGTGAAGATCCCTCTCACCGTGCTGTGCTCGTTGGTGGCCATTTTCGTCATCATGATGTACCTGTGCGTGCCCATCGGAGCCTGCTTCCCCACCTGGGGCTTCAAGTTCTTCCCCCTGACGGGCAAATGGTTCCAGCTGGTGTTCAGCCGCTACCACGGCCTCCAGGCCTTCCGGGATTCCTTCCTCCTGAGCCTGATCTCCGCCCCCATTACGGCCCTTCTCAGCATGATCATCTCCTATCTGGTGGTCAAGCGGAACTTCAGGGCCAAGGGCTTTATTGAGGCCGTGTCCATGCTGGCCATGGCCGTACCCGGCACCGTGCTGGGCGTGGGCTATATCCGGGGCTTCTCCGGCGGCCTGTTCCACACGGGACTTCTCCAGGGCCTCTACGGCACCGGAGCCATCCTCATCATCGTCTTCGTGGTCCGTTCCCTGCCCACCGGCACCCGCAGCGGCATCTCCGCCCTGCGGCAGATCGACAAATCCATTGAGGAGTCCGCCTACGACATGGGCGCGGACAGCTTCCGGGTATTCATGACCGTGACCCTGCCCCTCATCAAGGACTCCTTCCTCAGCGGCCTCGTCACCGCCTTCGTCCGGAGCATTACCGCCATCTCCGCCATCATCCTGCTGGTGACCCCCCAGTTCCTGCTCATCACCGTGCAGATCAACGAATTTGCCGAGAAGGGCTCCTACAGCCTGGCCTGCGCCTTCGCCACCATCCTCATCGGCATCACCTACGGCAGCGTTCTGCTCATGAACCTGGTCACCAAGTATTTCGGCACCAGCAGAAAAATCAAGGAGGGCAAGTAAATGGAAAAACAGAAAAAAGGTGTGCGCCTGGAGCACATTTCCAAAATCTACCAGGACCCCAAAACCGGCAAGGACTTCTATGCCGTTAAGGACAATTCCCTGACCATCGCCCCTGGGGAGTTCGTCACCTTGCTTGGCCCCTCCGGCTGCGGCAAGACCACCACCCTGCGGATGATCGCGGGCTTCGAAAGCCCTGACGAGGGCGAGATCTACCTGGGGGACGAGCCCATCAACGCCCTGACCCCCAACAAGCGGGACACCGCCATGGTGTTCCAGAGCTACGCATTGCTTCCCCACTACAATGTCTTCGACAACGTGGCCTATGGCCTGAAGCTGCGGAAGGTCCCCAAGGAGGAAATCAAAGAGCGGGTCATGAAGATCCTGGACCTGGTGGAGCTTTCCGGCATGGAGGGCCGCATGACCAACCAGCTCTCCGGCGGCCAGCAGCAGCGGGTGGCCCTGGCCCGGGCCCTGGTCATTGAGCCCAGCGTGCTCCTCTTTGACGAGCCTCTTTCGAACCTGGATGCCAAGCTGAGAGTCACCATGCGGACGGAGATCCGCCGGATCCAGCAGGAGGTGGGCATCACCGCCATCTACGTCACCCACGACCAGAGCGAAGCCATGGCCCTGTCCGACCGGATCATCATCATGCGTTCCGGCGTGGTGGAGCAGATCGGCACCCCCCAGGAAATCTACTACCACCCCGTCAACGAGTTTGTGGCCGACTTCATCGGCGAGGCCAACTTCCTCAAGGGCAAGCTGGAAGCCATTGAAAACGGCAAGGCCCGGATCAACGTCTCCGGCGACATCTGCCACGCCGCGGTGATCCCCGGCATGGAGGTAGGCAGGGACTACACCATCGTCCTGCGCCCGGAAGCCGCCGCCCTGGCCCAGGAGGGGGGCCTGCCCTGCCAGGTAGTCCTGTCCTGCTTCATGGGCAGCTACCAGAACTACCACGTAAAGGTAGGCGACACCCTGGTAAAGCTGACAGACCCCAACCCCAAAAACAAGCGGGTCTACAAAGTCGGCGAACACTGCCACCTGGTCTTCGACCCGGAGAATGTGCACGTGCTGTAAGTAACCCGCCGGAGGCCCCCTACCCTCTCCTGAGAGAGATGGAGGACCCCCATACCCTCTCCTGGGAGAGGGTGGCAGGGCGAAGCCCTGACGGGTGTGGGGCGGACCAAGCCTACAGCAAGGCGATCCCTCAGTCAGCCTGGGGCTGACAGCTCCCTTTACGCAAGGGAGCCTGCCCCTCATCCACCGCCGCGGCGGTCCCCCTTCCCCCTAGGGGAAGGTCAGGAGTTCAGATAGATCATCAGCACCGCGATATCCGCCGGGCTGACACCGGAAATTCGTCCCGCCTGGCCCAGGGACACCGGGCGGATCTCGCTGAGCTTCTGCCGTGCCTCCAACCGAAGGCCGGAGATGGCGTTGTAGTCGATGTCTTCGGGAAGAAGCCTTGCCTCTTCTTTCCGGAATTCCGCCACCTGCTTTTCCTGCCGGGCCAGATATCCCGCGTATTTCAGCTGGATCTCTACCTCTTCCGTGACGGAGAGGGGAAGCTCCGGCCGGTCTTTGTCGAAGGGGGCCAGGTCCTCATAGCTTACCTGGGGGCGGCGGAGAAGGTCTGCCAGGCGGGCGGAATTTTCCACCGGGGCGGTGTCCCGGCTTGCGAGCATTTCGTTCAGGGCGGCGCTTCCGGGAATGCCGCTCCCTTCCAGGCGGCTGATTTCCCGCTTGACTGCCGCGTACTTTTCCTCTACCGCTTTCAGCCGTTCCGGGGGGATGAGGCCCACTTTCGCGCCGATGGCCGTCAGCCGCTGGTCGGCGTTGTCTTGCCGGTGGAGGAGCCGGTATTCGGACCGGCTGGTCATGATCCGGTAGGGCTCCTGGGTGCCTTTGGTGACCAGGTCGTCGATCAGGGTGCCGATGTAGCTGGTGTCCCGGGTCAGGATCATGGGAGGACGGCCCAGCAGCTTCAGGGCGGCGTTGATGCCGGCGACCAGCCCCTGGGCGGCGGCCTCCTCGTAGCCGGAGGTGCCGTTGAACTGTCCCGCGCCGTAGAGGCCCGGGACCTTTTTGCTCTCCAGAGTGGGCTTCAATTCCGTGGGGTCCACGCACTCGTATTCGATGGCGTAGGCCGGGCGCATCATTTCGGCCCGCTCCAATCCTGCTACGGTCCGCAGCATCCGGATCTGCACATCCTCGGGCAGGCTGGAGGAGAAGCCCTGGATATACATTTCCTCGGTGTTCAGCCCGCAGGGCTCGATGAAGAGCTGATGCCGGGTCTTTTCCGGGAAACGGACGATTTTCGTTTCGATGCTGGGACAGTACCGGGGGCCTACGCCGGAGATGGTGCCGTCGTAGATGGGGCTGCGGTCCAGATTCTCCCGGATGATGCGGTGGGTTTCCTCATTGGTGTAGGTCAGGTAGCACACGGCGGAGTTGTTGACCTTGCCGGTGGTGCGGAAGGAGAAGGGCTCTACGGTGTCGTCCCCCGGCTGCAGCTCCATTTTGGAAAAATCAATGCTCCGCCGGTTTACCCGGGGAGGGGTGCCGGTTTTGAACCGGCGCAGATCCAGTCCAAGAGAACGGAGGCTGTCTGCCAGGCCGATGCTGGGGTGCATCCCGTCGGGGCCGGAGGACAGCACAGAGGGGCCGATGATGACGGTGGAGTCCAGGTAGGTCCCTGTGGCCACCACCAGGGCCCGGGCTCCGTACTGCCCGCCCAGGTTGGTCTCCAGACCGGAGACGGCGCCTCCCTCTGTCAGGACCTTTACGATCTGAGCCTGCTTCAGCTCCAGATTTTCCTGCTTTTCCAGGGTGTGCTTCATGTATTCCTGGTAGCGCCGCCGGTCCGCCTGGGCCCGAAGGGAATGGACCGCGGGGCCCTTGCCCCGGTTCAGCATCCGGTACTGGATGCAGCTATGGTCCGCTGCCAGGCCCATTTCGCCTCCCAGGGCATCCAGCTCCCGGACCAGGTGGCCCTTGCCGGTGCCGCCGATGGCGGGGTTGCAGGGCATATTGCCTACGGCATCCAGGTTGATGGTGAAGAGAATGGTCTTGAGGCCCAGCCGGGCGGCGGCCAAGGCGGCCTCAATGCCGGCGTGGCCCGCTCCAATGACGGCCACGTCGCAATTTTCCACGAAATAGGACATCTTTAAGCCTCCTCAGGCTCTTTCTTCTCCTCCTTGGGCAGTACAAAGGGCTTGCAGACCACTTCGCACCGGTGGATGGGGGTGCCCAGAGCGTGGAACTTTTCTTCGTAGCCCGTCATAATGCCCACCGCGCCGTCCTTGTGCAGGTCGTCTGTGACGTTCTTGGTTTCCAGGCCGCAGGCGGCGAATTCCTCCAGGGAGAAGGCAAAGAGAGGGGCGTTGTCGGTTTTGAAGTGGAACTCGCCGCCCTCCCGGACTACCCGGCAGTACTTGTCCAGGAAGCCCCGGTGGGTCAGGCGGCGCTTGGCATTCTTTTTCCGGGGCCAGGGGTCCGGGAAGTTGATGAACAGCCGGTCGATTTCCCCGGGGGCGAAGATGTTCTCGATTTCCGCCACATCCATATCGATGAAGAAGACGTTCCTCAGGCCCATGTCCCGGGCCTTCTCCATGGCCACCACCATGGCCTCCCGGCACCGCTCCACGGCGATGAGGAGCACGTCCGGGTTTGCCTGGGCGGTTTCCGCGGTGAACTTGCCCTTACCGCAGCCTACCTCCACCCACAGGGCGGTGCAGTCCGGCTTCAAAGAGCGCCACTGGCCCTTCTTCTCCTGGGGCTCGGCGATCCGATAGGCGGCGCACCGCTCCATCCGGGGCTCCAGGTTCTTCATTTTGCGCATTCTCATAGGGGGTATCCTCCAAAAGACGAGAGATTTTTTAGATAATCGACTTATTATACTCGGCTTTTCTGAAAAAGTCAAAAAATAGTCTTTATAATTATAATAATGAATTGAATTGTATTGTATTGAATTGAACTGAATTGAATTGGGCGCTCATGGCACTGCATGGCCTCTGTTTGCCGCCATATGGCCTATTCTCCGTACCGAATGAGATACTGCTCCCACAAAAAGCGTTCTCCCCTGTCTTCCAGCTCGAAGGCCTCCCGGATGCCGGTGCAGATGCGGCGGAGCTTCTGCTGCAAAATGGGGGCGGTGAACATATCTCCGTTTCCGGGGTTCACGGCGCACTCAAAGATCCGGGCCCGGTCCTCGGCGGGGTTTACCATGGCGTAGTAGTCCACAAAGCACCGGTTGGTGCCGGTGAGGTACTGCTTATATGGGGTCATGTCGGCGTTCACGTCCAGGCTGTAGGCGAACTCCTGGGGATTCAGGTCTGTCCAGTCGTCGTAGGCGCTGCAGCGGTTCATGACCTGGGTATCGATCAGGTGGCTGAACTCGTGGAACAGGGTATAGCGCAGGTCCTCCATGGGAGCCAGAGCCAGCACTACGTAACACTGATCGTCCTGCTGAAATTGGAGCCCCTGGGCACTGGCCAGGCTCCCGGAGGCGGGAGTTCCCTGAATTTTCGGCACCAGGCACAGGGAGAAGCTCTTCCAGCCGGATTGGAGCCGGGAGAGGAAGCCCTCCGGGAAATTGCGCAGGAGGGAGTCCAGGGCCTCCAGGGTCCAGTCCGTCTCGTCTGCCGGGGCGGTGCCGGAAAAGCTGTAGTCCCAGGGCTGAACGGCCAGAGCCTCGTCACCGATGCGGATATCCAGGCCGTAGGTGGTTTCCAGCTGGTCTGCCCTGGCCCGGCTGCTGGCGGCCTCCTGGGCCGTGGGCACATCGTGGTAGGGCACCAGGCAGCTGGTTTCACTTTGGGCCGGGAAGGCATCATAGTGCCAGCGGAGGATGAGCCATCCGGCATCCGTGCTGTGGGCCAGCAGATAGGGCTTGCCGTCAGCGGTAACGCAGCCCAGCTTTGCCTGATCGACACCGGGGAGGGGCACTTCGCTGCGGCAGATCCCGGTGGACAGAAGATACAGGCGCAGGGTCATACCGGAATCGCCGGAATACCCGGTGACGGCGGCGGAGAGCTCCGGCAGAAATCCCAGGCAGGCTTCTCCGGACCGGGTCACCAGACGCTGAGGCTCTGCTCCCAGGAGCAGGACACGGGAAAAGGCTCCGGGGCTGGCCCCCAGGGCGATCCCCTCCGGCGTCACGGCGGCATCCTTGGGGCACAGGGCCTCTTCTATGGACTGGCCGTCCTGGGCGCTGACCAGCAGGGTGTTTTCCGCCCCGTTGGGGTCCGTCAGATGCACAAGCAGGGCTTGGCCGTTTTCCAGGCACCGGACGGAGCCGGATCGCACCGCCATATTGTCCCGCAGACCCCGCTGGGTCCCCAGCTCCGTGTCCAGCAGGTATAGGCCGTCCTGTTGGAGAAAATAGAAGGTTTTTCCATCCGGGGAGACGCCGGGAAGCCCAAGGGTCCCTTCCGGCAGGTCCCAGGCGGACTGAGGCGAAAGCGTGGCATCCAGGGCCAGGATCTGCCGGGCGGCTTCGTCATAGACGAAGAGCCGGCCTTCCGCCGCCCCCAGGACCGGCCTGCTGGAGGTTTGCGCTGCCTTCCGCAGGCCGGAGCCGGTGTAAAGGGAGATGCCGCTTTCCCCCCAGAGGACCACATCCGTCCCCAGGGACCGGAGACCCTGGGGGGCGGTCTCCTCAATGGGAAAGACCTCCATAATGCCGCTGGTCTGGGTTTCCAGGGGGTGGCCGGAAACATGGAGGGACTGGCCACTTTCTTCTGTAGGGGTGGTGGGCTCCTCCTGCTTCTCGGCGCAGCCAACCAGCAGGAACAGGCAGAGCACAGCGGCAAGCAGTTTCATATCATTGTCTCCTAGATAAGGTATAGTCGTCCCCTTGGCGATAATAGGGGCACTGCTGGGACCGGGAGGTAAGGATACGGTATACCTCGTCCTCGTCCAGGTCCATCATGCAGTAGTACTCGTCATACTCTTCATCATAATCATAATACCAGCAGGTGTCGCATTGGGTCGAATCCATGGTCATTCCTCCAGAATTCGGAAAGAAAAGTTCCCGTTTTCATAAAGCAGGAAGCTGTGGCTCCCGTCCTTGGGGATGGACACGCTGCCGGGATTCAGGCACCGGATGCCATCTAGCTCTCTGTCCAGCTTCACATGGGTGTGGCCGTAGAGGAACAGGGAGCCCTTGGGCAGGGGAGGCAGGTTCTCCGGGTTCTGATGGTGGCCGTGGGTCAGGTAGAAGGTCTTGCCGTCTGCCAGCAGCTCCGCGTAGTCTGCCAGACAGGGGAAGGGCAGGACCATCTGGTCTACCTCCGCCTCGCAGTTGCCCCGGACGGCGATGATCCGCTCTGCCATGGCGCTGAGCATGGGGATCACCTTTTTTGGGGTGTAGTCCCTGGGCAGGTCGTTCCGGGGGCCGTGGTAGAGCAGGTCTCCCAAGAGAATGACCTTGTCCGGGTTTTCTTTTTCGATTTCTTCACACAGCCGACCGCACCAGTAGGCGCTGCCGTGGATGTCTGAGGCAATGAGCAGTTTCATAGATATACCTTCTCTCTAAAATGGGTCCTGTCATTGCGAACCAGTCAGCAGACTGGTGTGGCAATCCCCCAGATTTTCCGAGGACCAAGATAGAACAACCGTCTATTTCAGTGCCCCTAAGATCCGGGGGATTGCCACGACAGTGCGCGCACTGTCTCGCAATGACGGTGCGATTATTTAAATGCTGCCTAAGTAGTGTTCCACATCGAAAGGCCGCAGCTTTTCGTCTTTGCGCAGATATAAAGGGTGATGGGGATGGCCCTTTTTTGTGATGGCTCCGGCGCAGTACCATTGGGCGCCGTACTTCCTGCCGATGTCCAGCATATCCCGGAGGCAGTCCTTCAGGTAGCCTCGCTTTTCGATCACCGATCCCCAGGCGGCCCATATGGCGGGGGAATCGGACAGGGAGAGCACATAGCGGAAGGCCTCCATGTTTTCCCGGTGGAGCAGGGGATTGCAAACCTTTTCCATGGCATCCGGGTCTGTGGCCCGCTGGGCGTAGACATTGAACATGAGAAAGCTGTCGTAGCCGTTGCCCAGGGCAATGCGCTGGACGGACTTCAGGGTGTTGTCCAGGTCGTCAGGCTGGGCGGTGGAGGGGTTGATGCCGATGCAGATCAGGGGCTTTTGCCCACGGGTGCCCAAAATGTACCGGTATTCGGAGTAAAAGTTGGGGGCGTAAAGCCATTTGGCGATGTCGTAGTCTTTGCTGGGTGTGTTGGCGGCTTCCAGAGCCTGCCGAAAGGTCACCAGCTCCAGGTCCAGGGTCGTGCCCTTGGGAATGTGCATTTATTCCTCCTCGTGGGGGAACCACCAGCTCTTGCTGGGGTCGTGGAAGGGACAGTCGACTTCGCGGATCCCCTTCTGGCGGCACCAGGCGGAGAAGGCGGCATCCAGGAAGGGATAGACCCCATCCATGGTGGACTGGAGACTGACGGTACTGCCGGTGTCCATGGTCAGCTCCACAACGATGTTGCCGCCGGTGATGAGATAGAGCTTCTGAGAGACGATCTGGCTGTAGCGGTAGGAGTCGCTCTTCTTCCCCAGGGTGGAAACCAGGAAGGTGTCCGCATTATAGAAAATGCCGAAGCTCAGATAGTACACCGCCAGAGAAATGCCCAGCACCAGCACGATCAGGCCGCCGTAGAGCAGCACCTTGTCCCCGCCGGAGCCTGTGACCATGGCGGCAATGCCAATGGCGCTCAAAATAACGCCGAAAACACCGTAGCGCTTATTCACCCGCACGGCCAGGCCGGACAGATGCTCCGCCTTGTTGCGGAAGAGCTTTTGAAATCCTATGTCCACCAGGCGGCAGATCCCGAAGATGAGGGCCGCCGCGGCGATCCAGATGATTGCTTCCATTTTTTCTTCCCCCTTACGCCCAGAGCACCACATCCACAGGGATGTCGAAGGACTCCGTCTCGATTTTTTCCATCACCTGGAAGTCGTAGCACAGAGCCACCGTAGGGTGGTCAGGCTCCCGGGAGAGAAATCTGTCGTAAAAGCCGCCGCCGTAGCCGATGCGGTGGCCCGCCTTGTCAAAGACCAGCCCGGGCATCAGCACCAGGGCCTGGGTGTCTGTGGCCACGGGGCCGTCGTCAATGGGCTCCGGGATCCCGGCGTAGCCCTTGGAGACCCGGGTCAGGTCCGGCAGGAGGATGAATTTCATGTCCTCCCCGTAGACCTTGGGCACAGCAACCTGCTTGCCGTCGGCCAGAGCCTGGGCCAGAATGGCCACGGTGCGGACCTCCTGATTATAGGGGAGGTAGCCGTATATGGTTTTTGCCTTTTGATAGGCGTCGCTCTCCCGGAATTTTTCTCCCAGGAGGCGGCTTTTTTCTTCAATTTCCTCGGCTGTCATGGCCCGCTTTTTCTCCCGGACCAGGGCCCGGAGTTCTTTTTTATTCACCATCGGCGCCCAACTCCTCTTCTCTTTTTTCTGGCTCCTTTACCCGGAACATCCGGAACCACAAAATCACGGCAACCTGCCCGGGAATGCCCAGCAGGAAGATTTTCAAAACAGGAATGCCCAGGAAGATCCGAACGGAGGCGTAGATACTGGCCAGGGCACCCCAGACAATGACGGAGATCAGCACCTTGTTCCAGCTGAAGTTCCGCCAGGCAGACCGGAGGCTCAGCAGCACAATGGCCATCACCGGCACGGCGTAGACAAAGCACACCCAGCCCCACCGAATGTCAAAGGCGGAGAGGACCACATAGAAAAACAGGGCCACAAACCAGACGAGGGTGGCGGAAAGCCCCTGAATGACCCCCCGGCTGGCCTGGGGCTTCGGGGGAGCGGCGGGAATATTCGCCTTGGCCGGGGATTGCAGAAGGTCATTGACGGTGACGCCGAAAAGCTGGGCCAGCTGCATCATGGTCAGCACGTCGGGAACAGACTCCCCCCGCTCCCATTTGGACACGGCCTTGTCGGAGTAATTGATCTTCTCCGCCAGCCCCGCCTGGGTCATCCCCGCAGCCTTTCGGCGTTCGGCAATATTCGCGCCGATCTGACCCTTGATCTTTTCATCGTCCATAGCGTTCCTCCAGGTTTCTTATCAGAAATATAGTAACATAATCCGGAAACCATTTCAACAACGAAATTATGAACGGGGAAAATCCCCCAACCTTCCCCTGGGGGAAGGTGCCGCCTGCAGGCGGCGGAAGAGGGGCGGCACAGGCCTGGTTCTGCATGCCGCCCCACACCCGTCAGGGCTTTGCCCTGCCACCCTCTTCCGGGAGAGGGCAAAAACCCCAGGAAAGCAAAACTTTCCTGGGGAAAATCAAAGGATCTTTACACTGCGTGGCCGGTCTTCTTGATGACCTCGATGACGGAGTCTACCAGGTCCTGGCAGACCACCTTGCTCTCGGCTTCTACCATGACACGGACCACAGGCTCGGTGCCGGATTCCCGGACCAGAATTCTGCCGGTGGAGCCCAGCTGGGCGGCCACATCGGCAATGGCCTTCTGGACGGCGGGATCGTTCTGGGCAGCGGCCTTGTCGTCTACCCGGACATTTTTCAGCACCTGGGGATAGAAGGTGAAGCCCTCGCACAGCTGGCTCAGAGTCTTCTTCTTGGCCAGCATGGCTTCCATGACCTTCAGGCTGGTGAGGATGCCGTCGCCGGTGGAGGCGTAGCGGGAGAAGATGATGTGGCCGCTCTGCTCGCCGCCCAGGCGGTAGTTGTTCATCATCATGTTTTCGTAGACGTACTTGTCGCCAACCTTGGTCTTTTCGTAGTTGATGCCGCACTCGTCGAAGGCCTTGTACAGGCCGAAGTTGCTCATAACGGTGGTGACCACGGTGTTGCCCATGAGCAGGCCCTGCTCCTTCATGACCTTGCCGCAGATGTAGAGGATGTGGTCGCCGGTGATGACCTCGCCCTTTTCGTCTACGCACAGGCACCGGTCGGCATCACCGTCGTAGGCAAAGCCTACATCCAGGCCGTTTTCGATGACAAAGCGCTGGAGCCCCTCGATGTGGGTGGAACCGGCGTTGTTGTTGATATTGAAGCCATCGGGCTGGGCATTGATGACGTAGGTCTTGGCACCCAGGGCATCGAAGACGGATTTGGCGATGTTCCAGGAGCTGCCGTTGGCGCAGTCCAGACCGACCCGCATACCCTTGAAGGAGTAGATGCCCAGGGAGATCAGGTAGCCGATGTAGCGGTTCCGGCCGGAGACATAGTCCACGGTCCGGCCGATCTGCTCCCGCTTGGCGGCGGGAAGCTCCTCCCAGCAGCGGCCGAAGCACTCCAGATGGCCGTCAATGTAGGCCTCCACCAGGGAGATGACGGACTCGTCCATTTTCTCGCCGGAGCTGTTGATGAGCTTGATGCCGTTGTCGTAGTAGGGATTGTGGCTGGCGGAGATCATAATGC
>URGL01000012.1 GCA_900547405.1 uncultured Eubacteriales bacterium
CCTATCCGGGAGATTGTGACCGGAGGGAATCCCCTTGCGGGGCCACACCAGTGACCTCGGTCACTGGTTCGCAATGACAGCTTCTTTTTAGCTATTTTGACCCATCTGAGTCCTTAGTGCGACATCCCCATCAGTACAGGGTCTCCTCTTCTTCCTCAAAGAGGATGTCGTTGATCTCAAACAAATCTTTCCCGTGGGTGATGCCGAAGAGGATGATGGCATCCCGCTTGTTTTTGGGGTAGAGCTGGGCGCAGCCGCAGAGCTTCAGCAGCTCCTGGGTCTCCTCCAGGGTTGCCTGCATGCCGATACACATACAGATCAGTCGGCTCCGGGAGGGGTTCCGCTTCCCGGAGAACACCTGGTGCAGGTACACCTCGCTCATGCCTGCCCGCTTGGCCAGCACGGACTTGGATATCCGCTTTTTCAGGAAAAACTCGTTCAGGATCTCAAAGGCCTGGATCTGCGCAAAGTTCTCCTGGTTCTCCGCCAGAAACTGCCCCAGGTCCGGAGCCTCCATCAGGCCCTCCTGCAAATCGCCGGTTTCTTTCATTGTTCATCCCGCCTTTACATTCTTTGCAAAATCGTATATAATCATCTTACTCGCGTCTGCCAGAGAAATCAATATGCTGGTTGCATACCTTGGGGGGATTTTTATTTACCAATTTCTTCTGTCCAGTATCGAAAAGGAATACGATACCGTAAAGGTCCTGAAGTCCGGGGACCGGGGCACCGTCACTTTGCTGCGGCACAGGGCCACCCATGCCCAATTCATTTTCCGGCAGTTTACCGGCAGCGCCGATGTATATCAGAAATTGTTGGGCCTGTCCTGCCCCCATCTGCCCCAGATCCTGGAGGCAGCCAGCGAAGGGGAGCAGGTGGCCGTATTGGAGGAATATATCCAGGGGGACTCTCTGGATTACCTTCTCCGGGGTTCTCTCTTCTCCCAGCGGGAGACCCGTCAGATCGGGCGGCAGCTGTGCCAGGGCCTGTGGGTCCTCCACAGCCTGGGAGCCGTCCACCGGGATGTGAAGCCGGAGAATGTGATCCTCCGGGGAAACCAGGCAGTGCTCATCGACTTTGACGCCTCCCGGATCGTCAAGCTGGAAAACGAAGCCGACACCCAGGTCCTGGGCACCACCGGCTTTGCCGCCCCGGAGCAATACGGCATCGGCCAGAGTGACCGGCGGGCGGACATCTATTCTCTTGGGGTGCTGATGAACATCCTCTGCACCGGCAAGCACCCATCCGTAGAGCTGGCCAAGGGGCGGCTGGGCCGGATCATCCAGAAGTGCACCATGATCAGCCCCAGCAGCCGCTACCAGTCCGTTGCCGCTTTGATGGAAGCCCTGTAAAAAATTTTTTCGGGTACTATGCAGCCAGCATATTGTTTTTGATCGCTTTTTGCTGTATGCTGAGTTTGCCCGGTGCCTACAGCTCCAGGGCAGCTTTCCCGGGCCCCCTCTGCCAACAGGCCCGGGAATTTTTCAAAGGGTGAAGGATCATGTCTAAAAATTGCCGATATTGCGGAAAGCCTCTGCCGGAGGAGGCCGCTTTTTGTCCCTACTGCGCCAGGAGCCAGCTGGATGCGCAAGAAGCGCCGGAGCCGCCCCGCTCTCCGAAGAAGCCGCCCTTGCTTCTCATACCGCTTCTTGCCGCCGCTTTGCTGGTCTGGGGTTGGTGGGTTTCCCGTTCTTCGCGGCCTGAGGAAGTGCCGCCGGAAACCACGGCAGAGACCACCAGGGCAGCGGAAACGACTTTGCCGCCGGAGACCACGCTGCCGCCGGAAACGACTTTGCCGCCGGAGACTACCGCTCCAACCACCGAGGCGGAAACAGAGCCCACAGGGGAAGCCGTCCCCGCCGGGACCACTTCCCGCTGGGTCCAGGGAGACCGAATCGCCCATCTGGATGAGGGGCTGGATGGGTATCTCGAATATTCCGAGCTGAATCTGGAAGGACAAGTGGTCTACCACCTGATCTATTACAATACCGGCGAAAGTGCGTATGTCACCGTCTATTCGGAGGATGGAGCCCAGCTCAGTTCCTACAGGACCGCCGATGTAGAGGGTGAACTGGCCGCCCGGGGCGTTGACCTGAACAACCTCCCCGAAAACCGAATCTCGGTGCAGAAAGGCTTCAAGGTGATCCCATGAAAACATGTATCCACTGCGGCGCGGCGCTGCCGGATGACGCCCGGTTCTGCCACAAGTGCGCCGGTGCCCAGGGCCCCAAGCGGAAGGCCGGAGGGCCCTTCCCCTGGCGCAGAACCGTGGCAGTCCTCGGGCCGGTGGTGGCACTGGTCGGTCTGCTTGCCGCTTTCCGGCGGCCCGCGGAAGCTCTGCCTCCTGTCCCGGAGGAAACCGCCGCCCCCGTCATAGAAGAAAGCACCCTGCCCCCCACGACGGAAGCCCCCGTCCCCACGGAATCCCGGGCCCCCATAGCCCGGCGGAACCCCATCCACTTCACCAAGGTCAAAACCGAAGAAGAGGACGGCTGGAACTATCATGCCACTTATACAAAAATGGGGGATACATTCATTGAGGGCACCTATACCTCCTCAGACGGCAAGATTGAGCAGGCCATTTTGCGGCTGGACGGCACCCTCCGGGCCCACTACCAGTACAACCCCCAGCACGGCATTGTAGAATACTCGGAATCCTATCCAAACGGCAACTGGTCCTTCCATGTCATCGGCTCAAGCGACAGCAAGGGAGACTGGGCCAAAAGCTTTGACGAAAATGGCAACGTTACGCAGTCCCAGCGGATCTCCCATCCGCTCAGCTACATCGAGCAGCGCCGCCTGAAAGTGGACGACGTCATCGAGGAATACACCCAGGAGATCCTCGAAAACTGGGACGACAGTCCCCCCTAGTTTTTGCAAGAACCCGGCCAAAGAAAATTCAAAATCCATTCACAAAGCACTTGTATAGCCAGCTTATCCGTGCTATAATAAGCCTGCCCTCGCAAGACAGGGCCCCCGTTCTTCCAAAAAACGCTTAGGAGTGCTGATCATGGAGAAAAAGAAACATATGTCCCTGGCCATGCAGATTTTTGTGGCCACCTTACTTGCCATCTTCGCCGGTGTCCTGTTACAGAGCCAGGCGGACTTCGCCAACAACTTCATCAAGCCCTTTGGCACCATCTTCCTGAACCTGGTGAAATTCATCGTGGTGCCCATTGTGCTGTTTTCCATTATGTGCGGCATTATCTCCATGAGTGATATCCGCAAGGTAGGCGTCATCGGCCTGAAGACCGTGGTCTTCTACCTGTGCACCACCGCCTTCGCCGTAACCATCGGCCTCATAGGCGGCAATCTCTTCAAGGATATGTTCCCCGTAGTCGCCACCACGGACCTGACCTACGAGGCCAGCGCCTCCACCTCCTTTATGGATACTCTGGTGAATATCTTCCCCTCCAATTTCTTCAAGCCCCTGGTGGAGGGCAATATGCTCCAGGTCATCGTCATGGCCATCCTTATGGGCTTCTCCATCATCCTGGTAGGCGAAAAGAACGTCCGGGTGGTAGCCGCCTTCAACGACCTGAACGACATCTTCATGAAGTGCATGGAGCTGATCCTGAAGCTCTCCCCCATCGGCGTGTTCTGCCTGCTGTGCCCCATCATCGCCACCAACGGTCCCGCCATCATCGGCTCCCTGGCCATGGTGCTGCTCACCGCCTATATCTGCTACATCGTCCACGCCGCGGTGGTCTACTCCCTCACCGTGAAGACCATGGGCGGCATGAGCCCCATCAAGTTCTTTAAGGGCATGATGCCCGCCATCATGTTCGCCTTCTCCAGCGCGTCCAGCGTGGGCACCCTGCCCATCAACCTGGACTGCACCCAGAAGCTGGGGGCCAAGAAAGAGGTCGCCTCCTTCGTCCTGCCCCTGGGCGCCACCATCAACATGGACGGCACCGCCATCTACCAGGGTGTCTGCGCCATCTTCATTGCCTCCTGCTACGGCATCCAGCTGACCCTGCCCCAGATGCTGACCATCGTCCTCACCGCCACGCTGGCCTCAATCGGCACCGCCGGTGTCCCCGGCGCCGGTATGGTCATGCTGGCCATGGTCCTGACCTCCGTAGGCCTGCCCGTAGACGGCATCGCCCTGGTCGCCGGCGTAGACCGGATCTTCGACATGGGCCGCACCACCGTCAATATCACCGGCGACGCCGCCTGCGCCATCGTGGTCTCCAACATGGAAGCCAAGCGGGAAGCAAAGGAAGCCGGGGAGAAGTAAATACCGCCGAACCCCACCGCCCGGGCCCCGAAAAGGAGCCCGGGCGGTTTTTTGTGTCCCGGGGGACGGGGGTTTTTCGAAAATTGGGGGCTTATACTCAAAAGAGAGGCTGCCTCGAATGATTTTAGAAAATCATTTTGAGGCAGCCCCTACATATCATGCTGGGTGTCCAGTATTGTGGATATCAAGTCCG
The DNA here is from genome assembly GCA_900547405.1 of uncultured Eubacteriales bacterium. GTDB lineage: Bacteria > Bacillota > Clostridia > Oscillospirales > Oscillospiraceae > Faecousia. The sequence continues at coordinate 4,434 of URGL01000012.1, forward strand.
CCAAAAGAAGGCGACTTTACAGGCCCAGGACGTTGTGGATGTACTCTCGGCTGATCTGGGCGGAGCGATAGTTGCAGACGGGCTGGTAGTCCAGCTCGACACAGAGGATTCCGTCATAGCCGGCAGCCTTCAGCTCCCGGACGATGCCCTTGAAGTCTACGCAGCCGTAGCCCAGAGGGCGGAAGCGCTTCATGGGCCACTCGGGATTCAGAGTATCGTCGGGATCCAGGTCCTTCAGGTGCATATAGCCAATGCGTTTGCCGTATTCCCGGACCAGACTGGGGGCATCGATGCCTGCCAGAGTCGTGTGGGCGGTGTCCATGCACAGGAACACGTATTCCGGGTCCGTATTGGCCATGTACAGATCAATGGCATCCTTATGGAACAGGGCGGTATTGGCATGGGGGTGCATGCAGGCCTTTACTCCGGCTTCCTTGCAGGCCTTGCCGATCTTATTGGAGAGGGCCGCGTAGGAAAGGACGGTCTCCTTGTTGAGGGGGCGCTCGAAAGGCGTATCCTTCCACATCACACCCTGCATGTTCATATAGTGGGCTCCCACGGCCTTCATGAATTCCAGATAGCGCAGCGCCTCCTGATAGTCTTTTTCGGGATCATCGCTAAAGTAGAAGTACAGGTTTTCAAACTTCAGGCCGTACTTATTCACCACCTGCTTGAAGCCCTCAATGTCGTCGGCATAGTAGTCGGCGATCCAGTTGAAGTTCTCGGCGGTCTCATAGCCCAGGTCGGAAATATCCCGGAGGTAGCGCTCGAAGTTTTCCTTATGGCGTTCGTTGATGGGGTTCCAGTCGTCAAATTCGTTGGAGATCCAGGTCCAGCCAGTGTATCCGATTTTCATAAATAGGTCTTCCTTTCTGTTTGTTTCATATTCTTTCTGATTTATTTCTTGCGCAGGCACTGGGGGGCCAGACGCTCCGCCTCCTCCCGCAGTGCCTCTGCATCCGGGTAGGCAAGGGTCTCATCCACCCGGCTATCCGCCAGGACCAGGGCCAGATATCGGGCACGTTTGCCCTTGTGCCGCCCGAAAAGCTGCCGGTCCAGGGTCCTGAACGTATCTGGCAGGTTCTCCCGGAGAGGAGCGCTGTCCTCCAGGGGATTGCTCAGATCCTTGGCGTAGGCCCTTTTTACCAACAGGAAAATGGTCCTTCGCAGCTGCTCCGGCTCCTCTGGCAGAAGCGCTTTCAGCAAGGCCTCCAGCTTTTCCCGCTGGGCGGCACCATAGGGGTAGCTGGCTGCTTCCAGCTCCCGCTTGTCCCGCTCCGCCTGCTCCTTGCTTTTGAACAGGAAATTGAGAATGCTCATACTCTTTCTCCGTTAAATCTGAGTCTTGCGAAGCTGCTTGCTCTTATTCAAAGCAAAGGCGCCGATGAGCACCGCAGCACCGTAAAGGCAGATGGCCATGAGGAAAGCCCCTACGTAGCTGCCCCCCACATCGTAGAAGAGGCCGATGGATGAGAAGGACAGGGCACCTACCATGGAGTTGCCCATCATCATCAAAGACCAGATGGAGGAATAGTCCTTTTCGCCCAGAGCCGTCTTGGCCAGCAGTGGGCACTGGACCGTATACATACTGCCTCCCAGGCCCACCAGGAAGGAGGCCAGCATACACAGCATGGGGTTCCCGATGCTGGCGATCATGGTGCCGTAGCCCAGGGCAATGAACACAAAGCCCCAGATAAGGCCCGCCTTTACACCGAACTTATCGTTGATATAGCCCAGGCACACGGAGCAGATGACACAGCCGCAGCTCATGAGCATGGCGGCGTTGGCACCGAAGTCAATGGACTTCCCCAGTTCCATGGTGGCGAAGTTGGCAATGTACTGCTGCACACCGCAGCCCACGCTATAGAGCATGCAGGTAAACCAGACGATGTAGAAAAGAGGCATTCTGAGGGCCTGCTTCCGGGTAAAGCCCCACTCGCTGACTGCTGCCGCCGGGCTGTCCGCCGGGGCTTCCTCCGCGCCATAGGGCTGGACGCCCACTTCCTCCGGGCTCTTGATCAGGAAGAACACAGCAGGAACGGAGACCACCAGGCAGATGGCCGCCAAGATGCCATAGGCCCCCCGCCAGCCGAAGGCGGTGATAAGAACGGCGGAGAGCTTGGTATAGAGGATCATGGCAATGTTCTCCGCGGCGATGATGATGCCAAGGATGGTGCCCGCCTTCTTCTTGAACCACATATTCACCACCACGGGAATGGCCACATAGCCCGTAAAGGCAACGCCCACGCCCACAATGGCTCCGGAAATGTAGAATGGAAACACGGACTTATATGTGGCCATCAGGCCGATGCCGATGACCTGGGCCAGAGCGGCAATGCCCATGACCTTGCCCACATGGCCCTTGGCGATGGTTTTCGCGGCAGTGGTATACATCAATGCCATGGCGGCAGCCTCCACGCTGACCAGCATGGTAAAGGCACTGACGGAGCAGCCGAACTCCTGGACCACCGGGGTAACAAAATTGCCGGCAATGCACATGACGACGCCACCCAGGCCGATCTTCAAAAGGATGCAGCTGGCAAACACGATCCAGGCATAATGGATTTTCTTTTTCACGCAGGTTCTCCTCTCTTATCAGACCGCACCCTTGATCACATCGGTTTTCAGGGGGCTGTTCCGGCCCTCGTTTCTGGGCAGGCGGCGTTCGATGGCGGCCCGGGCAAATTCAATGTCCTCCGCCGCCTCTTCCTCGTTGAAGCAGCCGATACAGACCATATCCTGCTCCCGGATGGTATTGTAGCTGAAATTCAGGCCCACAAAAGGCGTGGTTCGTCCGGCGGCGCAGGGCTTGATGGTGATCACCGGCTTTTTAGCGGCATGGATGATCTTGATCACGGACTCGATCTCCACCTGCATCAGAAAGCCCATGCAGTTGTAGATCTGGATATAGGTCTCCACATCGTAGTCATTCAGATCCGCATACTGGATGACCTCCGGCATATGGGCGGACAATCCGGGGATCATCCCCGCGTCCCGGATCATAGACAGGTAGTCCGGCAGTCGGTCCATAGTCTTCTTATTCTTGTTCATCAGCTGCTCTACGCAGGAGTGCAGGGGCAGGCAGAAGGTTGCTCCATTGGCGGCGCATTTTTTGATCTCCTGCTCCGCTTCCATTCGGGCCGTAGGGTTGTCGTCCATGTTCAGCACCGGCTCGTCAATGAGGATCATCTTTTTGCCGGTTTTGTCCTGGGCCATATCCACCGCCTTTTTCAGGTTGGGGTCCACGTTAAAGAGGCCCAGCACCGCGTCAATGCCTTGGTTCAAAAAAGTTTCGAAGATGGCCGCTGTAGAAGCCGGGTCCTGGTGGGCCTTACGGATCATATTGTCCCCCGCCGCCCCGGTGTGGCTGAAGCCGGAGATCCAGTTGCAGCCGATGATCATTCTGGGCAGGGAGACCCCGCCTACCATTGTTCTGGGAAAGTCCATAGGTTTCTCCTCTCTAACCCCGGACACGCCCCGCGAAAGACGCGGAGCGTGAGGGGGTATTGGTCCTTACTTTGTGAACATGATGACGCCCTTGATGTATCCGTCGGTCTTGTCGATGGACTTGGCGAAAATGTCCTGCATGGCATCCAGGTCCTCATAGTAGGCGGTGTGGGTCACCAGCTTACCGGGTTCGAAAACACCCCGCTTGATCATCTCGTAGGTTCTGGGCACGATCTCCTTAAAGTGGGTATTGCTCATGGGCGCCAGGTTGTAGACATACAGGCCGCCCAGGTGCCACTTGGTGCCGTTGAAGGTCACGTCACTGCGGTGGAAGGAGCCGATGATCAGCTTACCGGCCATCCGGGTCATGGAGTCTGCCAGGTGGAAGCCGGAGTCAGAAGCGCCGAAGTCAATGCACACATCCGCACCGCCCTTGGCGATGATCTCGGCGATAACCTTCTTGCCCTCTTCGCTCTCGGGGTCCAGGACCTCGGTGGGGCCGTAGGCCTCGGCCATCTTCCGGCGGTCCTCCCGGAGCTCGAAGACGGTGATCCGTCCGGCCTGGGATGCCCGGGTCAGGGCCTGGAGGGTCAGCTGACCCATGTAGCCCGCACCCACCAGCACCACGTGGTCGCCCATGTGGATATCGGCAATGTTCAGAAGGTTCGTGACGCAGCAGGTGGGCTCAAAGACAATGCTGGCCCAGTCGGTGGTGTCGTCGGGAACCTTGCACAGACCAGCGGCGGGGACGGTAGAATACTCGCACATCATCTCATTGTTGCCGCTGCCGCAGAAGACCTTGTCGCCGGGCTTCAGGGTGGTAACATCCTCGCCCACCTTCTCCACAATGCCCACGCCCTCGTGGCCAATGATGAAGGGGTAAGGACCGGGGGCGTTAACGCCCCGGATCAGCCAGGAGTCCCAGCAGCACAGGCCGCAGGCCATGGTCTTGATCATAACCTCGTCTGCCTTGGGTTCGGGAACATCATATTCCCGGATGCCCAGCTTCATATAATCTTCTACAAATACACCTTTGGCTAACATATTGTTTTCCTCCTATATAAGTTCTTTATTAGCGGCTGGCCCACAGGAAGCCCCGGCGGGTCAGTGTTTCCACTTCGGGAATGGCCAGAATGTTGTCCTGGTGGCCCAGGGAACTGTAGAATACCCGGCCCTGGCCCCAATGCTTGGTATAGACCACGGGCATCTCTACGGTACCGTTGGCCGCCTGGGGACCCAGAGAATCCACATGCGTTGTCGCCAGCACATCGCAGGCCGGGTCCAAATGCAGGTAATACTGCTCGGTGTACACCTCAAAGTCCGGGATACCAGCAATGATGGGAGAAGAGGAATTCTTCTTGAAGTTCACCATATAGTGCCGCCAGAAAGCACCGGGCTTAGAGTTTTCCGGGTAATGGTCCGCCATATATTGGATATTCTCCTCAGAGAGGACGGACATATGGTGCAGGTAGTGATCTCCGGGGTGGGAGACCCACTGGCTGCCCGTCATATACTGCCACTCCACGCTCCAGCGGAAGGAGTCACACATACCGCCGTGGACACCGGCCAGGCCTGTGCCCGCCGCCACCGCGTCAGACACACCGAAGCAGCAGGGGTCTGGCAAAGTGCCCTGGGTCCAGCAAGGGACAATCAGGTCAAAGGTTTTCATGTACTCCGCATCCTCCAGGCGGTCCAGAGTATCCACCCGGGTGACCTGGTAGTTCTCCTCTTCCAGCCAGCGCTGGAAGCGGGCGCTTTCCTTCTCCGGCTCATGGCCTTCCCAGCCGCCGTAGAAAATGAACGCCTTTTTCATAGGGATCTCCTTTCTGAAATCAAGTCCGTCAAAAAACGATCAGCTCTTTTTCTTCATGGCCAGCTTGGCCCGGAAAGCATCGAAGAGGACGGCAATGATGATGATCACACCCAGAGCTACCTTCTGCCAATAGGCGTTCACGTTCATCAGGTTCAGGGCGTTATTCATGAAGCCCCACACCAGTGCACCGGCCATGGTATTGACCACGCTGCCCTGGAAGGTGCCGCCAATGTACACAGCCGCAATGGCCTGTAAGGACAGATCCGCGCCGGAGGTAGGCTGTCCGGAGGAGAGCCGGGCCGCCAGAACGATACCGGCAAAGCTGACGCAGAAGCCGCAGAAGGCGTACATGGCAACCTTTACAAGCTTCACATTCAGGCCAGAGAGCTGAGCCGCCACCTCATTCTCGCCGATGGCGATGATGGAGCGGCCGAAGATGGTGTACTTCAGCAGGATGTGGCCCACCAGGACGAAGAGCAGCATAATGGCCACGGGGACAGGCAGGAAGTCGAAGAGGAAGCCCCGGCCCAGGAACAGGTAGCTCTCCGGCAGACCGGTAATGGGTACGCTCTTGGTAGTGACCAGGATCAGACCGTTGACGACGTACTGCATGCCCAGGGTGCAGATGAAGGGCTCGATGCGCATATGGGTGATGAGCATGCCGTTGATGGTGCCGATGGCCACACCAATGAGGATGGCCACCAGAATGGCGGGGATGATGGGCCAGCCCAGCTTCACAATGAAGGCAGCGGAGTTGCATCCGGCAAAGGTGGCAATCATACCGGTACTCAGGTCGAAGCCGCCGCCCAGGATGACGAAGGATACGCCCACAGCGCCGATGGTGACCACGGCGATCTGCCGCAGAACGTTAATGATGTTGGAGGAAGTCAGGAACTTGCTGTTGGCAAAGGCCATGACCACACCGATGAGGATCAGCAAAGACCAGGACCCCATCTTGTCCAGGATCAGGGCAAATAAATTCTGATTCTTTTTGGCTTTCATGCTTGTACGCTCCTTTTTTCGCCTACGGCGTATTTGGTGATCAAGTCCTGTGTAAAGTCCTTCTTCTGAATTTCACCGGCAATGGTGCCCTCGTACATGACAAGGATCCGATCGCTGACACCCATGATCTCCTCCATATCGGAAGAGATCACCACCACGGTCTTCCCGTTCTCCACAAGGTTGTTGATGATCTCGTAGATCTCCCGGCGGGCGCCCACATCGATGCCCCGGGTGGGCTCATCGAAAATGATGATGTCCGAATCGGAATAGAGCCACTTGGCCAGAACCACCTTCTGCTGGTTGCCGCCGGAGAGGAACATGGTCTTCTGATTGATGGAGGGTGTGGCCGTGTGGAGCCGCTTCACGTACTCCTGGGCAACTCTTGCCTCCTCCTTGTAGCTGATAAAGCCATTTTTGAGAATCTTGGGCAGAGCTACCATCACCGTATTGACCCGGATGGAGGAGCGGAGGAACAGTCCCTCGTCCCGGCGGTTTTCCGTGACGAAGCCCATGCCCGCCGCAATGGCATCTCTGGGAGAGCGGATGCGCCGCTGCTTTCCGTGGATGTAAATCTCGCCGCCCACCACCGGGTCCACACCGAAGATCATCCGCATGGTCTCCGTCCGGCCCGCGCCGACCAGGCCGTAGAAGCCCAGCACCTCGCCCCTATGGGCCTGGAAGCTGATGCCCTTGACCCGGGAATTGTGATCTATAATGTTCTTGACCTCCAGGGTCACTTCCCCGATGGGGTTCGACCGCTCGGGGTACTGCTGGGTCAGCTTCCGGCCGATCATCATGGCGATCATCTCATCCTTGGTGATGTCGCAGATATTCCGTTCGCCGATGTAGCAGCCATCCCGCAGCACCGTCATACGGTCGCATATTTCAAAGATCTCGTCCAGGCGGTGGGTGATGAATACAATGGCTACGCCCCGAGACTTGAGTTTCCGAATGATTTTGAAGAGCGATTCCGTCTCCTTCCCGGACAGGGAGGAGGTGGGCTCGTCCATAATAATGATCTTGGCGTTGATGCTGACGGCTTTGATGATCTCCACCATCTGCTTCTGAGCCATGGTCAGAGATCTGACCAGAGATTTTGCGTTGATCTTCAGCTCGTACTCATCGAAGAGGGCCTGGGCCTGCTGGAACATTTCCTTCCACTGGACCATGCCGTGCTTCATAGGGTATCTGCCGATAAATACATTTTCCGCCACTGTGATCCGCTCGATCAGGTTGAGTTCCTGATAGATGATGGAGATACCCATCATCTCGGATTGCTTGGGCGTGGTGTTTTCCACTTCCTGACCGTCAAACCAGACGGTACCGCTGTCTTTTTTATAAGCGCCGGAGATGATCTTCATCAGCGTGGACTTTCCCGCGCCGTTCTCACCGACCAGAGCATGGACCTCCCCTTTTCGGACTGTCAAATTCACATCGGACAGAGCTTTGACGCCAGGGAAGGATTTGTTGATCTGCGTGAGCTTCAAAATGTTCTCCATGAAAGCTCCTCCTTTTGTCTCTGGACCGGGCGCGGATTTCCCCTGCGCCCGGCCCGGTTATCTACTTGCGAATTACTTCAGCAGCTCATCAGAGGTGACGTAGCCAACGCCCTTGCCGTAAACCTTGGCGGGGGTCTCGTGGCCGCCCTCAACAGAACCACCATTCAGTACGGTCTTGATGGCCTCAACAGTCACCTCAGACTCGCCCACGGGGTCCTGGCAAATGGTAGCAATGTAGTTTCCGCCCTCATCGATGTGCTTCAGCTCCTCGTCTTCGCCGTCGAAACCAACGACCATGACCTCGGTACGTCCGGCATTCTGGGTGGCATCGTAAGCGCCCAGAGCGGAGGTGCCGGCGGTACCGTAGAAGATATCCAGATCGTCATGAGCAGTCAGCATATCCTCACAGCCGGCCAGAGAGTTCTCACGGGTCAGGTCACCAACGGTGTTCACCAGGTTCACGGTGTAGCCCTTCTCGGTCAGGCCCTTGACAAAGCCTTCATAGCGCTGCTGCAGCGTATCGTGGATCAGGGAGACCTGGACCACATTCAGGTCCTTCTTGTAGTTGATGCTGTCGAGATAGTTGCCCATCCACAAGCCGCCCAGGTAACCGGCGGAATCGGAACGGGTGCCTTCCCAGAAGGTCATGCTGGCCTTCACCTCGGGGATCAGCTGCAGGTTGCCGATGTAGAAAATGGGGATGCCCTGCTCCTTGCAGGTAGCGAAAGCGTCTACCAGGGACTCGGAGAAGTTGGTGGAAACGGCCAGGGCATCGATGCCGCTGGAGATCAGGTCTTCCACAGCCTTGACGGTGGACTCCGCGTCGGAGCCGCCGTCGGCGAAGGTCACTTCATAGCCTTCCTTTTCGGCAGCAGCCAGGAAGCCTTCGTACATACGGACGTAGTAGGGCATGGTCATACCAGCAATGCTCAGGCCGATTTTGACGGTCTTCTCGCCGCCTTCAGCGGCAGGAGCTGCTGTGGTATCCGCGGCGGCGGCAGGGGCGGTGGTCTCAGCGGTCTTGGAACCGCAGGCAGCCATGGAAAGGACCATAGCCAGGACCAAGAGGATGCTCATCAGTTTTTTCATAACGTTCTCCTTTTTGTTTTTATTTTTCGCATTTCCTTTGACCGAAGGAAACAAATGCCTTGTTTTGGGGGAGCCTCAGAAGTTCACCCCGCCAACCAAAATCACATTGGCGTAGGAGGTATTCTCTCCGGTGCGGATGATGCATCGTGCTTTTTTCGTCAACTCCTTGAACTGCTCGTGGGATACCTTCTTGCAGGGAAGCGCGCCGAAACGCTGCTTCATCTCCTTGGCAAGAGTCGGGTTTTTCTCGTCGATCTCGGAAGCAAGGATGGTGGATTCAATCACCAGCTCCTCCCTTACCGCATCGACCACATCCAGAAATCTGGGGTTGCCGCCTACCAGAGAGATATCGATCACCTTTACCCCCTGGGGAATGGGGAGCCCACAGTCACCGATACAGAAGTATTCGGTGTGGCCCAGGGACGCGATGGCCGAGATGATCTCCGGATTCAGCAGTCTGTCTTTTTTCATCCGATCGTCCTCCTTCTTTTTTACAGGACCCATCCAAGGGCCCGGAATTTCATTTTCGGTCTGCCAAAAGGGCCTCCACCTCGGCCCTGCTGGGAATCGAGGTCTGGGCGCCCTTGCGGGTCACGGAGAGAGAAGCCGCCGCATTGGCCAGTCGGATAGCCTCCGCCGCCTCCATTCCCTCGGAAAGGCCCACGGCGAAGCCGCCGTTGAAGGTGTCCCCTGCCGCGGTGGTGTCCACCGGGGTGACTTTTCGGGTCTCATACTGTCGGGCCCCTTCCCGGTCGCACAGGAACACGCCCCGGGAGCCGATGGTCACCAGCACATGGCCCACGCCCTTGCAAAGCAATACCTGGGCTGCCCTTTGGATTTCCTCCAGGGTTCCCGTGGGAAGCCCCGTGAGCTTGGCCAGCTCCGTCTCGTTGGGAGTCAGGTAATCAATAAAGGGAAGCACGTCCTCCGGCAGACTCTCCGGTGCGGGGGCGGGATTCAGGATCGTCAGCTTTCCCAGGCTGTGGGCCTTTTTCAGCAGCCAGTACACATCCTCTGCCGGAGTCTCCAGCTGAGCAAGGACGATACCTGCCTCCTGAACGGCTTCCTCGTTGGCCTCAAAATACCCAATGTCGCAGGCGGTGTTGGCCCCGGGAATTACCACAATGGAATTTTCACCGGCACCGTTTACGGCGATGAAGGCCATGCCCGTAGGCACCCCCTCCAAGACACGCATCCGCCTCGTATCCACATGGGCCCCCCTCAGGCTCTCCAGAAGCATATCCCCCTGGGCGTTTTTGCCTACGCAGCTGAGGAAGACGCTTTCGCCGCCCAGCCGCCCGCAGGCACAGGCCTGATTGGCTCCCTTGCCTCCCGGGACATTGTCGAAGGAGCTTCCCATCAGGGTCTCTCCCGGCAGGGGCATTTCCCGAACTCCGACCACGAAGTCCACGTTGGAGCTGCCAACGATCAGAATTTTCTGTTTCATAGGTTCTCACCTCGTTGTTTTTCGCATTAATAGCTTTGGAATCAGCCGTTCCGGCTGGACAGGGTCTCTTTTTTCAATAATTCCCGTCAGCAGCTCCACCGCCTTCGCTCCCATATCAAAGGTAGGCTGCTGCATGGTGGACAGGGAGGGCTCACAGTACTGTGAAAACTCAATGTTGTCAAAGCCAATGATCTGCACATCCTCCGGCACCCGATAGCCGAACTCCCGGACCGCCTTCAGGGCCCCCAGGGCCATCAGATCGTTGGCCGCCAAAATAGCGCTGTAGGAAATACCGCTTCGCTCCAGCTCCAGCACCGCATTGTAGCCGCTTTCCACCGTGTAGCTGCCATGGCGGCACATCTCCGGCCGGAAGGGGATGCTGTGCTGGGCCAGCACTGCCTTGTAGCCCTCAAATCGCTCGATGGAAGTAGAGACATTCAGGGGTCCGGAGATAAAAACGATGTCCCGGGCACCCTTACGGATCAGGTGCTCACAACTGATGACAGAGGCATACTCATTGTTGGAATAGACCCCGGGGATGTCAGAGATGCCTTCCAGCTTCCGGTCCATCAAAACCATAGGGATCTGGTAACGCCTGGGAAGGTCATGCTCCTCCCGGGCTCGGATACCGGAGGGGACCAGGAGAATCCCTTCTAAACGTTTGACCATCAACTCCCGTATCTGGGCCGCCTCGTTGTCCTCGGAGAAATCCGTGTTTGCCAACACCAGAGAATAGCCTTTTCTACGGAGGGACTGCTCTACCGACTTCGCAAGGTCTGCGAAGAAGGGATTCGTGATGTCCGGAAGGATCAACGCGATGTATCTCGTAAAGGAGACATTTTTCTTCTTCTCTGTCTGTTCCACCGAGTAGCCCAGTTCTTCAGCGATCTTCTTGACCCGGACCCTGGTCTGCTCTCCCACTCCACATTCGGAATCGTTCAGCACCCGGGATACTGTGGCCTTGGATACACCGGCCAGCTTGGCAATCTCATCCATTGTAATTCGCATTACTTTCGTTCCTTTCTGTTGCCCTCATTCTATTAGAGTAACGTCGTTTCGTAAACACAAAGGATTCACCAAAAGTACGTTTCTGTTTTCGTCAACATTTTGTGATATCGTTTCATTTTCCGTTCCTCTTTTGTATATTATGCTCAATGCGCATGAAGCCAGTTGTACAAGAATGACTATTGAGAAACAATTTTACGTTTTTGTTTCTCGACATCTTATTTATTTCAAAGAATAAAGTAAGTTGCTGAAATAATATGCCCCTCCATACTGGACACCCAGTATAGAGGGACATACAGTAAAAGCCCAGCAATAGCTGGACTTTTTGACAGACTGACGGGCCGCCCCAGCCGGGGCGGCCCGTTTCGCAGCGCCTTACTTTCCGTAGTAGGCGTTCAGATACATTTCCTTGATTTCCTTCATCAGCGGGTACCGGGGGTTGGCGCCGGTGCACTGGTCGTCGAAGGCCTGCTCTACCATTTCGTCCAGCCGGGACAGGAAGTCCTCCTCCTGGATGCCGTATTCCCGGATGGTGTCGTGGATCCCCACCTTGTGCATCAGCTCCGTAATGGCATCGATGAGGTTCTGGAGCTTTTCTTCGTCGGTGGTGCCCCCCAGCTTCAGGTAGTCGGCCACTTCCGCGTAGCGTGCCAGGGTGTGGGGGTGGTCATACTGGGAGAAGGTGCCCATTTTGGCGGGGACCTCGGCGGCGTTGAACCGAAGGACCTGCCGGATGAGCAGGGCGTTGGCAATGCCGTGGGGCAGGTGGTGGAAGGCGCCCAGCTTATGGGCCATGGAGTGGCAGACCCCCAGGAAGGCATTGGCGAAGGCCATACCGGCCATGGTGGCGGCGTTGGCCATATTCTCCCGGGCCCGGGGGGCCTTGGCACCCTGCTCGTAGGCGGCGGGGAGATTGGCAAAGATCAGCTTCAGGCTCCGCAGGGCCAGGCCATCGGTGTAGTCCGTGGCCATGACGGAGGCATAGGCCTCCAGAGCGTGGGTCACGGCATCGATGCCGGAGGCGGCGGTCAGGCCCCGGGGGGCGTTCATCATCATGTCCGCATCCACAATGGCCATTTTGGGCAGCAGCTCATAGTCGGCCAGGGGATACTTGACGCCGGTGCTTTCGTCGGTGATGACGGCGAAGGGAGTCACCTCGGAGCCGGTACCGGCAGAGGTGGGGATGGCCACAAAGTAAGCCTTTTCACCCATCTTGGGGAAGGTGTAGACCCGCTTGCGGATATCCACAAACCGCATGGCCATATCCAGGAAATCCGCCTCGGGGTGCTCGTAGAGGACCCACATGATCTTGCCCGCGTCCATGGCGGAGCCGCCGCCGATGGCCAGGATCAGATCCGGCTGGAAGGCCGCCATCTGGGCGGCACCCTCTCTGGCGCAGGCCAGGGAAGGATCCGGGGCTACATTGTAGAAGGTGGTGTGAGCAATGCCCAGCTCCTCCAGCTTCTCCTCCACGGGCTTGGTGTAGCCGTTCTGGAACAGGAAGGTGTCGGTGACGATGAAGGCCTTCTTGTGGCCCTTCAGCTCACTCAGGGCCACGGGCAGGCAGCCCTTCTTGAAATAAACCTTTTCAGGCGCGCGGAACCACAGCATATTCTCCCTCCGGATGGCAACAGTCTTGATGTTCAGCAGGTGCTTGACGCCCACATTCTCCGACACGGAGTTTCCGCCCCAGCTGCCGCAGCCCAGGGTCAGGGAGGGGGCCAACCTGAAGTTATACAGGTCGCCGATGCCGCCCTGGGAGGAGGGGGTGTTGACAAGGATCCGGCAGGTCTTCATTCTGGCGGCGAAGGCATCCAGCTTGTCCTTGGCGTTCACCGGGTCCAGATAGACCGAGGCAGTGTGGCCGAAGCCCCCGTCCCGGACCAGCCGGTCGGCAATGTTCAGCGCGTCGGCAAAGTCCTTTGCCCGGTACATGGCCAGCACGGGAGAAAGCTTCTCGTGGGCGAAGGCCTCGCTGAGGTCCGTAGAGTCTACTTCACCAATGAGGATCTTGGTGCTCTCCGGCACCTCCACCCCCGCCAGGGCGGCGATGGTGTGGGCGGACTGGCCCACGATCTTGGCGTTCAGAGCGCCATTCACAAGAATGGTGCCGCGAAGCTTCTCCGTCTCCTCCTCCGTCAGCAGATGGCAGCCCCGGGCGGCAAACTCCTCCCGGACGGCATCATACACCTTATCCAGCACCACTACGCTTTGCTCGGAGGCGCAGATCATACCGTTGTCAAAGGTCTTGGAGTGGATCACGGAGGACACGGCCAGCAGAATATCGGCGCTGTCGTCAATGACGGCAGGGGTGTTGCCGGGGCCCACGCCCAAGGCGGGCTTGCCGGAGGAGTAGGCGGCCTTTACCATGCCGGGGCCGCCGGTGGCCAGGATCAGGTCCGCTTCCCTCATGACCTGATTGGTCAGCTCCAGGCTGGGCACATCGATCCAGCCGATGATCCCCTCAGGAGCGCCGGCCTCTACAGCCGCCTCCAGAACCACCTTGGCGGCGGCAATGGTGCAGGCCTTTGCCCGGGGGTGGGGGCTGATGACAATGGCATTCCGGGTCTTCAGGCAGATCAGGGTCTTGAAGATGGCGGTGGAGGTGGGATTGGTGGTGGGGATCACCGCGGCGATGACGCCGATGGGTTCCGCGATCCGCTGGATGCCATATGCTTCATCGGTCTCCAGGACGCCGCAGGTCCTGGTGTCCTTGTAGGCGTTGTAAATATACTCGGCGGCGTAGTGATTCTTGATCACCTTGTCCTCCACAACGCCCATGCCCGTCTCGGCCACGGCCATCTTTGCCAGAGGAATGCGCATCTTGTTGGCCGCAATGGCAGCCGCCTTGAAAATCTTGTCCACCTGCTCCTGGCTGTAGCTTGCGAACACCTTCTGCGCCTGACGGCAGCGCTCCAAAGCCTCCGTAAGCTCCTGAGCATTCGTAACGACGGGATAGGTCTTTTCCATAGGGCGTCATCCTTCCTTGAATTGTATCAGTATTTTCTTACCGATAACTTATTACCGATATAATAGCACGGATTTGAGATTTGTCAAGAAGAATTTCACCGACCGGAAAAGAAAAAAAGCACTTGACAAAAAGAGGAATATCCTGTATAATACATCGTGTTCCTGCTATGGAGGCTTAGCTCAGCTGGTTAGAGCGCATGCTTCACACGCATGAGGTCACAGGTTCGAGTCCCGTAGTCTCCACCAGTCAAAAACACCACCCTGTTGGGTGGTGTTTTTTTACTCTTGGCAAGTCGGGGACTCGAACCCACTTCAATGTGATATGCCGGTGGCATATCACAACAGCCAGTTCAAAAACTGGCTGTCACCGTATGAATTTGCCTTGAGGCAAATTCGGCAATCGAGTCCCGTAGTCTCCACCAAACATGAAAAATCCGAACTTCTTCCCTGTGGGGGATGGGTTCGGATTTTTTGTATCAAAAGATATTTCCTGTTAAGTTTCTGCGTCTGCGAGCTTGCCGTATAGCTAGGCTCACAGACGCATTTTGCGTTCCGCTTTAGACTTGTCAAAGATAACAGTTTCTTTATTTCAGTCCGTCCTTCCCAGACCGGTTTCGCTGATGATCTTTTGGAAGGTGAAGTCCGCGGCACCGATGAGGGCGGGGTCGTTCTTGGTAATGCGTTCCTTATGCAGATTGTGGACACGCTGGGCCAGGCGCTCGTCGGAGTATTTTGCCACATAACTCCGGAGCTCCTGTAGAAATTCTTGGGAGCCCGGGAGTTCGTCCCCTACGAACACCAGGTTTGGGTCCAACCAGCGCAACAGTTCCGCCACGCAGTAGCCCAGCTGATAGCACACCTCGCTGAAGAGCTTCCGGCACAGAAGATCCCCATTGTCGTAGCCCCGAATCAGATCCCGGATGTTCAGATCTTCGATGGAGGCTATCTCCGACTCTGGGTACTCTGACAGTAGTTCCCCCGCCCGATTCAGCATAGCCGGAACGCTAACCACATCCTTGTAGGTCAGATCATTGGATTTGCTGACTCTTAGATTTTTCAGCTGGCCGCATCGACCGTTTTTTCCGTATATAATCTCGTTGTTAATAATGATGGCGCTTTCCAGCTCATAGCCCACGTTGATATTGACCAGGATGCGGCAGGTATTGCTGCCCAATTGGTCGCTGAAATCCCGGTTAAGCCGGTAGGTCGAGTAGTTAATGGACCGGTTGGTGAAGACATGGTAGTGAGTCATATCGTAGAGCATCTTCCCGATATGGACATAGGCCTGCTTCTTATCGTCCCAGACTGCGTAGTCATCATCGATCAAGCGATAGCGGTGCTCCACCCCTAGTCCGATGCCCAAAATATTCTCTTTGCCCAGCCGATCCTCGATTTCCCGAATGCTGTCCATTACAATACCTAGGCACTCGGAAACGGTATCCTCTGAACGAAAAAATACCTTCCGGACATACTTGTTCTCTCCCCGGGCATCGTAGGCCGCCACCTTAACGTAAACCTCCGTCATACGGATAGCGATGGCACAAAGGCTCTCCGTCATGCAGAAGGTCTGGACAGACCGGCCACTGCCACCATCTACCCGTCCGCTTTCCCGGATCAGATTCTGGGCTAGCAGCTCCTTGATGATGATCGTAATGGTGGCCAGCTGGAGGCCTGTAATGTCCGCCAACTGTTTTCTGGAGATGCTGCCGTTTTCGTAGATCAGCTGCATCACCAGGTTTCGGTTGTCTTGTAGAATTGTAGAGGCGTTTTTTCCACTGCGCTGCATTCTTTTCAGCGCAGAAAACCTGGGGTCATATACGTTGATTTCTCCCATAAAAGCTCCATCCTTCCGGGGCTTCCACCCTCCCGCCGGGGTCGGTGGCAAGGCGTAGTATTAAATCAATTACTTTATATATGATTTTATCCGGCTTTCCGCACAAAGTCAAGGGAGACTGATGTCTTATCGGAAATATTTTCCTATATAACACAGATCCAGCGGATTTTTCCGGTATGTGAGTCCGTGCCATGTTTTTGGGACATCTTAAAGAACACTGTCAAAACGGACATCCAGCTTCTCATTCATAAGCCGCACACCGGTAGCCGAAGTCAGTAGGATGTTGGAGGCCGGCTTGGGCTCTCCCGTACGGATGAACAACTTGGCATTTTCAGACAGCCGCACAAATTCTTCCATAGACACCTGAGAGGAGGTTTGATTCACCAGGTTTTCCCGGAGAAAATCGTAGTATTCCACATTGTAATCCTTCATAAAATCGAAGATCACATAGTCCTCCACAATCACCTCATTGAGGACCGCTTTCAGGACCTGCAAAAAGCTAGGCAACCCCTCCACTAAGGACACGTCCACCATTTTGGACCCCTTAGGGATGGGAAAGCCGATGTCGCAGATCACAAACTTGTCCTGGTGGCGCAACTTCGTCAATTCGCCCATGAGCTCCGCATTTAACAGACCGTTTTTCTTCATTCGTTACACCTCTTTTTAAATCAATGTTCCGCCGGTGCAGTCGACAATGGCCCCCACCATTTGGATAAACAAAGGAGAAGCGAGAATGGCTGCCACGTTCCCGATCTCTTCCGGTTCGGCAAACCTACGCAGGGGCAGCAAGCCTTTTACTCGCTCCGTCCGCTCCGTCCCTTGGGCATGCGCCCGGGTGCGGACATAGCCCGGCACAATACCGTTGACGTACACCCCCTGGGAAACGAATTCCTTCGCCATCCCCCGGGTCAGGGCCAGTAGAGCTCCCTTGTTCGTAACATAGGTAAGATTGTGGATACTGCTGGAGAGAATGGCAGACTTTGAAAGGACGTTGATGATCCTGCCCTCCCGGCCCGTCTCAAGACAGGCCCGCAGAAACAGCTGACTCATACGGAACACATGGTCACAGATTCCCGCCTGGGCCAGATGCCAATCCTCCTCCGTATACTCTTGAAAGGGCTTGAAGCAGATACCCCCCGCAGCGTTGTTCACCAGCACATCCAGGATTCCAAAGTGGGCCAGTGCCTGGGTGAAGAGTTTTTCCGTCGCCTCCGGAGCCGTAATGTCCGCCTGGATGGCCAGAGCATCAATACCATAAGTTTCCCGCAGCCCCTGGGCGAAGGCTTCCGCCTCCGCCTGGTGGGAGCGATAGTTGACGACCAGGTTGGCCCCCTCGGCAGCAAACACCTTACAGATGCCCGCACCGATCCCGGCGGCGCCCCCGGTGACGAGGACATTTTTCCCGGTTAGCTTCAGGTCCATGGTCTTACAGATAAGTGTCGATGGCTTTGTCGATAGTTTCCATCTCGTCTGCCGTCAGGCTCCACTCAAAGCCCCGGCAGTTCTCATTTGCCTCCTCGACCTTGCGGACACCACACAGAGAGGTGGAGACGAAATCCTTCTGGGCGTTCCAGTTCACGGCCACCTGGGCAACAGGGGCGTTGTGGGCGGCGGCAATCTCGTCGAGAACGGTCAAGAGCTTCATAACTTTGGAGAACTTGGGCTCCTTGAAGAAATCATAGAAGGCCACACGCATGTCATCCGGGGCGAAGTTGGGTAGGGTACGGATGGCACCGGTGAGGATGCCGGCACCCAAGGAACCGTAGGTCATGTTGGCCATACCCTGGCTTGCGGTCCACTTCATAAGTTCCTCGGCGGAGCGATTAACCATGGAGTAAGGAGGCTGCAAAGCAGCGATGTCGCCATACTTCCGGGCTTCCTCAATGAGAGCCTGATCAAAATTGGAAACGCCGATGAAGCGAATTTTGCCCGCCTGCTTCAATTCCTCCAGGGCTCCCATGGTTTCGGACAGGGGTGCGTTGTGTTCGATATCCGGCCAGTGGATAACCATCAGATCGATGTAGTCCGTTCGCAGATTTTTCAGAGAATCCTCGCACATCCGCAGCACTGTCTCCCGTCGGCCGTCCTTTACAAAGGGCTGCTCCTTGGAGTTGTATACGGCAGTCTTGGTGGTCAGAAAAATCTTATCCCGACGACCCTGGATGGCCTCACCTACTACCTTCTCGGACTCGCCAAAGTTGTAGGCCGGGGCAGTGTCGATGCTATTGACACCGTTGTCCAGCATGGCATGGATGGCTTTGATGGAGTCATTCTTGTTGACATCGCCCCAGTTTGCGCCGCCGATGGCCCAAGTGCCGACGGTCAGGGCAGAAACCTCTACGCCTGTGCTTCCAAACTGCTTATATCTCATATATCAGTTCCTCCTATGTATTTCTTGGGGGCTTTAAAACAGACCTTTCTCCGCTTCCGCCCGCCGCTTGTTGTATAGCCCGTACTTTTCTTCGTATTTCTTCCGTACCTCTTCGTTGGGGGTGAACACATCCCCAATGTGGACCATACAGTCCACAGCGGCCTGGAGGTCCGGGTACTCTCCCACGGCCACAGCAGCCAAGATTGCGCCGCCCAGGGAAGAAATTTGGATATTCTTCATCCGCTCCACGGTGACACCGGAAATATCCGCCCGGAGCTGCATCCACTCGTCTGAGTTGGCCGCCCCGCCGCCGATGCGCACCCGCTTCACCTGGCCCCGCTTGACCTTAGCGCAGTCCTCGATGAGTCGCCGGTTTTCAAAGGTCAGGGCCTCGATAACGGCCTTGAAAAGGTCCGCCTTGGTGGTGGTCACACCGATTCCGTCAATGCGCCCCCGGCCGCCGTCCAGGGTGGGCATGACCATAACGGATCCTTTGCCGTCAAATTGGACTCGGCTCCAGTATTTGTTGTAGTCCGCACCGGAAGTGCCCTCGTTCATTTCCCGCATGAACCACTCCAGGGTGGCCCCCGCCGTGGGAAATGCCCCCAGACAAACGGAGGAGCCGGGGAAAGGACCGTTGTAGGAGACCAAGGGAGTGGTCTCGTCGTTCTTTTTCAGATTCACAGGCCTGTCTGCCAGGTAGCCCACATGGTCGAAGGTGCCGGTGATATCACCCACTGCATCCACATTCTCGTCGATGAGGCCCATGCCAATCATCGCCACATCGCAGTCATGACCGCCGGCAATCACCGGGAGCTTCTTACCCAGGTCCACATTGCCGTAGCTGGTAATATATCCTACAATGTCTCCGGTAGGAACGATCCACAAGCCCAGCTGCTCTGGGGTAATGCCCAGTACATTCAAAAAACGCTGATCCCAGGTGCCACTCTCTAGCTCCAACAGCTGCTTTCTGGCCGCCATAGTGTAGTCGTTCACCGGAGGTAGCCCCAACTTGCGGAAAACGTACTGCTGCTGAGAGTCATAGTAGGCTACGTTGGCCGCATAAGGGGCATGTTTCTTGACCCATAGGGCCTTGGCCCCGAACTTATAGGGCATATAGCAGTCTCCGATAGAGTCCCTCTGGTCCTTTGCCGGGATCTGGCTGTTGATATAGTCTGCCTCCTCCACGCCCCGAGGGTCCGTGCAGAGGATGCAGTCGTCCAGTGCTTCCCCGTTGACGTCCACCGGGATCAGGTTGTCCCCGAAGAAGGAGTAGGAGATGGCGATGACTTCATCCTCCTCGGTGAGCTTGGCATAAACCTCCCCCATGCAGGCCTCGGAGAAGGACCAAATCTCATTGGATGAAATAACGGCGTAGCCCTTGCCCTTGTCATCCACCAGATATTTCCGAGAAGCGGAATAGGCGATACTGCCGTTGGAGACATCAATGGCATTGACTCTCGTATTGGAGGTGCCGTAGTCTACGACACAAACAAGTTTTCTTTTCATGTTACGCTCCTAAGCTGGCGGCGGTGCCCAAAGCGAACACCGCCGTGGGTGATTCGGAATCAATAACGGACCTGGTTGATCCACTCTCCGGTTTCAAAGTAGTGGTTCAGGGCGTTCATCATGATGTCCGCCGTCATCTGGAAGATATCAGCGCAGTGCCCCGCTAGGTGATTGGTAATGGTCACGTTATCCATGGAGAGCAGAGGGTTATTCTCGGACAGGGGCTCCTCGTGGAACACGTCCAGACCAGCTCCGGCAATCTTGCGGTTTTCCAGGGCGTCCATCATGGCTGCCTCGTCCACCAGCCCTGCCCGGGCGGTATTGATGAGGAAGCAATTGGGCTTCATCAGAGCGAACTGCTCCAGGCCGATCATGCCCTTGGTCTCCGGGGTCAGGCGGTAGTGGATGGAAATCACATCGGCCTTGGCGCAGAGCTCATTGAGCTCTACCCGCTCATATCCCAGGGCCGCGATTTTCTCGGCGGGCATATAGGGGTCGTAGATCATTACGTTGGCTTCCAGGGCCTTCAGGACCCTGGCTACCCGTGAGCCTACCATGCCGCAGCCCACCAGGCCCACGTTCTTGCCCTTGAGGTTGACGCTGTAGCAATCGTTGGCAAACTTGTTGTCAAAGTTCTTGGCCTGCATTCTCTGGTGGGAATGGGCGATGTTCTTCATAGTTGCGATCATCAGGCCGATGGTGAACTCAGAGACAGGCACCGCCAGTCGGCCAGGTGCGTTGATGACCTTGATGCCCTTTTCCTTGCAATTGGCCAGGTTTACGTTTTCCACACCGCTACGCATGATGCATACAGCCTCCAGATGCTTAGCGGAATTAACGGCCTTGGTGCTGACAGCGCTGATGTGGGAGATGACAATATCCGCGTCCCGGACGGCCTCCAGTAGCTCCTCTTCCTCATCAATGACGTCGGGGCCGTTCTTCTCCATATTCAGGAACATCTTGGCGAATGCCTCGCCATCGTGGATGTTCTTCTGGACGTGGATGTGCTGAACCTCCGCGCCGTACTTCTCCGCCAGGATGTCAAAGACCTTCATATGGTCTGTGCCACGGACGGTGAAGTCCTCCATGACTACAATTTTCTTACCCATGTCTATGTTCCTTTCTACGCTCAGTCCTCAAAGGTGCAGGAGGCCTTGATAAAGTCGGGGTTGCCCATCTGCTTCATGACGGGGATGATGTCCTCCAACTTGGTAAAGCGGTGGGTGATCAGCTTCTGGAAGGGCAGCTCTCTCCAGCGTTTCAGGTACTCAAAGGCCCGGTTGAAGCACTGGGGAGTGTTGGCAACGACAGACGTAATGTGGGCGTTGCGTTCGAAAACCACCAGTGGGATATTGATCTCGCTCTTGAGGCCCCGGCCAAAGTCTAAGGCGTTGCCGATCTCCACATAGTAGCCCAGCTTGCGAACCATTTGCAGACCTTCCACACAGGTGGACGGATGGTTTGCGCCGTTGATGACGACTTCCGCGCCGCCGTCGGTGAGCTCCAGGATCTTGGCCACCCGTTCGTCGCTGGTCATCTTCGCCACGTTGACGGTGATGTCCACATTGGCGATTTCCTTGGCCTTGGCCAACTTCTCGTCGAAGAAGTCTGTGATGATGACCTGTTTGGCACCCATGGATTTGAGGATCATAGCGGTCATGATGCTGATGGCACCGGCACCGATAACCACGCACCGTGAAGTCAGGCTGAAGCCCTCACCGGTGCCGCCGATGGAGGTCATGACCTGCTCTACCGCCCGCATAGCCACGGCGCAGGGGTCCAGCAGAGCCGCCACTTCACCGGGCATATCCTCGGGCACCTTCCAGACGTAGGTGCCGGGGAACAGGTAGCAATACTCCGAGAAGCCTCCCTTGAAGTGGGGCCACTGTTCCGCCTGGTGATTCAGGGGTTTATTGGTATCCAGGTTGAACACGCCGCCGTAGATATAGTCGTCGTCACAGACGCCGCAGACACCGTCTCCGTAGGTCAAACAGCTGGGGCACTTGCCGCAGGTAATGTGGGGATAGACCACGATTCTGTCGCCGACCTTCAATTCGCCGCCGTAGACATGGAGAGTCTTGTTGGCATTAGCGCCCAAAGAAATGACACGGCCCATGAACTCATGGCCTTCGGTACCGCCAGGATGGGAGCCGGGCATTTTTACAAAGTGCTGGTCGCTTCCGCAGATGCAGAAGGTCTCGATTTTGATGACCGCCCCGTCATCCTTGGCCTCTGGAACGGGATATTCCTTGACTTCCATGGAGTAGTAGCCGGTATTCAGCGCGATCTTGCCCATTTTCTGTTCCATTGTAGTTTCCTCCTTAATAAATTGTGGCTTAGCGGACACCCTTCCGAGCCCGCACGTTCAAAATGGTGATGATAGTCACGGCGGCCAGCATGACCGCGCCCTGAACCACATACTGCTGCCAGGTCTTGGCCCCGATAAGCACCATGCCGTTGTTGATGACGTTGACCAGCAGCGCGCCCACCAAGGTGCCAGGGACGTTGAAGACGCCGATGCGGTAGAAGGTGGCACCCAGCATCAGCATGGTCAGCAGATTGACCATAGTGGAGGTGCCGAGATAGGGGGTAGCCGCATTGATCTGGGAGGCGTTGACAATGCCCGCCACACCGCAGAGCATGGCGCTGATGATGAATGCCTTCATTTTTTCCTTCCGGGCGTCAATGCCCACGTAGCGGCAGGTGTCACTGTTGGCGCCTACGGCGTAGAGCTTCCTGCCATTGGTCATGCCCTCGGTGTAGATGAGAATACCGGCGGCGATGAGAATCAGCAGTACCACAGACACAGGGATCACACCGGCAATCTTGCTCTGGCCGATGAAGACGAAAATGGAACCCCACTGGGAGGAGAAAATGCGGGTAGAACCCGTGATCATTTTGTTAAAGCCGTCCACCACAAAGGACACGCCCATGGTGGCAATAAAGCCGGGGATACCGATGCGGGTGTGCAGGAATCCGTTGAGGGCACCGACGCAGCCGCAGAAGACAATAGCCAGCAGCACCGCCAGGAAGTAGTTCATACCGCTCTTGCACAGCACCGCCGTGATGCAGGCCCCCGCTGCCAACTCAGAGCCGCAGGCGAAGTCGATTTCCCCCGTAATCATGACCAAGGATAGACCCAGAGCCGCAATGCAGAGGATCACAGTGGAACTGAGAATATTCATGATATTGCCCACCGTGAAAAAGGTCTGGGACAGCAGGCCGAAGACGATGCTCAGCAAAAGGGTAGCCAGCAGCAAAGCGTATTTCTGGATGGTGGAGCCGCCCAGGCGTTTCTTTTCTTTCGTAGTCATGTTGGTTCCTCCTAACCCATTTTTACAGAAGGAAGACCTTCCTTGCGGGTCATGGCGATGTAACCCACAGCGATAATCAGGATAATGCCATTGATGATATCCTTGATGTAGTCGGGGTAGCCGCAGAAGGTAATGCCGTTGGAGATGATGGCCGTCAGCAGGGCGGCTACCACCGTTCCTTGAATGTTGTAGCGGCCGGGCCGCAGGAAGGTAGCGCCCAGCATAGCCGAGGCCATGGCGTCCATCATAATGCCGCTGCCCAAGGTGAACATGACGTTGTTGGTCTTAGAGGCCGACAGGATACCGGCGAAGCCGCAGACCACGGAGCACATGATGAAGGCAATGATCTTGATCCGCCGTACGTTGATACCCACCTGCTTGCAGCAATTGGGGTTGTTGCCCACGGCCTGGATATAAGTGCCCAGCTTGGTTTTGTCCATAATGAACCACAGCACCACCGCCAGCAAGATAAATACCAGTGCCATCACCGGTACCGGTCCCAGCCGGGCTTGACCCAGATACTTAAAGGAGGCAGGCCAGCTGCTGTAGAACATGGTCTTGCTGTCCGTCAGGTAAGTCACGATGCCATCATTGATCTTAGAGATGGCCAGAGTGGCAATAAAGGCCGGGACCCCCAGGATGACGCCGAAATAGGAGTCAATGACGCCCATGAAGGCGATGAGCAGCAGGGCCAGGAAAACGCCCAGCACATAGGAATGGATAAAGCCCTTGCCCAGCAGCCAGCCTAGCATGGTTGCCGTCAGGGTGGCCTCCGCACCAACGCCGAAGTTCATGTCACCCACCATCATGACGATGCTGGCACCCATGCCCATAACGCCTACGAGGGCAGCGGTAGCCACGATGTCCATAAGGTTGCTGATTTGCCAAAAGCCCGCACGCATGATGCCGAAGAACAGCAGCAACAGCACATCCGCAATCAGCAGGAAATACTTGGCCACCGTATCCACAGTATTTCTCTTTTGAATGGTCTCTTTCTGTTTAGTTGCCATTTCCAATTCCTCCCAGGGCATAACTCAGAATCAATTCCCGGTCAAAGTCCTCCCGTCTAAGCTCCTTTACCACATCGCCGCTGTAGAAGATGTACATTCTGTTGCAGACCTTGATGAGTTCCTCCAGCTCCGAGGAGATAAAGACCACGCTCTTGTCCAGGTCATCCGCCAGATGGCGGATCTTTAAGTAAATTTCACTCTTAGCGCCCAGGTCCAGTCCCGCAGTGGGTTCGTCCACCGTCAAAAGTTTCAGGTTTTCCACCTCTACGGACCGGCCGATGATGATTTTCTGCATATTGCCGCCGGAGAGCTCCGAAATCAGCTGATTGCGGCTGTGGTATTTGGTGCCGTTCTTTTTCAACACCTGGTCCGCAAAGTCCCGACTTTCCTTGTTCTTGATCATGCCGGCCTTGGTGGCGAACTTGTTCACAAACAAGGTGCAAATGTTTTCCACTAGGTTCAGAGAGGGAAAGATACCGTTGGTCCGCAGCTCGGGAGTCAGGATCATGCCCCGTTGAATCATCTTGAAGCTGTCGCCGCCGGTGATAGTTTCCCCATCGAAGACAAACTCCTTCTTTTCGCATATCCGGATACCGGCCAAGACCTCCATGGTCTCCGTCCGTCCAGCACCCACTAAGCCATAAAAGCCAACCACCTCGCCCTTATTCACATGGAAGGGAACACGGTGGGTCTTGCCGCCATAGGTCAGCTCTGTCACCTGAAGCAGAGGCCGCTTCTCGTTGGCCTCATAGTCTATAGGCGGAATGATGACCTCTTTGATTTTGTCCCCCCGTATCATGGCCCGGACGCATCCATCCGGCGTCAAGTCCTTCATGTTGGCGGTCATAGTCCGCTTGCCGTCGGCCATGACCGTGACCTTGTCCGCGATGGAAAAAATCTCCTCTAGCTTGTGGGTGATGTAGATCACGGAAATGTTGATGTCCTTGGTCAGCCGCTTCACAAATTTCAGGAATGGCTCAATTTCTCCCTCACCCAGGGAGGCGGTTGGCTCGTCCAGAATTAGCAGCTTCGGCTGGGTGGAGGTGGCCCGCATAATCTCCACCAGCTGCTGGGCACCGGCACCCATTTTCTCTACGGGCACGTCCAAGGGCACATCCACCCCCAGCTGAGAGCGGACCTTTTCCGCCCGGGTCAGCATGGCCTTCTGGTCCAGGGCAATACCCTTCAGGTTCTCGGAACCCAGACACACGTTCTGTGCCGCCGTCATATAGCCGATCAGATTCCGTTCCTGGTATACCATATTAATACCGGCTGCGATGGAGTCGGCGGGACCTTTGAAGTCCACCCGCTGGCCGTTAATTTCAATGTAACCTTCATCGATGGGGTATGCGCCGGTGAGCATCTTACAAAGAGTGCTCTTGCCCGCGCCGTTTTCACCGATCAAGGCGTGGATCTCGTTTCGTCCGATGTCAAAGCTAACATGGTCAACAGCGGTGATCCCCGTAAATCGCTTGGTCAATTCTCTGATACTTAATAAAGGAGTTGTATTCGTCACCGTAGTGTCACCTCATTCTGGTTGAGGAATGGGAAGGTGCACCTCCCCATTCCCCTGGCTAAACCAATTCCGTTCGTTGTTTTCAGAAACCCTTTTCCGCAGAGCCTTACTCGCTGATGATATAGGTGCCTTCCCAATTATACCAAGCACTGGCATCGTCTGTATAGTAGTCAAAGATACTGTTGATGTTCGCACCGGGGGCGGGACAATTTTCGGGGGTGATGACCATGCCCTCAGAATACAGGACCTCGCCTACTTTTTCCAGCAGACAGCCCTCGTCGCCGGGATTCAGGCCCTTGACCTGGATCTGGTCGATGCACTCGAAGACCTTGTGGGTGAACATCTCGAAGGGCTGTGCGTAGCTGTACTTGAAGTAGCTGCCGTTGCGGATGTAGCTCCAGGCGTCGGAGCCGCCGTCGATACCGGCGCAGAAGAAGTCGCTGTTCAGAGAGTCTGCGTACTGGGCAGCCGCCTCGGCCATAGGCATAGCCAGCGCATCGCAGGAGCCGATGACTCCAGTGATCTCCTTGCCGTACTTCTGGTACCAGGTCTTGGACTGGTCACCGCAGTAGGTGAAGGGGTCCGCGCCGCCGGCACCGGAATCCAGGGTGTCCAGGACCTCCAGGTTGCTGTAGACATTGCAGATAGCCTGGATGGGCAGGATACGCTCCTGATGGACCTGGATGGTGGCCGCGGTGGCGAAGCCGATCTTGGCGGTCCAGTTGTAGTCGTTGCCGATCTTGTAGATCAGACTCATAGCGGCGGATCCGTTGGGCATGGTGGAGTTCATGATCACGCCGGGAACCACCTGGTTGTCGTTGGAGTAGACACCGATGCCCTTGTTTCTGGCTTCGGCAATCAAGTCCAACTTTGCCTCCATAGACTCAGTGGAACCCAGGATGATGGCGTCCACGCCCTGGTTGACCACGTTCTTGAAGAGGTCCGCCCACTCGGAGTCGCTGTCATAAACGATATCCTGGAAGGTCCAGCCCCGCATCTTGCTTTCCAGCTCGCACTGGAGGATGGAGCGCTTCTGGCTCTCGACTTCAGGCTTGGGATGGATGCAGGCGATTTTCAGGGCTCCATCGGCCTTAATCGCAGGGCGTGCGAACTGGTCGAAGGCACCGGAGTCGGTGCTGACGTTAGCTGTCTCGCCGTTGGCGGCGGGGGCTGCCGTAGCTGCCGCAGTAGTCCCCTGGGATGCGGCGGGGGAATCGCTGTTGCTGGCGCAGCCAGATGCTAGAGTCAGGAGCATCACAGCGCATAGCATCATACTGATCAATTTTTTCATAATGTTCCCTTCCTTTTTGTCATTTCAGTATTGGTTTAATTTCTAAATGCTTTGGGTTCCGAAAACACCGATGTGGTGCTTAACGACTGCTTTCTCTGCCTGATAGAGAGTGTTGACTACGTCCGTACCCTGGAACTTTCGGGTAGCGGCGGCAAATTCCTTGACCGCATCGGCACCTGCCAGGGTCATGGCAGTGAAGAAGTTGATCTTGTTGATACCGTGCTCTACCAATTTGATGTAGTCGGCGTCCGTCAGGCCGGAGCCGCCGTGGAGCACAATAGGCACGGGAATAGCCTTCTTGATCGCGTCCAACCGGTCATAGTCAATGTGGGGCGTACCCTTGTAAACACCATGAACGGTGCCAATGGCTACAGCTAAACAATCCACATCCGTCTCCTCATAGAACCGGACCGCTTCCTCCACAGTGGTGTAGCAGGATGGATCCGCCACATTGCCATCGAGCATGTTGCCCTCGTGGCCCGCCACGTGGCCGATCTCCGCCTCTACTGTAACGCCGCAGGCCCGGGCTACCTCTAACACCTTCTTGGTGATGGCGATATTTTCCTCCAGAGGAAGGGAAGAGCCATCAAACATGACGGAGGTGCACCCATACTTAATGCCCCGGACGCAGTCATCGAAGCTGGGGGCATGGTCCAGATGGACGGCCACAGGTACGCTGCTGCGGGCACTGCGCTCTACCACATAGTGCATAAACTCTTCCGCATCTGGCATCATGGTAGGATTCACACAAGGTGGCACCACCATAAGGATCACTGGAGTCTGGGTCTCCTCCGCGGCGTTGAGAATGGCCTCGGTGGTTACACGATCCATCGTGTCGAAAGCGCCTACGGCGTAATTCTTGTCCCGGGCTTCGTCCAGGAGCCGCTTCATGGTAACTAACATTTCTGTATCCCTTCCTTTTTGTAAATTAATTTATTTAATTTATCTGTCTGAATGATAGCATGCATTGTTAAACTTGTCAATTATTATTTTTTATTGTCACTGTATTTCTACATTTTCACTAATTCTATTAATTTAATTTTGTTTAATTATATTAGGAAGGCGATTCTTGGGTCTCTCATATCCACATTCTCTCCCTCCGCCTTGCCGCCGCGGGCAGCCAGTCCCGGCGGCAGGGCTTACCTTTTCTTCTTGCGTTCTGACAAGGATATGGTATAATGTATAAGGGATATTGGAATTTCCCCATCCTACGTATTTTGAGGTAGCCGATTGAAAAAGCCTTCCCTGTTCCGGTCGGAGAGCTGGCATCTTCTGCTGATGCTCCTGCTGTCCGTTGCCACCCAATGTGTGGCCCTGCTCAAGTCCACGGTGACGGCCTCGGCCTTTGGGGCAAGCCTGGAGATGGACGCCTACAACTTCTCCAACAACATCATTCTCTTCCTCTTCTCCTTCCTGTCCTCCGGGGTGACGGCGGTGATCATTCCCGCCTATGTGCAGAAGAAGCCCCGGGCGGCGGTGGACAGCTTCCTGACCCTGCTCTATCTGCTGGTCTTCGGGGGCACGGGCCTGATCTACCTGCTGCGGGAGCCGGTCATTGCCCTCTTCAGCTCCCGGGGGGGAGACTTTCAGGCCATTGCCGGGGATGTGATGCTCTACACCATCGTCATCCAGGGCGTCACGGGCATTCTGGCGGTGACCACCGCCTATTACCAATGCGAGAACCGCTACAACATCCCCAAGGTCATCCTCCTGGGCTGCAACTGTCTGGCGGTGGTGCTGATCCTGCTCCAAAAGGACCTGACCATTTACGGCTACCTGTGGGACCTGTCCCTGGCGGCCATTGTCAACCTGATCCTGGACTTGGGGATCGCCATCCACTGCGGCTTCCGGTGGAGGCCCAGGTTCCGGTTCCGGTCCCCGGAATTCAAGGCCCTGTGGGCCATTTTCCTGCCCTGCGTTTTCTCCACGGGGGTGTACCGCATCCACTCTCTGGTGGATTCTCTCATTGCCGCGGAGCTGGGGGACGGGCAGCTCACCATCCTCAGCTATGCCAATATGGTGGTGAGCCTGGTGAATACCATCATCATCGGAAACCTGACGGTATATGCCTTCCCAAAAATCGTGGCCAGAATGGAGGGTCACACCGAGCGGGAAGGGCAGAAGGCCCTGTGGGACTACGCCATGCTTTTCCAGCTGGCGGTGTGTCTGCTCTTCGGCGGCTTTGTCTGCGTAGGGGCAGAGGGCATTGACCTGCTGTTTCTCCATGGCAAATTCGATGCCGCCGCCTCTGCCAGCGTCTATTTTTGCAGCTGTCTGTACCTGGTGGGCCAGCAGAACAACATCGTCCGGGACCTGATCTACCGCTATTTCTTCGGCAAGGGCAACACGGGGGCCACCTTCCGCAACAGCGTTGCGGTCAGCTGCGCCAACCTGGTGCTGAGCCTGATCCTGGTCCGGTTTCTGGGGCTGTCCGGGATCATCCTGGGCACTGTGCTGGCAGGGCTCCTGTCCCTGGTCATGATTCTGGTCAAAATGAAAAAATACTACGGCCTTTATCCGGAGTTCCGGGGCTTTCTGGTGGAGACAGCCCGGAACAATGCCGTGATGATCCTCTCCACCGCCGGAGTGCTGGGGCTGAAAGGGCTTCTGCCCAGCCTGCCGGGGCTCATCGCCATCGGCGTATACGGCCTGGCCTGCGTAGGCCTGTTTGTGGCCCTGGCATTCCTGTTCCGGGCAAAAGCGTTAAAAGTCAGACTGTGAAATGAGGTAACCGCCATGAAAAAGGAAACTTCCCCACTGTCCGCCACCACAATTTTTTGGGCGGATGTGCTGCTGGCCCTGGTGCTGCTGGGGCTGCTCTTTGGCTTTTACAGTGCCCGGATCTTCTCCCGGGTCCAGGGCAACGATATGTTCCCCACCTACCGCAACAGCGACTTTCTGCTGTGCAAAAAAGGGGGGCCCTATGAGCGGGGGGATATTCTCTGCTTCCGGGCCGGTACGGGAATGCGGACAGACCGGGAGAAGGACCTGTCCATCCGCCGGATCGTAGGCCTTCCCGGGGAGACTGTGGAGATCACCCCGGAGGGGGACGTGCTGATCGGCGGGGTGAAGCTGGAGGAAAGCTATCTGGAGCCCGGTGTTCAGGCCGCCACCTATCGGGAAACCGGCACCATGAAAATCACCCTGGGGGATGCGGAATTCTTCCTCCTGGGAGATGACCGGGAGGCGGCCTTCGACTCCCGGGACTATGGCCCCGTCAACACCGGCCTGGCCCTGGGCGTCAGCCTGGCCCACCCGGATATGGCCGTCTATATTCTCACCCTGGTGCTGCCTCTGTGCCTGGCTCTCGCCGCCTGGTGGGCGGGGGATTACGGCCTGCGGCAGCTTGGAAGGAAGGGCTGACTCCCAGAGATGAAAACCGGGCCCGGTGCTTTCGGAACGCCGGACTCCCCTCATCCGTCACGGGCTTTGCCCGTGCCACCTTAAGCGCAGGGGAAGGCATTGGCTGAAACACAGCAGCAAAGCAACAAAGGAGGGACTCCTATGGACATCCAACTGGAAGAATACGAACGCCGCCATTTAAGCGCTCTGCGGGCTTCCTCAGCGGAATGCACCCTTTTCTTAAAGCGCAGCGGCAAGCTCCCCTTGCCGGGGCCCGGAGACATTGCCCTCTACGGCAGCGGCGGGCGGCACACCGTCAAAGGCGGCACCGGATCCGGGGAGGTGAACTCCCGGTTTTTCTACAATGTGGAGGAGGCTTTGGAAGCCAACGGCTTTCGGGTCACCACCAAGGACTGGCTGGATAAATACGACAGGCTCCGGGCCAAGGCCAAGGAGAACTTTCTGAAAAAGCTCCGGGCTCAGGCCAAAAAGCATCACCGCAGCGTGCTCCTGGACGGCATGGGCGCCGTCATGCCGGAGCCGGAATACGCCATCCCCCTGGAGCAGCGGTGCAACGCCGCCGTGTATGTCCTCTCCCGGGTCTCCGGCGAGGGCAGCGACCGGAAGGTAGCCCCCGGGGACGTGCTGCTGACGGAAAGCGAAAAGCGGGACATTCTGGCTTTGCAGAAGATGTATCCCCTCTTTTTGCTGGTGCTGAACGTAGGCGGGCCTGTGGACCTGACGACCGTTGCGGACAAGATTGACGATATTCTGCTTCTCAGCCAGCTGGGGGTCCAGACCGGCATGGTGCTGGCGGATATTCTGCTGGGCCTTGCCTATCCCAGCGGCAAGCTGACCACCACCTGGGCCCCGGCGGATACCTTCTGCCCCCGGGCGGAATTCGGCATGAAGGAGGATAACCGCTACGGCGAGGGAGTATACGTAGGCTACCGGTACTATGACAGCGCCAAGGTTCGCCCCACCTTCCCCTTCGGCTTCGGCCTGGGATACACGGACTTTGCCATGAAAGCCGCCTCGGTGTCCGTGGCCGGGGACCTGGTCACGGTCTGGGCCGAAATTCGCAACACCGGGGCCTTTCCCGGCAAGCAGGTGGTCCAGGTCTATGTGACCTGCCCCTGGGGGACCCTGGATCAGCCCTATCAGGTCCTGGCCGCCTACGGCAAGACGCCGGAGCTCTCCTCCGGCCGAAGCTGCCGGATGGAGGTCAGCTTCCACATGGCGGATCTGGCCTCCTTTGACGAAAGCCGGGCCTGCTATATTCTGGAACGGGGGGACTATGTGCTCCGCTTCGGTGCCTCCTCCCAGGACACGTCCCCCATCGGCATTCTGCATCTGGCCCAGGACGTGGTGACCCTGCGGGTAAAAACCCTCTCCGGCTCCCCGGACTTCCGGGATTGGGTGCCGGTGAAGACCTGGGAGCTCCCCCGGGAGCTTCCGGTCTACGATCTGGACCTTTCCAATCTGGCTGCGAAAACCGTCTCCTACGCGGATCCCCTTCTGCCGGACCCCCAGGTCCAAGCCCTGACGAATCAGGAGCTGGCCAGCATCAGCATTGGTTCCTTCCAAATAAAGCGCCGGTCCTCCTTCGTGGGAGACTCCGGCACAAAGATTCCCGGCACCGCCGGGGAGACCACCTCCGCCCTGCTGGACAAGGGCTTCCCCGTGGTCATCATGGCCGACGGCCCCGCCGGGGTGCGGCTGGTGAAGGACTATTATGAGGACAAGCACGGGGCCCACGGCCTGGGCTTCCAGATGATCCCCACTATGCGGGAGCTTCTGACCAAGCCCATGCAGCTGGCGGTGGATCCCCCCAGGAAGCTGCCCAAGGGTGCCGTGGAAAAGCACCGCTATGCCACAGCCATCCCCATCGGCACGGCCATCGCCCAGAGCTTCTCCATCCCCTTTGCCGAGACCTGCGGCGACATTGTAGGGGACGAGCTGGAGCGCTTCGGCGTCCACCTGTGGCTGGCTCCCGCCCTGAATATCCACAGAAATCTCCTCTGCGGCCGGAATTTTGAGTACTACTCCGAGGACCCTCTGGTCTCCGGCCTCACCGCCGCCGCCGTCACCCGAGGAGTCCAGAAGCACCCGGGCCGGGGTGTGACCATCAAGCACTTCGCCGCCAACAATCAGGAATACAACCGGGTGAACACCAACAGCCTGATCTCCCAGCGGGCCCTGCGGGAGATCTACCTGAGAGGCTTCGGCCTGTGCATCCGGGAGAGTCAGCCTGCCGCGGTGATGACCTCCTATAATCTCATCAACGGCGTCCACACCTCCGAAAGCCGGGAGCTGACCCAGGACGTACTCCGCTGCGAATTCGGCTTCCAGGGCATTGTCATGACCGACTGGGTGGTAGAAGGCCCCGGCATGTACAATAGCCGCCGCTTCCCGAGACCTGACCCGGGGAATGTGGCCATGGCCGGCGGGGACCTGTTCATGCCCGGCAGCAAGGCGGACTACGACCGGCTACTGAAAAAGCTCCGGGCAGGGAAGCTGACACGGCAGCAGCTGGAGCGGAACGCCACCAGGATGCTGCGGTTTTGCCAGCGGCTGGCGGGGAAATAATAGAACAGACCGCTCGGTTCCAGCAAAGGAACCGGGCGGTCATTGATTTTCGTTCTATTACTCCTTCTCCACCATTTCCTGCTTCAGTTCGCCTCTGCGGAAGAGGAACCGGCGGATGGCGAAGAGACCGGCGATGCAGGCAACGCTGAGAAGGTTGCTGACAGGGTCGTCGTGGCTGAGGATCACGTGGCGGGTGATGGCTACGGTGAGGACCTCCAGAATACTGGCGGGGGTGGTGTCGATGAGCATCCGGACGAACTCCAGCCCCACGACAATGGTCAGGATCTCATGTAGAAAGCCGCTGACGTTGCTGGTGGCGCCGGGGTGCAGGATCAGCTCAATGATCTCCCGGCCCATGGCCGCCAGCAGCACGACGAGGGTGATGATGGCGATGAATTTTTCCAGCATGTGGAGCAGATGACGGAAAAGATGCTGGAATCTCTCCTCCCGGGCCTCGGACTGCCGAAGCTTTTCGTCCATTTTTTGTTCCTGTGCTGTTTCCATAGGGTTCCTCCTTGTGGTTTACATTCACGAATCAATCAGATTTTTCTTTAGTGAATCAATCGTATCTTGGTTCTTTTTCAAAAGTTCTAATTGTCTGTACGCCTTTTCTCTTAATAGTTTTAGCCTTTCCATTTGCGGCACATCCTGTCTTATCAGGTCTGCATTCGTATCTTCCAGATTGATAAGCACAACCAATTCTTCCGCTGAAGCGAAATCTCTGATATTAGGAGTCTTCCCTTTGACCCCTTTTTCACTTCTCCATTGTGCCGCTGTTTTTCCAAACAAAGCCATATTTAAGATATCCGCTTCTGAAGCATATGTATACGCCATTTCCTGGGCAGACAATGTGGGCGCGATCAAACATTCTTTTACCGCATCCGAATGAATACGATAGTTTATTTTTGAAAGCTCCCTCTTTACATCCCATCCAATCGCTAACCGAGCTGCTTCGTCTTTCCTTAACCGCTGATAATCCTTGATAATATAGAGCTTAAATTCTGGCGAAATCCACGAGGCAAACTCAAAAGCAATATCTGTATGCGCATAAGTGCCGCCATATCGGCCTGATTTTGATATGATTCCTATTGCATCTGTTGCTTTTATCCACTGCTGTGGTGTCAATGTAAACGCATTGTCTCCGGATTCTGCTTTAAACCTATCGAATTCGATAGGTTTAAAGTTTGGATTATGAATTTGTTCCCACAGGCCTAAAAATGAAATCGTAGAATGATTGCGCATCCAATTCGCAACAACAATAAAGGCATTGTCTGGATTTTTATACTTTGCGATATCCGTGAGTGAAATGTAGGCATCTTCATTTATAACATCGCCCATCACCCTGATTTCTGTTCCATTGGCGTCTATTTTCATGTTCTTCATTCAAATGCCCCCTCCTGATTTTCTTTTCAATATCAATAGTACCTGCGCATATCCGCAAAGACCCGCTCTACCTCTTCGTACAGCTCCCGCGCCGACATTCTCAGCACGCCGGACCGGAAGGCGCTGAGCTGGACCAGAGAATCGGAGGTCGCCACCCGGACCGTGTAGCTGGGGCCGATCTGGGCGGCCAGGTCCTGAATGTACTGGTCCGCCGTCTGGGCCTGCTGGGTGTAGACCACCTGGATGCCCTGGGTCCGGAGCTTTTCGCCGCCGGGGGTCCGGTAGCTGTCGAAGACCACCACGGTGTGGCATTTGGTAAAGCCGGCGTAGCTGGATAGAATGTCGCACAGGTGCCGCCGGGCGGCGTCCAGGTCCTGCTTGGCTGTTTCCGCCAGGTGCTCCCAGGCGAAGATGATATTGTAGCCGTCTACGATCAGGTACTTTTCTTTTGGAGGCCGGATGGTCACCGGAGCGGTGGCGGCCTTTCTGGGGGCAGCATACTGAGGCCGCCGGATGGGGCCGAACTCCCGCTCCATGATCTTTTCCAGCTCTGTGTCGTCAATGCTGGGCCGCACCAGGATCTGGGGCGGCTTTTCCTCTTTCAGGCCGCTTTCCAGGTGCATGAAGTCCTTCACCTGGTCCCACTTGACGGTGTGGCCTGCCCCGTGGGCGCAGAAGACGGAGTCCGGGGTGTTTTCCGTGTCCGCCTCCGGGTCGTAGCCCGCCGCCTGAATGACGGCCTGGGCATTGTGGCAGGGGGCGTAGCCCGAAAGGGTCAAGCTCAGCCGGCCCAGTCCCTGGGTGTAGGCGGCCAGAGTCTGGGCGTAGTCCTTCACCTCCGCCGCCGGGACGGTGCCCTCCAGGCTGGCGGTATCCCCCAGGGATTCCGGGGCTTCCATCTCGCCCCCCATGGCCCGCAGGTCCGTAATGGCCCGGCCGATCATCTGCTGGGGCACCGTCAGACGGAAGCTGTACCAGGGCTCCAGGAGGATGCTTTTCGTCTGCATGAGTCCCTGACGCACGGCCCGGTAGGTGGCCTGGCGGAAGTCCCCGCCCTCGGTGTGCTTCAGGTGGGCCTTGCCGATGAGCAGAGTGATCTTCATGTCCGTAATGGGGGCTCCGGTGAGGACGCCCCGGTGGACCTTCTCCGCCAGATGGGTCAGGACCAGGCTCTGGTAGTTGGCATCCAGCACATCCAGGGGGCACCGGCTGTCGAAGACCAGTCCGCTGCCCCTGGGCAGGGGCTCCAAGAGCAGATGGACCTCGGCATAGTGCCGCAGAGGCTCGAAGTGGCCCACCCCCTCCACCGTGTTTTCGATGGTCTCTTTGTAGAATATTTTCCGGTCGTCCAAGGTGATGTCCAGGCCGAACCGGTCTTTCGCCAGGCTTCGGAAAACCTCCAGCTGGACCTGACCCATAAGGCCCACATGGATCTGGCCCCCCTCATAGTGGAGCTTCAGCTGAGGGTCCTCCTCCTCCAGCTGCCGCAGCTTTTGCAGGGCCGTTACGGTGTCACAGTGGGGCGGCAGGTTCACCCGGTAGGTCATGACGCTCTCCAGCATAGCCTTGGGGGCCTGGGGAATATCTCCAAGGGCCTGACCGGCGTAGGTGCCGGTGAGACCCGTCACCGCTCCCAGCTCTCCGGCCTCTAATGTCTCCGTCTGGATGAACTTATCCCCGGAGTACAGCCGCAGCTGGATGGGCTTTTCCTCCAGGGCATCCCCTTTCTGGTTGACATAACGCAGAGTTGACCGAACGGCCAGGCTTCCTCCGGTGACCTTCAGCCAGGTCAGCCGGGTCCCCGCCGGGTCTCGGGAGATCTTGTACACCCGGGCGGAAAAGTCCTGGGGATATTGGGGCTCCGGGCCGTAGGTGTCCAGGGCTTCCAGCAGAGCCTCTACCCCCTGCAGCTTCAGCGCGGAGCCGAAGCAGACGGGGAAAAGCTTCCGCTTTTCGATGAGGCCCCTGAGATTTTCCTTTGTGACGGTGCCGCTTTGCAGATAATTCTCCAGCAGCGCCTCGTCGCACAGGGCCGCCGCCTCGGAGAGGCTCTCCCAGGGCTGGGCAAGATCCACACAGCATTCGCTGAGCTTCTGCCGCAAATCGGAAAGGATCTTCTCCTTGTCCGCCCCATCCAGGTCCATTTTGTTCACGAAGAGGAACAGGGGGATCCGGTGCTTTTCCAGCAGCTGCCACAGGGTCTGGGTGTGGGCCTGGACCCCGTCGGTTCCGCTGATGACCAGCACGGCGCAGTCCAGCACCGGCAATACCCGCTCCGTCTCCGCGCCGAAGTCCACATGCCCCGGAGTGTCCACCAGGGTCACCGCCCGGGACTTCGTCTCCAGCCGGGCCTGCTTGGAGAAGATCGTGATCCCCCGCTCCCGCTCCAGCCGGTCCGTATCCAGGTAAGCGTCCCCGTGGTCCACCCGCCCCAGCACCCGCCGGGCCCCGGACCTATAGAGCATCGCCTCCGACAGGGTAGTCTTCCCCGCGTCCACATGGGCCAGCAGCCCCACACTCAGGGGGGCTTTGGTTTTTTTCAGTTCTTCGGCCATAGAAAAGCCCCTTTCACACACTTTTTCTGATTATAGCATGAAAGGGGGCTGTAGTCGATAGATCCCTGTGGATTTTTCTTGAAAAAGAATCAGTACATCGTCATGGCAAACCGGGAGCACAATATTCTGTATGTGCGTGTCCGCAATTGCAGAAATCATCCGACTGGAGACTGGGACAAAATGATTTCTCATCCTTTTGCAAAATACGCAATCTCCTATCTTCTGAACTGTCAGAATGAGAAGCTACCGAAAGAAACTGTGATTTCATTTGAAGAGTAACCACCACCATCACAAATTGGACAGTATACGGCAGGTTTAGAATCACAGTCTGTTTGCGTGAAAGCCCTGTATTCTCCCCATTACTTCCGCTTATCCGCTTTGTAGGGGGTTATTGCAACCGTAGCGCGAATCATGGTCTGCCGGTGTCCCTCGGAGCCATACAGAACAAAGAGCTCCGTCCCCTCTTGTGCATAACGGATGTCAATATTCGCCAGCGAGATCACTTTTTTATACTGGCAGCTGTAACCCCGATTGGAAACTAGGCCGATCATCTGCTGATCTTTGCTGAATGCGGGAATAAACTGAGGACACGCAGCGGAGAAATCAGAGGTATTTACAGGAAGCGGCATCTGCTCAAACGCTTCCTTTTCCGGATCAAACAAAGAGGCAAAGATGTTGATGCAGTCCTCGCTGTTCCACTCCAGGGTAACACACTTGGTTTTGGGCGCGGCAGCCTCTGCCAGGATGGCATCCTTTCCGGGGAAATCTCTAGTCTTATCTACCAAACGATCCCAGCCATAATCCACAGGAGAGCGATGTAGCGCCTCGGCACCGGGGACAATCCCGGGGATGAAATCCACCCAAATGGTGGGGAAGTATGCCTGGAGATGGTTCAGCATCAGACTCCTCTGACCCAGCTGGCGCAGACCATATTCCTTGCCTGCCTCCACCACAGCGTTCCAGATCACAGATCCGTCCGCGCTGTTGCCAAACAGCTCGTAACCGACCTCGCCGGACATACCGCCGCGATACAGACGGACAGTTTTTTCTGCGATTGTCACATCCCGGAAGGAGATAAATGCCAGGTTGCTGACATCCTCGCCGGTAACCTTTTCAATCACAGCAGTGGACACAGGGCCCTGCACATGGAAATTGAAAATTTCCGCAGTCAGATCCTCCACTTTCACATCACAGCCTTCCGGACGAATCATCAGACCGGGCTTGATCATGGTGCCGCCGGTGAGGAGAATCTGATCTTCCGATTCCCGGAAAGCAATGCCATCGCCAATCATCTTACCGTTGGGGAGAACAGATACAATGTGGCGGCCTTTTCCCACAGGAAATTTCTTGTAACCATTGATGGTGCTCTGTTCCATGCACTTGATTACATCGGGTCCGGTAATTCGGAATTTGTTCAGCCAGGACCAGTCTCCAATGTATCCGGTTTTGGAAATGGCATTGCACTCATCCATCCAGCCGGTGAACTCCCATGCCCCCAGGACGTTGTGAAGTCCGCTGAAGTGCTGAATGCCGGAATTGGGATTCATTCCCGTCTGCTGGCCCTGCACGGCAGGCGTGAAAGCAGGCTCTTTGCCGCCATAGTACGACAATTCCTGATTGTCCTTCTGCGCCCAACTTGCGCATACAGCGCTCATGTCCAAAGAATCGAAAAGTTTCATTCTGTTGTCCCCCTTATTTCAATTTGGATATCTTTACTATACCGTATTATAAGAAAAATGGTTATGCAATCCTTGGGCTGGTTATTCACATATTGCATAGTCGGCATGGCTGTGCTATACTGAAATTCTATAGGAGGGGACACTATGAAAACGGAGCATATGCGTGAATTTCTGGAATTGGCAGAGACAAAAAACTATTCCGTTGCAGCAAAGAACCTTTTTATATCCCAGCCGACACTGAGCAGACGGATTCAGGCAATTGAGGAAGAATTGGGGTATCGGCTGGTGGAAACTTCCAGTCATGGTGTTTCGTTGACAGAGTGTGGTGTTAGCGCTGTACGAAGCTTTCGGAAAATACTAAAAGAATACGACGCTCTGCGGGAAACCGGGAAAAATCTTTCCGAACGTGTTTCAGGAACGCTGACACTTGGAATTCTATATTATGCCCTTGATGATTACTGCGGAAACTTTCTTACATGGTTTCAGCAGAAAGACCCAAACATTCATCTGAAGTGCAATAGTTACCTTCCGCAACAGCTTGCATCCGATATTCTGGCGCGCAAAATTGACATCGGGACTTTGTTCAGCATCGGTTCTTCTGCCCCCGATGGAATGCATTATTTCAAAGTGGGCGCGATATCTATGATTGCCATGATTCCACGAGAGAACCCGCTGGCACAAAAGGATATTGTCACTTTTAGCGATCTGGTAGACTATCCTTTGATTGTTCTCGAAAATGACGCATACTCTGCATCCCTGACGCAACAATATTTGCGGGCAAATCATATTCACTTTTCTGAGACAGTGTTTGCGGACAATATCGAAACCGTTCCCTGGGCCATCCGTTCAACAGGCGGAATACACATCACTGGCGAAAGTGTCAGAAGACAGAATTCCTCATCTGTGGCGTATATCCCGATTGTCGCAAAAAATCCCGGTATGACCTTCGGGTTTGTATGCGCAGAAGGAAACGACAATCCAGTCGTGTCTGTTTTTTTCAGGGCGCTTAAAGAGTATCTGAAAAATCAGTAAAGCTGTGCTGCCATTTTCCGCAAAGGGCCCGAATAAATCCCCAGAGCTTCATCCGGTAAGAAGATGAAGTCCTGGGGATATTTGGGCTCCGGGCCGTAGGTGTCCAGGGCTTCCAGCAGCGCCTCGTCGCACAGGGCCGCCGCCTCGGAGAGGCTCTCCCAGGGCTGGGCAAGATCCACACAGCATTCGCTGAGCTTCTGCCGCAAATCGGAAAGGATCTTCTCCTTGTCCGCCCCATCCAGGTCCATTTTGTTCACGAAGAGGAACAGGGGGATCCGGTGCTTTTCCAGCAGCTGCCACAGGGTCTGGGTGTGGGCCTGGACCCCGTCGGTTCCGCTGATGACCAGCACGGCGCAGTCCAGCACCGGCAATACCCGCTCCGTCTCCGCGCCGAAGTCCACATGCCCCGGAGTGTCCACCAGGGTCACCGCCCGGGACTTCGTCTCCAGCCGGGCCTGCTTGGAGAAGATCGTGATCCCCCGCTCCCGCTCCAGCCGGTCCGTATCCAGGTAAGCGTCCCCGTGGTCCACCCGCCCCAGCACCCGCCGGGCCCCGGACCTATAGAGCATCGCCTCCGACAGGGTGGTCTTCCCCGCGTCCACATGGGCCAGCAGCCCCACACTCAGGGGGGCTTTGGGTTTTTTCAGTTCTTCGGCCATAGAAAAGCCCCCTTTCACGCGCTTTTTCTGATTATAGCATGAAAGAGGGCTGTAGTCGATAGATTTTTCGGAATTTCTCTGGGTTCGTCGGTATCCTTGCCCGCCAATTCCGGTTTCTCAGGGTTTTACGATGATAATGTGTGGACTTGAAAACGGCTGAATGGAATCCCGAAATCTGACTGAATGCGATTGAAAAAACAGACTGAATGATGAGAATACTGACGGGAATACCGTTGCGGCGTATCTGGATGTTTTTAAGCCCCCGTTCACGCGCTTTTTCTGATTCTAAATGAAGATAGAAATATGCCAATCACATAGGATACAACATTTGTAAGCAGATTTCCAAGAACGCAAATCACTTTTACAACGAACAGCACCGGCAGTGCCAATATCTTCAATACCAGCTTCATAGGCTCAACCCCTTTCTTCTTAATTACATTGTACAAGAGTATCTGCAATAACACAACGATGTCATTTTAAAAAAGAGAATCAAGTTTTTGATTCTCTTCATACATTCATTATAGCTTTTATCATC
>URGL01000013.1 GCA_900547405.1 uncultured Eubacteriales bacterium
ACCCTCTCCTGGGAGAGGGTGGCAGGGCGAAGCCCTGACGGGTGTGGGGCGGGACCCAGAACCAACCCGGTACCGCCCCTCTTCCGCCGCTGCGGCGGCACCTTCCCCCAGGGGAAGATAAGGAAACGCCTCCGCCGGAGGTAGCCTTCCCCCACGGGGAAGGTGGCACGCCGTAAGGCGTGACGGATGAGGGGCCGTACCCCAATAACGAGACAGGCCACATTGAATGGGAAATACTTCCGTTCAACGTGGCTTGTTTTTCACTTTTCGGTTGGTTCCCCTCATCCGTCCCGGGCTGCGCCCGGTCCACCTTCCCCGTGGGGGAAGGCGGCCTCCCGTGGGGGAAGGCGGCCTCCGGCGGGGGCTGTTCTGTCTGAGATTGTCGAAAAATGCCCTGATCCATGCCGCTTAAAAAAGAATTTCCGGAAGCTGGTTGAAATTTATTGCATAACATGGTATCCTATAGGCATACATATATAAGGAGGACGCACTTTTGAAAAAGACGACCCTAGTCATTATGGCGGCGGGCATCGGCAGCCGGTACGGCGGCGGCATCAAGCAGCTGGCCAGTGTAGACGCTTCCGGCCATATTATTATGGACTACTCCATCCACGACGCCATTGAGGCAGGTTTCAATAAAATTCTCTTCATCATCCGCAAAGACATTGAGAAGGACTTCCGGGAGGTCATCGGCACCCGGATCGAGGAAATGTGCTCCGCCCACGGTGTGGAGGTGGGCTACTGCTTCCAGTCCCTGACGGATATCCCCGGCACCCTGCCTGAGGGCCGGACCAAGCCCTGGGGCACCGGCCAGGCCGTCCTTGCCGCCAAGGACCTCATCGACTCCCCCTTCGCCGTCATCAACGCCGACGACTACTACGGCAAGAGCATCTACAAGGAGATCCACGACTACCTCCAGGAGGATCATCCGGACAATGCGTTCTGCATGGCGGGCTTCATCCTGAAAAACACCCTCTCCGACAACGGCGGCGTCACCCGGGGCATCTGCCAGGTGCGGGACGGATTCCTGACCAACGTGGTGGAGACCAAGAACATCCAGTCCGATGCCGTAGCCGATGGCGTCCAGCTGGACCCGGAGAGCTACGTATCCATGAACCTGTGGGGCCTGTTCCCCGCCTTCCTGGCCACTCTGGAGGAGAACTTCCGGGTCTTCTTTGAGAAGGAAGTCCCGGGCAATCCCCTGAAGGCCGAGTATCTGCTGCCCATCCTCATCGGTGAGCTGCTGCAGAAGCAGGCCCTGACGGTAAAGGTCCTGCCCACCCACGACAAGTGGTTCGGCGTCACCTACGCCGCCGACAAGGCCTCCGTCACCGAGAGCTTCCGCCAGCTCATCCAGGCAGGAGTCTACAAGGACGACCTGTACAGCGATCTGTAAACCACGGGGCTGTTAAGAAACGCTGTCATTGCGAACCAGTGACCGATGTCACTGGTGTGGCAATCTCCCGGTTGCGTGGGAGGGCCAAGACCACAGAATGAACGATCTGAAAATCTTGGGGA
This sequence comes from uncultured Eubacteriales bacterium, assembly GCA_900547405.1. Taxonomy (GTDB): domain Bacteria; phylum Bacillota; class Clostridia; order Oscillospirales; family Oscillospiraceae; genus Faecousia. The sequence goes on from URGL01000013.1 coordinate 1,519, forward strand.
TTGCCACGCCAGTGTGCGCACTGGCTCGCAATGACAGGGCGTTTTCTAACAGCCCCTTTCCCTTCCCCTGAGGGAGGCCTTTGGGAACCCAAAAGGGCCTGCCGCTACTGCGGCAGGCCCAAAGCTTATCTGACGAAGATGTGGAAGATATCCTTTGCGTCCAGGTAAATCAGCACGAAGGTCAGGGCCAGCAGCACCAGGCAGGTGGCGATGATCTTATCGAGCTGCTTGACGGTCAGGGGAACCCGGTCGTACCAGTTCTCCTTCTGGAGCTGCCACTGGGACTTGACCTCTTCCGGCTCTTCCTTGGGGGTAGCGTCTTTTTCTTCCATTACTTCTTGGCGACGTACTTCCGGATATCCATGGCAACGGCCACAATGACCACCAGGCCCTGGACAATGTAGTTGAAGTTGGGGTCCGCGCCTACGAACTGCAGAATGATCTTCAGCAGCTCGAAGACCAGCACGCCGATGAGGATGCCGCCAACGGTACCGATACCGCCGGTGGTGGAGACACCGCCGATGGTACAGCCAGCGATGGCTTCCAGCTCGTAGCTGACGCCCATGGAGGCGGAAGCGCCGCCGGACTTACCGGTCATCAGGAAACCGGCGAAGGCGTACATCAGGCCGGCAGTCATGTAGATCAGGGTCTTTCTCACACGGACGTTGACACCGGAGACCTCCGCGGCATTCTCGTTGCCGCCGATGGCGTAGATGTATTTGCCGTGGGTGGTCTTATTGTACATGAACCAGAACAGCAGTCCAAACAAGAGGGCAAACAGGATGTATCCGTTGAAGCCCTTGAAGCTGCCCATAGGCAGGAACTTCCAGTTGAAGAAGCCCTTGAAGCTGTCGGTGAAACCGCCGATGGGCTGGGCGTTGGTGTAGATCAGGTTGATGCCGTAAATGATGGTCTGGATACCCAGAGTGGCGATGAAGGGAGGTACGTTCAGGTAGGCGATGATCAGGCCCGTGATGGTACCCACGGCGGCGCCCACAGCCAGGATGATGAGCAGGACCACCCACATGTTCATCTCGGGCATCCAGGAGAACATACGGCTGGCGTAGTCGGCACGCTGGACCATAACGCCGGTGAGGGTGGCAGCCAGGGCGGCCTGACGGCCGGCGGACAGGTCGGTGCCCTTGGTGATCAGGCAGCCGGAAACACCCAGAGCAATGAGGAACCGAACGGTGGTGTTGCACATCAGGTTATTCAGGTTGTCCAGAGAGAAGAAGTTATTGATGGTGCAGCCCACTACCAGGCTGAGCAGAGCCAGCATAATGACGATAGGGTTGTCCTTGATGACCTTCCAAACTTTCTGGGGAACACTCATTTGTGTTTTCATATTCCAATTTTCCTCCTTGCTCAAACTGTCTCAAACTGGGTTGCCAGTTCCATAATGTTTTCCTGTGTCGCGTCCTTGCCGTCGATGAAGCCGGTGACCCGTCCATCGCACATGACCATGACCCGGTCGGACATGCCGATGAGCTCGGCCATTTCGGAAGAGATCATAATGATGCTCTTTCCGGCCCGGGCCAGCTCCTCAATGATGCAATAGATCTCGTACTTGGCACCTACGTCGATACCGCGGGTAGGCTCGTCCAGGATCAGCACATCCGGAGCGTTGGCCAGCCACCGTCCGATCAGGACCTTCTGCTGGTTGCCGCCGGAGAGGCTCTGGATCTGGGTCTTGCTGGAGGGAGTCTTGATGTTCATTTTCTCGACGTTGGTCTGGACCAGCTTTTCCACCTTCTGGTCGTTGATCATAATGCCGAATTCCAGATACTGCTTCAGGGAGGCCACAGAAATATTGTCCGCAATGCTCAGAACGCCCAGAATACCGGTGGCCCGGCGGTCCTCCGTCAGCATGGCAATGCCATGGTCGATGGCATCCTTGGGTCTTGTGATCTTCAGCTCCTCGCCCTTATAGCGGATGGTGCCGGAGCTATGGGACCGGATGCCGAAGAGGCCCTCCATAAGCTCGGTCCGCTGGGCACCCACCAGGCCGCCTACGCCCAGGATCTCGCCCTTGCGGACGTTGAAGTTCACATGGCGGAAGCTCCTGGGATTGATGGAGGTGAAGTCCTCCACCTCAAACACCACCTCGCCGGGCACGTTGTGCCGCTCGGGGTACAGGTTGGTCAGCTCCCGGCCCACCATCTTGGAGATGATGAAGTCGGTGGTAAGGCCTTTGCAGTCCCAGGTGCCGATGTAATGGCCGTCACGCATGATGGTCACTTCGTCGGAGATGCGGAGGATCTCGTCCATCTTGTGGGAGATGTAGACAATGGAAACGCCGTCGGCCTTCAGGTCCTCGATGATGCGGAAGAGGGCTTCCACTTCGTTGGCCGTCAGAGAGGAGGTAGGCTCGTCCAGAATCAGTACCTTACAGTTGGCGGAAACGGCCTTGGCGATCTCCACAGACTGCATCTGAGAAACGCTCAGCTCGCCCAGCATCTGCCTGGGATCGAAGTCCATCCGGACCTTTTTCAGCAGAGCGGCGGTATCTGCGTACATTTTTTCATGGTCGACCACGGGAATGAAGCCCAAAAACTTCTTCATGGGATAACGGCCCAGGAAGATGTTCTCGCCGATGGTTCGGGCGGGAATGGGCTGCAGCTCCTGATGGACCATGGCAATACCCATTTTCAGAGCCTCCAGGGGATCCTTGATGGTCACCTTTTTGCCCTCGTAATAGATCTCGCCTTCGTCCATGCTGTAGATGCCGAACATGCACTTCATCAGTGTGGACTTACCGGCACCGTTTTCTCCCATGAGCGCGTGAACCTTGCCGGGATGCAGGCAGAGCTGGGCGTGGTCCAGCGCTTTTACACCGGGGAAGGACTTACAAACACCGCGCATTTCCAAGCGGTATTCACTCATTGAGCAGACCTCCTATTCTTTTGCGTAATTCAAGACTTTGGTTTCGTCTCAGGGGGATATTAACGGCTTTGTCCGGAACCTGCGCGGGCTGATGTGGGCATCAGCCCCTACGCGGGCGGCGCGGGAGATTTAATATTCCCCTCAAAGGAAACCTATACTCTGAAATGGGGTGGGCTGCAAGCAGCCCACCCACAGTGAAAGCGTCAGATATTAGCCGAAGTAAGCGGCATCGACCTTGACGTAGTCGACCCAGTAGTAGTTGTCGATGGCTTCGCCGTTCAGAGCCTTGACAGCGACATCAACAGCGGTGTGGGACTGGCCGATGTGGTCGTTCAGAACGGTACCGGTCATGGTGCCCTTCTTGACCATCTCCTGGCACTCGTCCAGAGCGTCAACGCCCAGCAGGTAGATGTCCTTGCCAACGGTGCGGCCAGCAGCCTCGATGGCAGCGGCAGCGCCCAGAGCCATACCGTCGTTGTTGCAGAAGACAACCTCGATCTTGTCGCCGTACTGAGCCAGAGCGGCGGCTACGATTTCCTGACCCTTGGTCTGGTCCCAGTTACCAACGTTCTGGACCAGCTTCTCGACCTTCATGCCAGCGTCGGTCAGAGCCTTGATGGAGTACTCGGTACGGTACTGAGCATCGGGGTTCTCGGGGTCGCCAACGACCATGACGTAGGAGACAACGCCGTCGCCGTTGATATCGCCCTTGTTGTCCAGAGCCAGAACGATCTCGCCCTGGTAAGTACCGGACTGACGGGCGTCAGCACCGACGTAGCAAACGGTGGGGTTGTCGATGATGCCGGGGTAGGACTCGTCACCGTTGTCGCCCAGAGGCTCACGGTTGATCAGGACCAGGGGAATGCCAGCGGCAACGACCTTGTCGATGATGACTTCGGCAGAGGAGGTCTGAACCAGGTTGCAGATGATGACATCCATCTTCTGAGTGATGAAGGTATCGATCTGGTTGGTCTGCTCGCCCATGTCGTTCTTGCCGTCGACCATGGTGACTTCGTACTTAACGGTGTCGGTCTCCAGAGTCTTGAAGTAGTTCTCGATTTCCTGACGGTACAGGGTCATGAAGTTGTCGTTGTACTGATAGATGGCAACGCCGACCTTGTAGGTCTTGACATCGCCAGCGGGAGCGGCAGCAGCCTCAGTGGCAGCGGCAGCGGCCTCGGTAGCGGCGGGAGCAGCGGTAGTAGCGGTAGGGGTGCTGCTGACGCAGGCTGCCAGAGACAGGGCCATAGCCAGGACCAGCAGCGCAGAGATGATCTTCTTCATTTGTGTTCCTCCTAAAAAAGATGATGCCAAACCGGCAGGCCGGTTCAGTCCGATTATCCCCGGATCCAGAACCTAACAATTTTGCACAATCCTGCGTTCCGGGAAACATCGACATTATAGCAGTTATTATTATCTTTGTAAAGGAATTTTTAAATTTTCGTTGGAATAGCACATTTTATACTCTCAATTTTGTGCATATCTCACAATTCCCAGAGAACGTTTTCTTTGTGTTCGCCCCCTCCGAATTCTGTATTTAATTATCGAATTGTCAATTTTTCGATAAAATTTGAAATTATAATTAAATCGAAACCGGTATAGTTCCCTTCATTTTCCGATTTTCCCGCAATAAAATAGCCATATTCCATCGCAGAACAAAAAAGCGCCGGGGACCGCCGCCACCGGTTCCCGGCGACGGTCGGTCCTCAGCGGCCCGGTTCCTCCCGGCGGTCTCAGCCGGTGTAGGAAGAATAGGGAATATTGACCCGCCAGGAGCCCTCCAGGTTGGCGGAATCGATGCCCTCAAAGGTGGCCTTGCCCTCCATCAGGTTCCGGGCAATGGTGGCAACGGCTTCGGCCATTCCTTCCGCGTCCTGCTTGATGGTGCCGGTCATGGAGCTGTCGGCAATCGCGGCTTTGGCCGCGTCGGTGGCATCCACGCCAAAAACCGGGATGGTCTTCCCCGTGCCGTTGTTATACCCGGCGGCCTGAAGCGCCGTGACGGCTCCCAGGGCCATTGCGTCGTTGTTGGCAATGACCAGCTCCACCATGTCGCCCTCTGCTTCACAGTAGCGGGTCAGGATGGTCTGCATATAGTCCTGGCCCTGCTTTTCGGACCAGGCGCCGGTCTGGTCCACCAGATATCTGGCGCTGTTGTTGGGATCGTAGAAGGACAGCACCGGCTTCCCGGCGGCGGACAGCACCCTGTTGGCATCCCCCACGCTGTATTGTGTCCGGGCGTTGGCCTCCGCATTGCCCTCCTGTCCCTTGAACAGCACATAGGAGATGATCCCGTCCCCGTTCAGGTCCACTGCGTCGTAATTGTTTACCAGGTAGTCCCCGATCATCTGGCCCTGCATATGCCCGGCCATGGTGTAGTCCGTTCCCACATAGGCGGCCTTTTCGTAAACGGAAACGATGTTCTCCGGAACGGAGCGGTTGAAAAACACCAGAGGCAGCCCCGCCTCCTTCGCCATATCCACGACGGTCTGGGTAGCCTCATCGCTGCTGGCCTCCACAATGTTCACTGCCAGGGCGGAGACCCCCTCGGCAATGGCCGACTGGATCTGCTCGATCTGGGCAGTCTGGCTGCCCTTGGCATCGTAATCCTGATAGCTGACCCCCGCCTTGGTCAGAGACTGGTCCAGAGTCTGCCGGACACTGGACAGATAGGCATCCTCAAAATCGTACCAAAAGACGGCGACCTTCCCGCCGGAGCTGCCGGAGCCGCAGGCGGACACAGACAGCGCCATGACCAAGGCCAGCGCCAGCGCGATCCATTTTTTCATGGGTGTTCCTCCTAAACACGTTGTTATAATAGTCTAGAATATATCACCATTTCCTATTTTTGTAAAGTACCGCAAAATATGCCTGAATCATTGCGTCCGGAGATCATCTGTGCTATACTGGTGCCAGAAAATACGCCTGGAGGAAATCATATGCCCAAAACGGAGCGAAAAATTCTGGACCGGCTGATCCAATACCGTTACTGGCTCTTTCTGCTCGCCGCCACGGCCCTGGCCTGGCTGGCCCGGAAGGGCGGCATGGACCATTCCAGCCCGGATATGAACGTGTTCCTGGTGCCCTGGTACGAGCAGATCGTAGAAAACGGCGGCTTCCGGGCCCTGGCCCAGGGCGTGGGGGACTACAATGTGCTGTATCAGGCCCTCATCTGCCTGTTCAGCTATATTCCCCTGGGGGGCATGTCTCCCATGTACCTATACAAGGCTGTGTCCATTTTCTTCGACTTTCTCCTGGCTCTGGTCTGCGGCTATGTGGCCGCCCGGGAGAAGGGGGAAGCCCTCCCCGGCAAGACCTTCTGCACCGCCTACGCCGTAGTGCTGATGATCCCCACTGTGATCCTCAATTCCTCCGTGTGGGGCCAGTGCGACAGCATGTATACCTCGGTCTGCATCCTGGCGCTGTATCTGCTGTACCGGCAAAGGTACCCGGCCTCCTTCGCTTTGCTGGGCATTGCCTTCGGGCTGAAGCTGCAAACGGTATTCATCCTGCCGGTGTACCTCTATTTTTACGTCTCCCGGAAAAACTTCTCCCTGGGATATTTCCTGCTGACTCTGGGGGTCTTCTGGGCCACCGGCATCCCCGCCTACCTGGCAGGCCGTCCCCTGACGGCAGTCTTCGACATCTACGCCTACCAAACCACAGAGTACCCGGATATGATCAGCAACGCCCTGTCCATCTGGTACTTCTTCTACCCCCGGTATCAGCATATGCGCCAGGCAGCCATTATTCTCACCGCCTTCCTGCTGGGGCTCTACCTCTTCTGGCTTTTGAACCACGGCGGCAAGCTGAAAGAGACGCCCCTCAGCTTCTTCACCCTGGCCGCCTGGAGCGCCTGGACCTGCCTGCTGTTTTTGCCGGCCATGCACGACCGCTACGGCTACCTGCTGGATGCTTTGCTGGTGCTGCTGTGCTTCCTGGACAGCAGATACGTCCGCTATGCCGCCCCCCAGATCCTGTGCTCCGGCGTGGTGTACACGGGCTATTTATATGTATACATGTGGAACGAGAAAATGCCCTACGCCACCCCCATTGCCGCCGCCATGGCAAGCCTGGTGTCCTTCGGCATGTGGCTGCACATGGGGCTGAGGGTGCTGCCCGGCTTTGTAGAGGAAGCGGCGGCATAACCCTTCAAAAAACGCCGCAGGCGGAGACCTTTTTCCGGGTCTCCGCCTTTTTGTCACTCTATCCGGTACAGCCGCTTTCCGTTCTCATAGGTAATGGCCTGGGCCTCCTCCGGGGTGACCTCCCAGAGCGCCGCCAGGGCCTCTGCCATGCGGTAAAGCCGCCGAGGGTCGTTCCGCTGGCCTCGGAAGGGCTCCGGGGACATATAGGGGCAGTCCGTCTCCAGCACCACCCGGTCCCGGGGCACGGCCTGGGCCGCCTCCAAAGCCCGGCGGGCGTTTTTGAAGGTCAGTACCCCGGTAAAGCCCACATACCAGCCTTTGCTGACCAGCACCTTCGCCATCTCGGCGGAGCCGGAATAGCAGTGGAATACCCCGGTGACCTCCGGGAATTCCTCCACGATCTTCATGCCGTCCTCATGGGCCTCCCGCTCATGGACAATAACCGGGAGCTTCAGCTCCCCCGCCAGCTCCATCTGGGCCCGGAAGGCCCGCTTCTGGATATCCCGGGGAATATCCTCATAGTGGTAGTCCAGGCCGATCTCCCCAATGGCCACCACCTTGCTGTTCTCCCGGACCAGCTGCCGATACCGGTCCAGCGCAGCTTCATCCACCTCGTCCGCCGCGTCCGGGTGGGAGCCAACGGCGGCGTAAATATAGCTGTATTCCCTGGCCAAAACGCAGGCCGCCTCGCTGGAGGCCAGGCTGCACCCCGGATTCACCAGCAGTCCGATGCCGCTCCCCGGCAAAGCCTCCAGCAGCGCCTCCCGGTCCCCGTCAAAAGCCCGGTCATCCATATGGGCATGGGTGTCAAATAACATTGTGTGCTCCTTCCTGAGGCCAGGGCGGGGGCTGATTGCCCAAGTTGGTCTCTTGTGTGGTTATTATTTTATCTTGGATTGGGCTTCCTGTAAAGGGGGGAGGAACACAAAGAATGGTTCCAATTAAGCGGGATAAAGGAATTTCAATCCCCCCTCCCCGTGGGGGGAGGAACCCACAAATGGCAATAGCAGCAGCAATAATGTTAAATTTCAATCCGCCCTCCCCGTGGGGGGAGGGACATATAGACCTTGCCATACCCAACAATATCGAAGCATTTCAATCCACTCTCCCCGTGTGGGGAGGGACGAAATCAAGCGGACCGGCAGAACACAGTTTACCTTATTTCAATCCACCCTCCCCCGTGTGGGGAGGGACCGACCATTTTCTTCGTTGCTTCGTCCGTGTTGTTATTTCAATCCACCCTCCCCGTGAGGGGAGGGACCGCATGGCCCGGTAGATCGTTTTGTTGATATCCTGATTTCAATCCACCTTCCCCGTAAGGGGAGGGACACAGAGGGCCGCGGAGGACGCAAAGACCAAAGCGATTTCAATCCACCCTCCCCGTGTGGGGAGGGACGCGGACGCTTCTGCCTGCCCGGCACTGGTTTCTGTTTCAATCCACCCTCCCCGTGTGGGGAGCGACCCTACCTGAAAGTGACTGCCGGAACGATTCTCTCATTTCAATCCACCCTCCCCGTGTGGGGAGGGACCAATCTGAGCGTATCTATCGATTACGCCATTGAGATTTCAATCCACCCTCCCCGTGTGGGGAGCGACACTTCCGCCTGGGCCTTTTCCGGCGTAACGGATTGGATTTCAATCCACGCTCCCCGTGTGGGGAGCGACTATCGCATCTCAGAGATTTCGTCAAGATCAAGATTATTTCAATCCACGCTCCCCGTGTGGGGAGCGACTTAAACATCATCCTTATTTATTAAGGGCTACCGGATTTCAATCCACGCTCCCCGTGTGGGGAGCGACATCAAGTAAGGCAGCCACAACGACCCCGGTCAAACATTTCAATCCACGCTCCCCGTGTGGGGAGCGACGAGTCTATTTGGTCTCATGGCTTTGTGCAGCTCTCTATTTCAATCCACGCTCCCCGTGTGGGGAGCGACCAACTGCAATTGCCGTTGCCCGTAAAGCCAATTTCCGATTTCAATCCACGCTCCCCGTGTGGGGAGCGACCCAGCCTCCTCAAGATTACTGCCATTGATGGAGATATTTCAATCCACGCTCCCCGTGTGGGGAGCGACATGATGCCTCGTGTTTGGTCAACGATGGTATGTTCTATTTCAATCCACGCTCCCCGTGTGGGGAGCGACGTGCCGGGCTCAATATATGTCGGCCCCTGGGTGATTTCAATCCACGCTCCCCGTGTGGGGAGCGACTATTTCAAATCAGAAAAAAAATGTGGGGAGGAAAATTTCAATCCACGCTCCCCGTGTGGGGAGCGACTTTGCAGCATCAGACCAATAATTCTTGATCAAAGTATTTCAATCCACGCTCCCCGTGTGGGGAGCGACCATACCAAGGCATTGCAATTCAACCTTTACGGAAGATTTCAATCCACGCTCCCCGTGTGGGGAGCGACCATTAAAATTAGGGTATTCTGTGTCTGTTAGTTTAAATTTCAATCCACGCTCCCCGTGTGGGGAGCGACCAATTCTCATAGCGCCCTGGGCAATAGCCTTGCCAATTTCAATCCACGCTCCCCGTGTGGGGAGCGACGAGAGCCTGGCTTGCACAGTCCATGAACTGGATTATTTCAATCCACGCTCCCCGTGTGGGGAGCGACCTTTTTTTGTGTATAATGTAGATACAAACTTAAAGATTTCAATCCACGCTCCCCGTGTGGGGAGCGACCCGACAGAGCGGAGCCGGATAGACGTACCATCATAAATTTCAATCCACGCTCCCCGTGTGGGGAGCGACAGCGGCCAGCAGCAGCACGACCAGAGGAGGAACCAATTTCAATCCACGCTCCCCGTGTGGGGAGCGACCAGTTCCGCCGCTTTTGTCTGCACTGATATCAACAATTTCAATCCACGCTCCCCGTGTGGGGAGCGACGGTGCTATACATCTTAGGGCTGAAAAGTTTCCCAATTTCAATCCACGCTCCCCGTGTGGGGAGCGACCGGATATCCACTTTCAAGGCTTTAGCAGCACCAGATTTCAATCCACGCTCCCCGTGTGGGGAGCGACTGATCTTATCCTTTTGCACGATCTGGGTATTTCGATTTCAATCCACGCTCCCCGTGTGGGGAGCGACATGGAATACATCTGTACAGGGGCAGGATCAGCAATTTCAATCCACGCTCCCCGTGTGGGGAGCGACAGAAGAAGAAGGGGCCTGTGGTGCTGGAGTGCGATTTCAATCCACGCTCCCCGTGTGGGGAGCGACCGCCATGTTACTAGCCGTAGGAACAACCGTTTTGGATTTCAATCCACGCTCCCCGTGTGGGGAGCGACCGTCCACTCCGCCGGGAATTTCTTTGCCAGCGTCAATTTCAATCCACGCTCCCCGTGTGGGGAGCGACCGGCCAAGGCCAAAGTAGAAAGCCGGAGACGAACGATTTCAATCCACGCTCCCCGTGTGGGGAGCGACCGGTGGCAGGACAAGAACAACGCCTATCTGCAGATTTCAATCCACGCTCCCCGTGTGGGGAGCGACAAGAAAGCGCCGGATATCCGCCTGCCCAAGATTATTTCAATCCACGCTCCCCGTGTGGGGAGCGACTTTTTGATGGTGTGGGCCAGTTTGTCCACGGTATCATTTCAATCCACGCTCCCCGTGTGGGGAGCGACCATATCCCCCGCCATGTTTACCGGCCAGATAAACCGATTTCAATCCACGCTCCCCGTGTGGGGAGCGACATTTTGGCAAGACCGTATTCCTGACCCGCAAGGAGATTTCAATCCACGCTCCCCGTGTGGGGAGCGACCGGATCCAGGAAGTGCTGCGGGGAAACATAAGCATTTCAATCCACGCTCCCCGTGTGGGGAGCGACACCAGCCCACAATACTCCCGCAGCTCAGAGATGCTATTTCAATCCACGCTCCCCGTGTGGGGAGCGACTCTTACGGATGAACAGGCCGAACACATATTGGAAATTTCAATCCACGCTCCCCGTGTGGGGAGCGACCTCCACATATCCCTCCACAGGAGAAAGCATGGAAATTTCAATCCACGCTCCCCGTGTGGGGAGCGACGGACGAGGTGAACGAGGCCTGCCGGATGGGTATGATTTCAATCCACGCTCCCCGTGTGGGGAGCGACTGGTTCGACCACATTCGATATGCCTGTTGCAACGATTTCAATCCACGCTCCCCGTGTGGGGAGCGACTGGCCCGCTCCTCACCGCATGGAAGCATCCTATAATTTCAATCCACGCTCCCCGTGTGGGGAGCGACCATTTCCGGCGGCAAAGATTCCGGGGTTATCACGATTTCAATCCACGCTCCCCGTGTGGGGAGCGACCCCACATCGATTTTCACGGAAAGCTGGATCTGTCTATTTCAATCCACGCTCCCCGTGTGGGGAGCGACGCTGATCGCAAATAGCAAGGCCACCGCCGTGATGATTTCAATCCACGCTCCCCGTGTGGGGAGCGACCACAGGTCCACCGGTCTCCAGGGAAAAAGTTGTGATTTCAATCCACGCTCCCCGTGTGGGGAGCGACCGATTGCACCGTTACACACTGGATGCCACTCCCTATTTCAATCCACGCTCCCCGTGTGGGGAGCGACTACCGCATCAGCTGTGGAAATTAACACGAACCTATTTCAATCCACGCTCCCCGTGTGGGGAGCGACGGGAAAGGTTTTGCGGAAGTTTTTGCCCAAAAAAATTTCAATCCACGCTCCCCGTGTGGGGAGCGACCAGCCATGGCCATTGACCTGGGGCTATCCTTAGATATTTCAATCCACGCTCCCCGTGTGGGGAGCGACCAAAGGCCCACGACACTGCCGCCGGAAGAGCCAAATTTCAATCCACGCTCCCCGTGTGGGGAGGGACCTGATGTGATTCTGGAAACACGCCGGATCTACGCAATTTCAATCCACGCTCCCCGTGTGGGGAGCGACAAGAGCTGGTTATCTCCTTTGGGGCCAATGATAAATTTCAATCCACGCTCCCCGTGTGGGGAGCGACCGCAACGCCGTAATCCAGGGCCGGGATGCCGGTATTTCAATCCACGCTCCCCGTGTGGGGAGCGACTTTCCCGGAAGTTGTCTTTGATGTAGGAGATATGATTTCAATCCACGCTCCCCGTGTGGGGAGCGACCCTTGGATGCTCAGCGAGCTTCAGGACTCCACCAGGGATTTCAATCCACGCTCCCCGTGTGGGGAGCGACAGAACCCGGCCCAGCTGTGGAACCGGTGTGTGTATATTTCAATCCACGCTCCCCGTGTGGGGAGCGACATGAAGACACCCGAAAGGGAATACAAACGGAAGATTTCAATCCACGCTCCCCGTGTGGGGAGCGACAGCAACCATCTCACCCTGGAAAACTGCTCCATCAATTTCAATCCACGCTCCCCGTGTGGGGAGCGACGCCCGTTTTTCCGCTACCCCGGGGGGTGGGGTCCTCATTTCAATCCACGCTCCCCGTGTGGGGAGCGACCTTTGACCCCACTGTTGACAATGGGCAGCCTGTGAATTTCAATCCACGCTCCCCGTGTGGGGAGCGACCGGCCAGAAAGCAGCTGGAGCTGACGAGGCCGGATATTTCAATCCACGCTCCCCGTGTGGGGAGCGACCAGCATGGGCCGCTACAGCCGGGCCGATGCCAAGATTTCAATCCACGCTCCCCGTGTGGGGAGCGACTCTCCCGGCTGGTGATCCTGGCCGGCATCAATATTATTTCAATCCACGCTCCCCGTGTGGGGAGCGACTTTTCAGCTCTGTGTCTCCGTCCCCCGCCTGGTTATTTCAATCCACGCTCCCCGTGTGGGGAGCGACTAATGCGCCACTCATACAGGCCGCCGTGAGAAAAGATTTCAATCCACGCTCCCCGTGTGGGGAGCGACCGGCGGACACAGCGTCCAACAGCTTGGCCTCGGTGAATTTCAATCCACGCTCCCCGTGTGGGGAGCGACGATGTCCAAAGCGCCACGGCACTCTCCATCTGCAATTTCAATCCACGCTCCCCGTGTGGGGAGCGACGGTATGTGGGCGGACATTATCACTAAACGAGGAGGATTTCAATCCACGCTCCCCGTGTGGGGAGCGACTGGTAACGATTTTGGCATTGTGGATCAATGCTATATTTCAATCCACGCTCCCCGTGTGGGGAGCGACGCGGCCGTCAAAAACGCAGGGGCCTTTGTTGGATATTTCAATCCACGCTCCCCGTGTGGGGAGCGACCCCGGAAATTCCGGGATCTTACAGTATTTCGAAAATTTCAATCCACGCTCCCCGTGTGGGGAGCGACCGAAGGCCGTAAACCTGCCCGGTCGAACTTACAATTTCAATCCACGCTCCCCGTGTGGGGAGCGACCCGTAGTGGCACTCTGGGCGCCGATATCACCGAATTTCAATCCACGCTCCCCGTGTGGGGAGCGACTTCAGCCTCATCTCCATCAATAGAAGTGATTTTATTTCAATCCACGCTCCCCGTGTGGGGAGCGACTCACCGAGCTTGCAATCCGTTCCGGAATTCCCTGTATTTCAATCCACGCTCCCCGTGTGGGGAGCGACTGCTGATATTCGGAGAATACGGCGAGGCGTGCCGATTTCAATCCACGCTCCCCGTGTGGGGAGCGACCGATGTTTGCAACGGCGGTAAACCGTATAAGGTATTTCAATCCACGCTCCCCGTGTGGGGAGCGACCATTCTGCATACAGCTGATGTTTGCGGTGATCTATTTCAATCCACGCTCCCCGTGTGGGGAGCGACTCGTCAAGCGATATCAGAATTTTAGATTTTCAGGATTTCAATCCACGCTCCCCGTGTGGGGAGCGACGTGCCTTGCATCGCTGATAATTTTGCAGATTTCATATTTCAATCCACGCTCCCCGTGTGGGGAGCGACTCCGGTGACCTGCTGGAATTCCGGATGATGTTTATTTCAATCCACGCTCCCCGTGTGGGGAGCGACTCTTTTTTCCCGGTGGTGGGTGCCCCTGCATCTTTATTTCAATCCACGCTCCCCGTGTGGGGAGCGACAGCAAAGGTGCACAGTTTTTGAGTGTGACCTTTGGCGAAAAAAGAGAATTTTAGGGATTTTCCCAGTAAAACAGGAGATGTGGCGTGAAGTTGGCGGGTAATTACGACCTGCTAGGGAGGGAAATTGCTGTGCGAACCTGGCGGGATTCTCTGGGCACTGAGGGTTCGCAAAGACATACGCCGGAGCACTCGGTCCGGAGATTATAGGATCAGAGTGTCCTCCGGCAGATAAGTGGTCTTTGCCCCGAAATGCTCCACCTTTTTCTCGTACTGGTTGCCAAGATAGTAAAAGCGCAGGCTATCCTTCTCCGGATCCATGATGGACAAGAGCTTGGCTTGCAGCATCCGGCACTGACCGGCATCCAGCAGACACTCAAACACGGAATTTTGCACCCTTTGGCCGTGGTCTACGCACTTTTTCGCAATCTGCCGCAGACGTTTGCGCCCGGCGGCATCCTCAGTGTTTACATCGTAAGTAATCAATACCAGCATAATATCACTTCCATAAAAAGGGAGGATAGGCGTCCAAATCCCCACGAATCAGTCGGGCCAGCAGCAGTGCCTGGACATAGGGCACCATGCCCCAGCTCATTTTCTCCCCAAGATAGGGGTGGGTTAGGGTATCCCGCTTCCGTTCCTGCCAGGTTTTCAGGAATTTCCGCCGCCCATCATCCGACAGCAGCACTGCGCCGCTGCTCTGAAGCTGAAAATCTTCAGGGCGGATCATCCGATTGTTCACCAGGGTCAGAACAAACCGATCCGCCATACAGGGGCGAAGCTCCTCCATCAAATCCAGAGCCAATGACTGCCGCCCAGGACGATCCCGGTGGAGGAAGCCCACATAGCTGTCCAGCCCCACACTTTCCAGAGCACTGGCGCAGTCGTGGGCTAACAGACTGTAGGCAAAGGACAGCATGGCATTCACCCGATCCAGTGGTGGTCGGCGGCTACGGCCCCGGAAGAAGAAGTCCTCCTTCCGATTCAGAAGCATGTGGTCGAACACTTCAAAATAGGTAGTGGCAGCTACGCCCTCCAACCCCCGAAGGGTGTCCGGGTCAGAAACTGTGAGGATCTGAGGGAGCAGGCTACGAATGTTGGCGGCAGTTGTTTCCAGCCCACAATCCTGAACCCGGGGTGCGTGATCTCGCAGGGTGCGCTGGATGCTGGCGGCCCCGTTGCTCAGCTTGCCGAAAATCATGGTTCGAGCAATTTCACAGCAGCGTGCCGGATCGTCGGCAATCCGGTACTGCTCCCGACGAAGAAGTACGTTCCCGCCGGTTTCCCCGCAGACCCGGGCAAGGAACCGTCCCCGGGGTGAACAGAAGGCCAGACCGATTCCCGCTTCGGCGCACTTGCCCATGAGGGCGGGAGAGGCGCCGGAATAGGAGAAGCTGACGATGGATTGCAGAGTATGCAGGGGATACCGGGCAATTACCTCCTTGTCCCGGTTTGCCAGCACATTCTCCCCATCCAGGGAGAGGTAAATGTCCTCGGAGGTAACGAACAGAGTGTTCAGCAACTGCTTCATGGCGTATCCTCCATGGCCGATTTCAGATAGGCAGAAACGGATTTGACTTTCATCAGTCTGGGCAGGCACAGCTCCTTTAGGGAGCAGGCGTTGCAGGACTTGGTGGGTTTGACCTTGGGGGTGTAGCCTCGGGCGTACAGAGCGTGCATTTCGGCAAGGAGGGCCTGCACCTGCTCCCGCAGGGCCGGGGTGAAGACCACCTTTTCCCGGCGGCGAAGCTCTCCGTAGTACAGTGCTCCTTCGGGAATGTCGCAGCAGAGCATGTCCTCCAGGCACATGGCCTGACCGCACAGCTGCAAAGCATCACCGGTATCCTCCCGAGGTCTGCCCCGCTTGTACTCCACCGGATAGGGCTGCCACAGCCCCGCCTTCCCGGCCAGAGGGATGCCGATGGTCCCCCGGTGGTATTCCAGTACATCGCACTGACCGGATACCCCCAGCCGGGCAGAGTAGACACTGACCCCCCGGGTAACAAAGCAGTCCCCCCGGCTTTCGGAAAACGCCGTATTGTGGGCATGTTCGTGGAGAATTGCCCCATCAATGGTGCGGAAATTCTCCTCCCATTGGTGTTCAATGTGAATCAATGCCCATCTTCTCCGGCAAAACCGGAAATGTTGCAGACCGGAAAGCTGCAAAAAGTCATCTTCCTTATAATCCATTGATGATTTCAGGCTCCAGACCGGGCAGCGGCTCCAGGTGGATGTCATAATCCTCCGCACAGCTCGGAATCGCATCCGCATCTTTTTGTGCAATCCGGACACTGCGGTGGACTCTGGCAGAGGAATACTGCCCATCCTTGCAGTTGTGCTTCCACCAGAACAGTTTCACCACCTCCATGGAGCCATCGGGCCGGGCAGAGGAGGCATCATTGACAAACAACGTGCGCAGGCATTCCTTGAGGGTTTGCGCATCCGCTTCGGTAAAGCCGGTCTTTTCCGCCAGCTGGACGTTGATCGAACCTTTGACCTGGTATAGGCCGAAGCGGACAAAGTGCTTCATGCCCATGGTGTCGGAGGCACGGTTCCCCTCCTTACTCTTTTTTTCGCCGTTGACACTTTTGGTGATCTGGATGGATTCAATTTCTACCGGGGAGACGCTGAATGCCTGATGGATGGATACCGGACCGCGAACGCCGCAGGAGAAGCCTTTTGCATCCTTGAAAGCGAAAACCTGTCCAAAGCTGCGCACATCCAGCCAAGTCTGACAAGCGCGCCGGGCGTATTCCTCCCGGTCCTTGATTCCCTTTAATGTGGCAGATGCCCGCTCGCTCAGGCTCCCGAAACCGTCGCTGCACCGATCCTCCGACTGGACGAAGACCGCCTTCCCCAGATCCTGCATCCGATTGCGGATCTTACGCTTGATGCACACATCGGAGATTTCACCGAAGCCGTTCAGGTCGGTACGGGGGCGGTTGCCGTTCAGCGGATCGCCGTTGCTGTTGGCCCGGGTTACGGAAATCAGTGCTACAAAATCAACTTTATTCTGCAAAAT
The DNA here is from genome assembly GCA_900547405.1 of uncultured Eubacteriales bacterium. Lineage (GTDB taxonomy): Bacteria > Bacillota > Clostridia > Oscillospirales > Oscillospiraceae > Faecousia. The sequence continues at coordinate 18,559 of URGL01000013.1, forward strand.
GCTCATTTATTCTTCCTCCTGACTGTTTTCGGCGTGATTAGATGTGTACAGGTCTTTTTTCTGCAAATAGTAGCCAAATAGGTAGGTGTCCTGCAGGGCTTTCTCATGCTCTGTCTGGGGCAAATCAGAAATTCTTTCAATGATTTCCTCAATCAGACGGTCATATGTTACTCTGCTCCCGGGTTTCAACCGGGGATAATAGGCTTTTTTCATCTGCTCCCAAAGAATGCGGCTGGCATAACGGGGGCGGTTTGCGAAGACGGACTGCATCCGTATTGCATTTGGCTCCCGCTGCTCGTCTTTTTCGTAAGTGTCCCGTTCGATTTTTTCAAATACCGCCAGAAGCCTGCCGTATTGGTAGCTGACGTCCTGTTTATCCGGTTCCAAAGCCATGTTCCATTCCTCCTGTTTCCAGTCGTAGTAATATTTCCGAAGCACCGCACAGGCGGTAGAAAGTAGGGTTTCCCGCAGCAGCTTGTCCATGATTTGCAGATTGGAGGCTTTGGCTGTCAGTGCCTGGGCAATGTCCCCAGGCATTTTCCCCTTGTCCACCCGGCAGGCCAGCAGCCTCTGAACCTGCTGCCGCAGGATCCGCTCGTCAGCTTCCAGATTTGTTTTCCCATTGGCACTGTGCATCGTTCCAAAGGCGCAGTTTGCGATTTGATACAGGGATGGGGATTCGATTCCGAAAGGGAAGTGCTCCCAGCAGCAGACTGCATCCCAGTTGTGGAGTCGTTCCAGAAAGTCGCTGGCCAGAAGTTCACTGTAATAGGTCAGCGCCAGCCGCCCGGAGGTTGCGGCATCAAAGGCGGCAACCACAGCCCCGGCATCTGCCGGAATGGTTTCCCGCCAGCCCCGGAGAGTATCGGAAAGGGCCTTCTGATAGTCAGAATACTTCACCTGCTTGGCGGTATTCCCCCGCAGAAACGTGGCCTGGGGTTTGGGGATCTCAACTCCCTGGGGGTTCCAGCACAGGAAGGTCCGTCCACCAATAGCAACTCCCTGGTTGGCCGACAGCCAGTGCAGCGCACTGTGAATTTTCTGGGAAGCCTCGTAGCTCATGGTCATTGCCTGGGCATCGGTCTGAAAGCGTCCCCGGTAGGTAAAGCCGCTGGTATCGTTGGCGGAGATCAACTTGGCGTTGGCACAGATATTGATGATTTTCTTTGGGTGCTGGTTGGCCGGCAGGGCGGTTTTTCCGGAAACCATACAGTAAACCGGGTCGCTTTTCTGCCCGGCGGCATAGTAGTCGATAAATGCCTGAAACAGAGTCCGATCCTGCCAGCAGGCAGCAACATTTCCCTCTGTTCCAGTCTCTACCCGCCAGCGAACCAGCAGTTTTTCCTTGGAGGGCATTCCCTTCTCGTCCAGTGAAATCAGCCCGAGCCGGGACATGTCCTCCAGAATGCTGCCCTTTTCCACATATCGGGCAATGGCAGAAAGCTTGGGATGGCTGTAGGGGGAGCTTTCCCAGCGGTGCAGCTGGGTCAGATAGGCTTCATATTTTGCCGGATACCGGGGGGAGAAAAATCGGAGCTGGTCGCACAGCGGATGGGCGCAGCAGGTGTCGCCGGTGCGCCCGGCAGACTGCTCGGTGACGGGAATGATGGTGGCAGCCTCTTTGGGATCCACCTGCCGGGCATCCAGCAGATTTCCTTCCGAATCCAGGGTGATTTCCAGATCTGCCTTGACGATTTGATGGGAGACGGGAACCAGGGGCTCCTTTGCCTCGCCATATACCCCGACGTATTGCTTTTCCATGGCGCAGTAGGTGTTGTAAGCCTGTGTCATCAGTCCCATTTACTCCACCTCCCCAAATTCTCTTAGCCCGGTAAAGTTGCCCTGCTCCCCGGAGAACACCTTCATCGGCATCTGCCGCAGGGGCTTCTGCCCGGGGCATTCCTCCGGCGGCAGGAAATGGATCACGCCGTTTTTCATCACCGGATACCAGAAGCGGGCGGTCATGCGGTCTCTGGTTTCCTCTGAGTATGCCTCATCCGGGTAGGTGATGCCGTGATACATCAGTCCAAAGCCCAACTCCGGCAGATTATCGTAAGCCCCCTGACCGCTTCCAAATTCGCATGGCTCCACATAGCCCTGACATTCCCGGGTTCCCAGGAAAATGTCCCGGCGGCCCCCTTTTTCAATCATTCGCCGTGCGATGCAGTGGTGCTTGTTTTCATTCCGGTCTGCAATTAGCTCCGGACGGTTGTCGTTCCAGTCAAAGCAGGCCCGCACCTGATAGCGGCAGTTTTTCAGATAGGTATAGTAGGCAAGGTCGTTGCCACCGCCATATTTGATGGGGCGAATGCCCTTGACCTCCGTTTGGATGGGGTTCATGACCCGCACATCCAGGATCCGCCACACAAAGGTGGGCTTCCAGTACACCGAGGATAAAATGCCTTTCAGTGCCTCATAGGTAGGCACCTGATAGCTGCATTTTTCGCCGCCCAGTCGCATGATCGGGTCGGAAAAAAGGGCGTAATCGCCGGTTACCTGAAATTCTACAATGTTCGGATGTTTCGTTTTCAAATTTACACCTCCTGAAAACCCAGCGTCCCGGACTGGATGGAAAAGCCTGTCCGCTGGTTATAAAATCCGTCCGACAGGATTTGCACACTCCCGTCAAACAGTGCCGTCACCGCACCCAGCGCCTGAAGCTGCTCCAACTGATAATGGTAAACGCTGACGCAGTATTCCTTTCCTTCCTCTATCCAGCGGTGGATCGCCTCCCAGTCCTTTTGCCCATAGTCCCGGGATGCTGCGGACAGCAGGTTTTGCAGCTCACGGCCCTTCCCGTAGGGAACCAGAACCGACGTGGTATCCTCATCGAACACCTGGAACAGGCCGCCCGCCAGGCGGAAGGCCTGCCGCAGGAAATAGTCCTGAGCCTGCTTGCAATTGGCATCCGCATATCGGGGGTTATCCGACAAAAGCTGGTAAAGAGAACCATTTTCCGGGGTTTGGTCATCCTGGAAGCCTGTGGGCATTTCCTGATATAGCCGACGGTAGTAGAATTGAATGGCCACCTCCGAGGAAAGGTCATTCTGAAAATCCGCCGGTTGGCGGGAGAACGCCGTCAGAAGGGACACGGTGGCATTCTGCCCGCGAACAATGTCTGCCAAGCCGTGAAGTGTTTCATCGGTGCAGCGCAGAATTTGAACCGGCGCAGGGGTATCCTGCTCGGCATGACGGTTGCATCTCCCAGCCGCCTGGACCACGCTATCCATTCCGGCAGAAAAGCGGATCACCTGCTGAAAGGAAATATCCACACCGGCCTCTATGACCTGGGTGGAAATACAGACTACTTTTCCCCCGGCGGTGGGAAGACTGTCCAGCGCCGCCTGCAGTGCCTTCAATTCCTGCCGCCTGTGGGCTACGCACATGGCAGCAGACAGATGAAACCGCCGGCACTCAGGCAGCCGGTCAAAGAGGAATGTTGCCTCTTTCTTCGTATTGCAGACCACCAGCAGGCTATTGCAGCGTTCCAATGCTTTACGCACTGCGGAAGGAATCTCCTCCAGCTTTGCGCACCCTGCGTTTTGAATTTCCGTGCGTTTGAAAATATCCCACAGCGCCCTTGGCTGGGGAGAAAGCTCCACCGGCTCCCGGCATAGCGGGTGGCAGGCAGCTTTCAAATCCGGCTGGGTTGCGGAACAAAGTACCACTGTGGTTCCGCATATCTCCGACAGAAAGTTGATTGCCAGGTTAAACAGGCTCAGCAGATTTCCCGGGACGGTCTGCACCTCGTCAATTACGAGGATGCTGTTGCACAGAGCATGAAACCGGCGAATGGTACTGGTTTTTCCGCTAAAACAGGTATTCATAAGCTGAACCAGGGTGGTGATGATAACAGGTGCGCCCCAGGAATCCGTCAAAAGCTCCAGTTCCTGCAGCCGCTCGGGGGTTTCCTTCGGCTCTGCCAGATTGGAGTGATGCTCCACAATCAGGGAATCATCCCCCAGGAAGCTGCGGATCACCTGGGCATTCTGATCCAGAATGGACAGCAGGGGAGCAGTGAAAATGATCCGGGATTTGTTCCACTGCTTTGCATGGGTCAGGGCAAACCGTAGGCCGGAAAGTGTTTTCCCACCGCCGGTTGGTACATTCAAGCGGAAAATTCCTCCGGGGCGAAATGCCCCTGCGGCGCAGCCATCGGAGATCCTTCGGCGTGCCTGATCGATGGGCTTTTCCTGGGGAAATTCCGCAAGTTTCTTCTCCATGTGGGCCAAAGCCCGCTCCCAAATTGGCCGCATATCCTCTGGATATTGAGGCGGCACCTTCCCGGACATAAAGGCGGCAGTATCTGCCCGGTCACCTTCTATGACTGCGGACAGTAGCATCCGAGCAAGCAAACCGGTATAGAATGCGGTTTCCTGATTTGCTGCATTGTCATCGTCCAGAATCGAAAGGGCGGAAAGCCGATCCAGCAGGGGAGACAGCTCTGCGACAGACAGCCGGAACAAGTTCTCCAATTCTTCCGTATCAGCGCACTCCTGCAAATAGTTGTGCAAAGCCTCCTCATAGCCGATTCCGGACTTGTCCATTCGGTGGGCGAAGCCGCAATTTTGCCGGGAGTCGATGCAGTCAAACAGACCATGGTGGGAACCAACGGCAAAGGCCAGCAGTTCAGCGGCCACTTGGGAATATCCCAACGCACCGCCATGCCATCGGCTCAGTAGGAAGCGAACGCCTGCAAAGGTGTGGTTCACGCTGCCCCGGAGGGCTTCCTCTCCCCGGGCAGCCGCTTCCAAATATTGCCGGAATTCCTCTTTGCATTTTCCAAAATCATGCAGAAGCCCAGCCAGATAGGCCGATCGTGTCAGCCCCATGGGCCGCAGTACCCTGGCGGCCAGCTCTGCAGTATTCCGGCAGTGCTCCCGAACCGTTTGCACCTCTCCGGATTTCAGAATATGCGCAGGGTACATATCGATCACCGTCCCGCAGCGTTTTTGTTTTATCATATCACATCAAACACCCTGTTTCAAGATACTCAGTAATAATGGAATAAACAAAGTTTGTTGACATTCTTTGTATATTGTGCCATAATGGGTGCGTCGGGCAGACGCCTGTGGATTGAAATAGTAAAAATGGTATCCGGGAAAGGACACGGCAGGAGCGTACCGTGTCCTTTGCCTTGATTGCCTAAGGACACTCTGAATAAATCGTCGGCGGCTGGACAGCGGATCTTTTGTCCAATCCTGCTATGCAGGTCATGCTCTTCCTGTTTTCTACATTCTATCACCAATTCCGTCCCATAACCCGTACATTTCCCCCTCCCCCTTAAAAAATTTCTCCCTCATATACAAAAAATCTGCGCACCAGCCATTCCGTCTGGTGCGCAGATTCAGTTTATTTACGTCAGATTCAGCTTCTTACCGGTCAGCCAGTAGATGAGGGCGTATCCCGCGCCGATGGTCACCAGGGAGCTGATGTTCATCATGTTCAGCGCGCTGTATACGGCCTCCTCTCCGCCGGCTACCAGGCCCACTACGTTCAGCACGGACCGCAGGATCCCGATGCCGTAGAAGACCACAATGGCCATCAAAATGGGGTGCTTCTTGGCCACAATGGCACCGACGGTCACGGAGAGCATGAGCATGATCAGGGTGCTGATGCCGCCCAGAATGGCGGTTATCAGAAGCAGGAGGATGTCCTTTCCGTGGTTGGCCAGCTCATTTCCCAGCTCTCCCAGAACCCGGGCGACGGCCTTCCAGGTCTCCGGGCCGATTTCCTTCCAGGGCAGACTCAGGGAGAAGATCCCCAGAGCCAGGGCCACCGCCACACCGGCGGCCAGGAGCACCAGCAGGATCTCCAGGGCGCTCATGAGCAGGCTGGACAGGATGAGGAAATGGTTATTCACAGGCAGAGTGTAGGTCAGGTACCCTTCCTCGGTGAACCGGCTCTGATAAAACCGCCACAGGGCGTAGAACACGCTGGCGGCGCAGGAAACGGCCACGGCCATGATGCACAGGGATATCAGCAGCATCGGGATGATCGCCAGCAGATCCGAGCCGCTGCGCAGGCTGTCCCAGCGGACCATAGCAAGCGTGGCAGAGCCGATGAGCAGGCCGGAAATCAGGATCACGGCGCAGAGGGTGGCGATGGTCTTCCGGCTGGACCGCCACTCGTATTTCAGCAATTTGGCAAACATTTGAAAACCTCCCGAAACAGTTCATCCAGAGACTTCCCCGTCTCCTCCCGCACCTGGTCCGCGGTGCCCTGGCGGATCACCCTGCCCTCGTAGAGGAACAGGAATTCGTCCAGCACCCGCTCCACGTCAGCGATCAGGTGGGTGGAGATCAGCACCGTGGCGCTGGGGTCGTAATTGGAAATAATGGTATTTAAGATGTAATCCCGGGCCGCCGGGTCTACCCCGCCGATGGGCTCATCCAGCAGATAGAGCCGGGCCCTTCGGGACATGACCAGCACCAGCTGGACCTTCTCCTGATTGCCCTTGGACAGGGTCTTCAGCTTGGCTTCCAGGTCGATATGCAGTTCCCGCAGCATTTCCTCCGCCCGTGTCCGGTCGAAGTCATCATAAAAGTCCTGGAACAGGGTCAGCAGGTCCCGGATCTTCTGCTGCTTGTTAAAATAGGTCTTATCCGGCAGGTAAGACACCATGGCCTTGCTGTCCGGGCCGATGGGCTTGCCGCAGACGGTGACCGATCCCGCCGTGGGTGACAGCAGCCCCGCCGCCAGCTTGATAAAGGTGGTCTTGCCGCTGCCGTTGGGGCCCAGCAGACCGATGATCTTTCCTTCTGGCAGCGTCAGGTCCAGGTTGTCCAGGGCCAGTTTGCTTCCGTAGCGCTTTGTCAGGCCTTGGGAGCGCAGTACCGCGTTTTCCATAATCAGTTTTCCTCCTTATCCAGCTGCCGCAGCAGCTCCGCCGCCTGGCTCGGGGTCACGCCGAAGACCTTGAATTTCTCCGCGCACTCCCTGGCCAGGGCCATGACCGTATCCTCCCGCAAGGCGGTGAGGATCCCTTCGTCTTCTGTTACCGTCCGTCCGCTGGTGCCGCCGGACCGGAGCAGCTCCTCCCGCTCCAATTCGCTGAGGGCTCGCTGCACCGTATTGGGGTTCACCTGAGCCTGGGCCGCGATCTCCCGCACCGACGGGATCCGCTGCCCCGGCTTCAGCTCCCCGGTGAGCACTGCCCCCCGGATCAGCTCGCAGATCTGCTGATACACCGGACGGTCCCCGGAAAATTTCCAGTTCATAGGTTCCTCCTTGTGTCGCTGTATTAGTGTATTAATACAATAGCACTACTCTATGCATTTGTCAAGAGGAAAATTTACGAAAAGAATCCTTTCGCAAAATGCACAAGATTTTATTCTCCATTCTGTGGCTTTTGTCAATTTTATGATGATTTCTCACTTTCTCAACTTTTTGGTACAACTTTCAAATAATTTCATACATACATCAACAATACTTGACATTTCTGTGCATAACATGTATAATATGTGTGAATCCATTTCTAATAGCTTCAAGGGAGGACGGCCCATGCCCGAAAGCCTGTTATCCCGCTATATGGATACCAATGAAGCGTCCAAAGTCTGGGGATATCCCCGCAATACCGTCAGTCGCTGGTGCCAGCAGGGTAAGATTCCCGGTGCCATTCAAGCAGCCCCCTGCTGCCCCTGGTTCATCCCCAGAAACGCCAAGTGTCCCAAAGCGAAAAATGGCTAAACAAGGTCTCCGCGGAAAAACCGGGTTTTCCGCGGAGACCTTGTTTTCGCATGAATAAATACGGCCAGGTTTCCGGCGGATCCCTGCAAATCCGGGGATTGTCAAAGGCCGCCTGCCTGTGGTATAATGATTCTTTGAAATGCCAATGTACGAAAGGCGAAAAATATATGGTCAATGTTTGTGATATTCAGGTAATGAAGCCCCTTTTGGGGGCCCATGGCTTCCATTTTTCCAAGGCCAAAGGGCAGAACTTCCTCATTGCCCCCTGGGTCCCCGCCTCCATCGCCGAGGAAGCCGGTGTGGACAGGGAGGCGGGGGTTCTGGAGATCGGCCCCGGGATCGGCCCCCTGACCCAGCAGCTGTGCCTGCGGGCGGGAAAGGTCTGCGCCGTAGAGGTAGACACCCGGCTAGAGCCCATTCTGAGAGAGACTGTAGGAGAATTCCAAAATCTGGAGATCCTCTGGGGAGATGTGCTGAAGCAGGATATCCCCGCCCTGGTGCGGGAGAAATTCTCCGGGCTGCGTCCCATGGCCTGCGCCAATCTGCCCTACTATATCACCACCCCCATTCTCTCGGCCCTGCTGGAGGCGGACTGCTTCGACTCCGTCACCGTTATGGTCCAGAAGGAGGTGGCCCAGCGGATCGCCGCCAAGCCCGGCACCGGGGACTACGGCGCCTTCTCCGTATTCTGCCAGTATTACGCGGAGCCGGAGTACCTCTTCGATGTGCCCCCCCACTGCTTCCTGCCCCAGCCCAAGGTGACCTCCGGGGTCATCACCCTGAGCCGCCGGCAGGTCCGGCCCTGGGATATCCGGGATAGGGATGTCTTTTTCCGGGTGGTCCGGGCCAGCTTTGCCATGCGGCGCAAGAAGCTGAGCAACGGCCTGGCCTCCGGCTTTGCGGAGCTGGGGAAGACCGGGGCGGAGGAAATCCTAAAAGAATGCGGTTTCCCGGAGAATGTCCGGGGGGAGACCCTGGGCATCCCCGAATTTGGAAAAATCGCCAATGCCATTGGGGCGCGGAGAGAAAAATGATCGAAATTCTGTTTTTAGACCTGGATGATACCATTCTGGACTTCCACAAGGCGGAGCGGCTGGCCGTTTCCAAAACCTTCCGCTCCTTCGGCCTGGCCCCCACGGAGGCCGTCCTGGACCGGTACCACGTCATCAACCGGCAGCACTGGGAAATGCTGGAGCGGGGGGAGATCACCCGGGAACAGGTGCTGACCGGGCGTTTTCAGATCCTGTTCCAGGAAATGGGTGTGCCGGCAGACCCGAAAGAGGTGGCCAGGTGCTACGAGCATAACCTGGGCATCGGCCACTACTTCCTCCCCGGGGCCAAGGAGACTCTGGACGCCCTCCGGGGGCGCTACCGGCTCTTCCTGGCCAGCAACGGCACCGCCTCGGTCCAGCACAGCCGGCTCACCAGCGCCGGACTCTATCCCTATTTTGAGCAGGTCTTCGTCTCCCAGGCCCTGGGGGCCAACAAGCCCTCCAAAGCCTTTTTCGATGCCTGCGCAGAGAGGATCCCCGGCTATGCCCCCCAAAAGGCCCTGATGGTAGGCGACAGCCTGAGCTCCGATATTCTGGGAGGCATCCGGGCCGGGATGCGCACCTGCTGGGTCAATCCCCAGGGGAATTCCGCTCCCGAAGCATACACTCCCACCTGGCAGATCGGCAGCCTTTCGGAGCTTCCCGCTTTGCTGGAATCCATAAACGCAGAGGAGGGACAGCAACATGAGAAAAAATAAAGGCTTTACCCTGCTGGAAATGCTCATCGTCATTGGCTGCATTGTGGCATTGGTGGCCATCGCCTACCCGGCCTTCGGCCAATACCGGGAAAAGAATCGGGAAAACGCCGACGTGGTGGCTATGCACAGCGCCGAGGCGCTCTTTACCACGGCCTATAATACAGGCAAGCTCATCGGGGGCCGCTCCGCCACCGAAGCCACCGCCGCCAATCCCCTCTACTACGACGGCAACGGCGACCTGACCTGGACGGCCCCCACCCCCTACGGCAAGGGCACCGCCAAGGATTCCGGCGTGACCATCTCCTGCTGCGGCGACTACGAATACGATTCCAAAAAGGACTACACCGGCGGGGTGATCTGCTGCTACTACGCCCCCAAAGGCAGCGACAGCCCAGGATTCCATATTCACTGGATGCGTGCCGGCGGCGATATCGGCGGAGTCTCCCCCCTCAGAGACAGCACCAACTGGATCCGGGTTTGCCGCCCCGGAGAATGCCCCGACTGTGACGATATAACAATCCCCGGGTAATGAGCACGCCTTCACAAAATTGTCAGTGCGCCGCCTCAAGACGAGGCGGCCCACTGCGCTGATAAAAACGGATACTTTAAAATGTAGCTTCGCAGAAAGCCCGGAGGGAATCGGCATCAGTGACTTCGGATGCGCCCTCTACCCGGAAGGTGACGGTGTCCCCCTGCTTCAGGCAGAGCTTCATCAAAGCGATCACGCGCTTAGCACTGACTTCCGTGCTTTTTGCAGCAAGAGTAACGGTGCTTTCCAGTTTTGCTGCAGCCTGGGCCAGTTGACCGGCAGGACGGGCATGGAGGCCCTGGGGGTCACGGATGGTGTACTGAAATTCTACCATGGCACCCTCGCTTACACCAGAGCCTTCAGGTTCTCGTAGGCCTTCCGGGCCAGCTCGGGAACGGTGCGGCCGGTGGCTTTATCCACAATGGAGGTGTAGATATGGGGGATGACCCGTTCCACACCGGCATCCAGACAAACCTTGACTACCTGGGCAACATTATCCGGATCCAGGCCTCCAGTGGGCTCCACAATGGGTACACCATACTTGGCACAGGCTTCCGCCAGAGCCTTCAGTTCCTCAATATGTTTCAGACCGTGCATATTGAAGAACTTTACAGAGGGGACTCCTACATCCCGCAGCATACAGGCGGCAGTCTCCACACTAACAATACCCTTTTCGTGCTTGTCACTGACGGCGCCGGTGGAGATCTGGACCATACCGACAGTGCCGGTGGGATACATCATGCAGTTGGTAATCGTGTCAAAGCACTTAGCGCCAGTGAGCAGGCCCTCGGTGAACATGGCACCGGTGAAGGTTTGGTTCACATGACCAGGGTTTGTCAGTGCGGCCACTTGAGCAGCCCGGGGGGCCTGGGCCGGATCGCCACCGCCCATGCCTACGGAGACATTGGGCAGCTTCTTCAGGTATTCCCGGACCCGGTCGGCGCAGGCCTCAATGGTGTCAAAATCCTTGGCCAGAACGCCAACCAGCATATGGCCGTCCACTTGCTCAGAAATTTCAAGAGCGTTGTCCAGGTCCTTTGCCAGCAGATTGATGGCAAATTTATCCTTATAAAATGGGATGCGATGGTAATTCATAACGTGTTTCCTCCTGAAAAAATGGTTCATTTTGGCTCCGGGGTGCCCCGGAGCCGTTTTTTATCTCCCAAGTTCCTGGAAGCGCTGGATGATGAGCGCTGCGTCTCCGGGCAGCATGGTTCTGGGATCAATAAGAATTGTCCCCTGATCCACAAAGTGGTTCCTGGTATAGACGGCAGGGGTACCGCTCTGAAGCCGCTTGACGATTTCCCTGGCGGTCAGCTTGGACACACCGGGGATCACATCCACCTTAGCCCGGTAGATTTTCCGTCCGGCATCGTCGGCCTTGACGCTGACCTTCAGATAATTCAGCTTACTCAGCCCCTCTACCAGCTCGTCCACGATCTGCTTCTGTCGGGCAGCTTCCTTCTCCTCGTCCCGCTGTGCGTAGAGTTCCACAGCCTTGGCAATGCCCATCATGCATTCCTTGCCAATTTTGGCGGCTCGGCCCACGCCCTTATACTGGGCTTTACACTTCTCAATGTAGATCCGTTTGCCGGTGATAAAACCGGAAGTGGGACCCTCCACAGCTTTGGCACCACTGTAGATTACCATATCCGCGCCCATAGCTGCGTACTTTTGCAAATCCTCTTCTGCCGCCGCATCCACGATAATGGGAAGGTCATGGCTGTGAGCGATTTCGATCATCTCCTGTAGGGAAATGGTAGTCTCCTGCTGGACATGGTGGGACTTGCAGTACAGGAGCGCTGCTGTCTTGTCCGTAATAGAGGACTCAATATGCCAGCGCCAGGTTTGGTTGACCTGACCGGCTTCCACGGGAATTCCGCCACCCAGGCGGATCATCTGTTCTAAGGGAGCGCCGTAGTTGACGGCATGACCTTTTTGCAGGATGATCTCGTTTTTCAGGCCGGTGCTGTCCGGCATCCGCTCCACAAGGCCGATGTTATCCCCGGCAATACAGGCAGCGGTGGCGATCATAATGCCGCCGGAGGCACTGTTGGTGACGCAAGTATCCTCGGCACCGGTGACGGCAGTGAGCATCTCACCCACCCGGTCGATAAGCTCGTCAATGACCACAAAATTCTGACCGGCCTGCTTGACGGCCTCAGCCACCTCATCGCTGATGATGGATACACCCAGAGCGGTCATATGGCCACAGGCGTTGACTACCCGACGCAGACCGCTGGCTTCATAAATACTTTCCATAAAGGATCCTTTCCTTTTATCAGGCAGCGATTGGGAACAGTACGGCCAGAATCAGAGCACCCAGGATGGTGCCGCCCACCATGGGCTTGTTCATCTTCAGGAAGATGAAGGAACCGATGACGGCACCGATACCGGCAGGAATGCTGTAGCTGATGGCGGAGAGGATGATCAGGGGGGCGAACCAGCGGCCACTGGCATTGCCGGCACCCATCATGATACCGGTGCCGCCAGCAGCCATGCCCTCAGGCATAGCAGATTTGACGCCGATGATGACAATGCCGATGACGAGACCGATGAGGCCACCGGCCAGCAGAGACAACAGGAAACTGGCGACTACCCAGTCCAGGCCCAGAGCCAGGCACAGGGAGACCATACCGGTGCCCACACCAGTCATGATAGAGCCGCCGATATCCAGGATACCGACCAGAGGCCCTTCCATAACACGGGCCAGCAGGAAGCCAGTGCAGTAGCCGATGGGGGTGGAGAAATCGCCGGTCTCCAGGCCGTTACGGATCATCTCTGCCTGGGCGATCTCATTGAACAGGCCGAAGCCGTGGGTAACGAACATGTGACCGCCGGCAAATACCGCGGCGCACAGCAGAGCGGTGAGCACGGGGAAGAACTTATTCTGCATCAGCAGCTTTTTGAGCTTTTCCATAATGTATTATCCTCCTATCCTTGGATCCCTCAGGCACCATACTGGCCGAAGGTCATAAAAGCGGCAAAGAGCTTAGCCCAGAAGCCACGGCCAATACCGATGACGATAAACAAAATGCAAATGATGCCAAGCATGACTTTGGCGCTCTTGCTGAAGCCTTGCTCCTGGATAGTCTGGCCAATGAGAATGCCCAGAACGGCACCGGGAACGGCGTTACCAAAAATCAGCTGTGCAATACCGCCAAGGACCACGCCCCAGATACCGGTGATTGTGCCAGCGTCCAGCGCGGCCAGAATAAAGATAATGGGCATAACGATGTTAATAAGGTTGTTGGATGCTGGGGTCAGAATGTTCTTGGCGATGGAGGAGATAGAAGCGGGGATCAGAGATGCCAAAGTGTTCAGCACGACCACCACAATGGCACCGACAACGGCACCCATCAGGCCCATCTTGGCAGGGTCATACAGGGTGTCTTCCACCTTCTTGTTTTTCAGCAGCAGAGCACCGGCGGTCCAGTTGGGGATCAAGCGGTGGAGCACATCCTGGGTCAGGGCACCGGCACCGACCATGTTGCCGGCAGCATTCAGCAGGAAACCGGCGCCGAAGGAGAAGTGGGCAACGGCATCACCCTTGCAGGCGTTCAACTCGCCCAGGGTCCGGAAAGCGCCCATGGCCTGGGTTTCCGGAGCGTGGAACATGCGGGCCGCACCGGCAGACACGGCAAAGCCGGCCAAAGCACCGATGACCAACGATTTGAGAATGACGATCAGCATGATAGATAGTTCCTCCTTGTTTCTTTTTCTCTTTTTTGACCGCTTCGCGGCCAGAAATCTCCGGCGTTGTGCCGGTATTTCCTAACACTGTGTAGAAGGCATGTTCAGCCCTGCTCATTTTTTCATTCGGCGGAAGCGGGCTCCGTGGGCGTGTCCAGGGGAACATAACGCATTTTTACAGTGACCTGCAACTCCACCTGATAGTGCATGGTGGGCTTAGGTTTGAAAAACGACACGATTTTTTCCCGGGTGTCCTGCCAATGCTCTTTGGTAATCTCCACACCGATGGGCTCCATGTAGATGAGCAGTCCCTTGCCGCTGAGTGAGGCATAGGCCTTGTTCTTCAGGGCGGCAAAGGCCTTCCCAAAGGCTTCCGCTTTGTCAGCGCCGTAGGCCTCTAAAGAAAATATCTCTTCCGTTTCAATCAGGCAAGATGCCATATGGGCCTTCTCCTTTCTGTCACTGGGAATTTATTCGGGTCTGCCGTTGACCGCATAGTAGGTCTCGGTGATCCGGCGGCCCAACTCCTCTGTATCCATAAACCCGAAGCCCAGAACCTTGATGCCTTCCTTGACGGCGGTAACCCCCTCGTCCACGGAGCGCATACCATAGCGGCACTTGTAGCCATACTTATTGGAGGCCATCAGAGCGCCGGCTCCGCCGCTTCCGCAGAAGCTGATGCCCAGGTCGGCATCCTTCTGCTTCATCATGTCGCCCAGCTTCATGTCCGCGGCCATACCGGGGATGACAATGGCTTCGCCCCCCGCCTGCTCGATTCCGGCGGCGACCTTCTGGCCCTTTCCCAGGCGGTCACCAATGACAATTACTACTTTCTTACTCATAAGAAACTCCCTTCTTAAAAAATGACAATTCAATTATCGATTTCTCTCAGCCCTCCATAGCGGACTGGATGTGCAGTGCCAGCAAGACCCGCTCCGCGTCGTCCGCTTGGCCGAACCAGCGGTTCACCGGCTCCAGCAGCTCATCGGTGATGGAAAGAGCGGAATCATCCAGCTCCTCCAGGATCTCCGGGCCCATGGGCGGCACGTGTTCTCCGGCACGGAGCCTGGACAGCAGGGCGATGCAATGATTCAGCAGGGCCAGCTCCCGGTCCGTGCCCAGAGCGATTTGCTTCTCTTTCAGCGTTTTCAGCATTCCCTTTGCGATATAGGCGTAGTCGGGGATGTAGTTGGGGTCCACTCCGGCGGTACGGCAGAGATCATGGAACGTATCGGTGGTGTCCAGCTCCACTCTGCCGCCGATAACGGCATAGTCAGGAGTGATCATCCGTTCGCCCTTCAGCACATTTTTGTTGGCATCAATGAAAGTAAAGTCTCCCTCGGCCACATGGAAGACTGTTACGTCTCCCAGCGCGCCAGCCTCCAGATGGCCCAGGCCCTCCAGAGACAACTCCCGGGCGGGAGCTGCTGTGATCCGGTCAATGACCCATTCCAGATCGTAGCCCAGGGCCAGGAATTTACTGGCCGTTTCGGACAGGCTCTGCACGGGCTTATGGTAGCTGTTCACATGCAGATCAGTGCTGATGCTGTCCGGATAGAAGCCCAGGGCCTTAGCCCGTCTGCCGGTCTCAAAATTGAAGCTGTCCTTGCCGTGTCCAATATCAAAGAGGACGCCTCGATCTCTTGCTGCCTGGGTCTGGGGCTTGATTTCCCCGCTGGCCAGCAGATTGTTATCTTTGCCATGGAAAGCGTGGGTGATGATATCTCCCTTGTCCAAAGTATCCAGCACATCCTCAATTTCCGGCGGCATATGGCCGATATGTACCAGCATAGGCTTGCCGATGGCCCGGGCTAAAGCCTTTCCGGCCCGGATAGAGGTGATACCCAGCTGCCCCACGCAAGTGGCGCTGGCCCTTGCCTTGACTGCGGCAATATAGGGGGCATATTTTTGAAATGCCGCCTTGCCAGTCTCCAAGTCATATTTGTTGGGGTCGTCGGCCTCCGGGGGATTTTTCAGGCCATCAGTGGCATAGTGCATAGCGGAATAGACCCGGGTACGGGACTTCTGTATGGTCTCCTTCACAAACAGGTCCATGGTAGCAGGGCCGGCGGTGCCGGCATCCACCACAGTGGTTGTGCCCTGCTCCACACCGATCATGTCCGCAGGCAGCCCCAGGGCCCGGCCCCCCAGCAGCCCGGCAGTGTCGAACACGTGGGTGTGAATATCGATAAACCCGGGGGATACATAGTTCCCGGCCGCATCTAGGACTTTCACCCCCGCTTCCTCCGGAATACGGTCTTCAATTGCGGCGATTTTGCCATTGCGGATCAGGATGTCCTTAGGTACCCCATGAAATCCGTCCGCTGGGGAGAGCAGCCTGCCTCCCCGGATCAAAAGGCTCTCGTCTTTCATCGTGTTTCCTCCTTTTACTTAGCGGCCCTCCGGGTCGCACCTTTTACATAAGGGATTGCTTAAGATATTGAAGAATGGGGATGGCCTCCGATCGAGGCAGCTTGTTTCCAATCTGCCGCCCCACATCTTCCAGAAAATCTTCTACAGCTTCCAGTAGCTTTGGGTCCTCCGACTCCAGACCTGTGGCATCCTCGCTGGGATAGATTCCGCCGTTTTCCCACAGAACCATGCTGAGGGTCAGGTGAATGGCCAGCCCCAGCAAAGCGTCAATACTGACAGGCCTACCAGTGATCCTGGCAGAAGCCGCTGCCAAGACGTTCAGCCTGGCAAGAATATTGGCCAGGTCCCGGCTGTACTCCTCCCGGCACCGAAGCAGCCGCTGGGCGGTGCTGTCGGAGACCCCGTCCAGCTCCTGGGCCAGGGCCTCTGTAAGCAGCGGAACAGTTTTCTCCGAAATGGTGCGGCCCGTATTCCTGCGCAGACATTCAGCAATGACATCCCTGCCCCGCAAGGGCGAAACACCGGGCGCTCTGCGCCCAACGGCGTAATCCCGGATGCGCTGAAGCTCTCCATAGTCGGCGATGGGATCCACCCGGAACACCGGCAACGGGCAGTCCGGCAGGGCGGTGGTGGAGATGACCATATCCGCCACCATCCATTGGATATCGGCGCTCTGATACTCTCCCAGGCTCATAGTCTGGGCAATGGTAAGTTCCGGGATGTTGTTCCGCAGTCGCCGGGTCAGGACCTTGGCAAGCATATCGTCCTTATCGCAAACAACAATGGCCCGGCGTTTGCCGTCGTCACCGGTGCGGTAGGTGGCGATCAAAAGGGAAAGAAATCCAATCTCGTCCTGGGAAAGGGCCACCCCCTGCTCTTGCTGGAAGCTGGAGGCCAGCTTCTGGGCCATCAGAAAGAGCTGGGGATAGGCCGCTTTCGTGCTGACGTAGAAGGAATTGTGCGTGGTGATGTTCAGCTTCTTTCGGTGCAGGACAAAGTCCAGGTAATCATAAAGATCCGATTGCAGCTGTCCCTGGGCATCCTCCTGGAGAAGGATCTGCCCAAGAAGCACCTGAAGCATATTACGGACGGTGTGATCCAGCTCCGGTTCCCGTTTTTCTTCTGGGAAATGGACCCGGACACCGTATTGATAGAGCTTATATATCAGAAAATGCCGCTCCCAGGGGGAAATATCCTGGGGACAGACCCCACGGAGGACGTGCAGGCAGGCATCCGCCAGTCCGGCCATAGGCCAGTCATGGATATTCTGGCGGCATACGGGCCAATCCACCTGGATCCGCTTTCCCTGGCAGAGCCTGCGCAGCATGACCAGGAACATAACGGCCAGGGCCAGAAGATCCTCCTCTGGGATGTCCGTATCCGCCCGTTCGGAAAGGGTCAGCAAAATCCCGCGGACAGCGGAAGTGTCGGACTCCGCCAGGAACTGATAGAGAGGGTCGCTGTCCTTCGGCACCGAACTGCAGAGGGAAAAAAGCCGCCCAGTACCGGTGATCTGGTATTCCTTCAGCATAGCCAGCACCCGACGCTCCATGGCCTGACGGATCTGGTACTCCTCACCGGAGACCCAGTAGCCCACGCCCCGCTTCCGATTCAGGATCAGGTTGTGACGGTTTAGATGCTCCTCTACCACGGTCAGGTCAGAGAGGATGGTAGGCTTACTGACTTTCATATCCTCACAGAGCTGGATGCTGGTAAGAGGGCCAGATCCAAGCAGCAGACGGCTGAGCAGAAATGCCACCCGCTCATTCTTGCACAGATAATCCGTGTGATCGATCTTCTCAAAGCTTGCGCTGAGACTCTGCCGTCGATCCTCCGGGATGGCCAGGAAGACACGATTCTCATCCCAGTGGAGAGCGGCCCCGTTTTCCTGGACCCACAACTCAATAAGCTTCAGATCGTTGCGGATGCTCTTGGCGCTGAGCTTGTACTGATTGACCAGCTTTGTAAAATCCATTGGTTCTTCTCTTGACAGAAGCATTGCTAAAATTTCCCTCTGTCGAAAAGAAAGGTGCACTCTTTTGTCTTTCAACATGCAGCCTCCATTCTCTCGTCAAAGCATTTTAACCAAAAATCATCAGCTATCAGCCGCCAATGCAATAAAAATTGACAAAAACAGTGTAGCAAAAAAGCTGTGGCGGCACAAGGCAAAATTTATTCTAAAATATGACAAGCTCTTTACTTTCTTTGGGGTTTGGAAAGTATTACCGCATTTTTGGAAAAAAAACTTCCTTGTTGCGGCATTTCCTTTATGTCATAATGGTGGGGACGGAGCACTTTCAAAAGGAGCAAAAGAAAATGCTGGATTGTGTTGTATTCGATATGGACGGGACTCTCCTGGATACAGAGCGGATCTCTGTCATCGCCTGGCAGACCGCCGGACGGGAAATGGGCATAGAGATCCCCAAAGACTTCATCACCGGCTACTTCGGTATGAACCGGGCCGCCATTGATGAGCTGTACCGGCAGACCTACGGCCCGGATTTTCCCATCGATGCTCTCCGAGCCCGGAGGGTCCAGCTGGGAGAGGAATTCTTTCAAAGAGAGCCGGTCCACCCCAAGCCGGGGGCCCGGGAGCTGCTGATCTATCTGGCGGATCGTGGCATCCCAGCTCTGCTGGCAACGGGCACGGAGTATGTCAAAGCCCGGCAGGAACTGGAAGAAACAGGCCTGTGGGAGTATCTACAGGGAAGTATCTGTGGAAGCATGGTGACGCGCTGCAAACCGGATCCGGAAATTTATCAGCGGGCCATGGCGCTGACCGGGGCTATCCCTGGCCGTACTCTGGTGGTGGAGGACTCCCAGAACGGTATAAAGGCAGGGATTGCCGCCGGTTGCAAAACAGTGCTCATACCGGACACCTGGACGCCAACGGGAGACTTTGACGGAAAACTCTATGCCTGCCTTGATACTCTGCTGGAACTGATCCCAATTGTGGATAAACTGGATCTGAAAGAGGAGAAAACGAAATGAATCTCGTGAGTACAGTGACCTATCAGGTGGTCATCATGTTCCTGCTGGCCGGAATTGGCGCACTGATGTTCCGCTCCGGAAAGATCAGTCTGGAGGGAAGCAAAAGCATTGGCAGCATCCTGGTAAACCTGTCTCTGCCGGCCGTGATCATCAACGGCTTTTTGGTGGAGCGGACACCGGAACGGATCACGGGGCTGCTGCTCAGCGCCCTTTTGGCCGCCGTGACCCTGGCCCTGGCAATCCTGGCTGCCTGGGTCTGTTTCCGGAAGGACCCAATGGCCCAATTTGCCGCGGCTTTCTCCAACCCTGGGTTTTTTGGTATCCCCATTATCCTCTCCTGTCTGGACAACGGGGCAATTTTCTATATCGCCGCCTATGTAGCCTTTTTGAATTTGCTGCAATGGTCCTACGGCGTATCTCTGTTGACAGGGGCAACAGAGAATATAACCCCGAAACGGCTCCTGACAGCTCCCTTTGTGATTGCCATTGAAATTGGGGTATTTTTCTTCCTGACGGGATTCCCGGTACCGGGAATTCTCGCAAAAGCAGTCACGCATCTGGCAAATTTAAACACACCATTGGCCATGTTTGCCACAGGGGTGTATCTGGCTCAGACAGACCCGAAAAAGATGGTCCGCAAGGCAGTGCTTTACAAAATTTCCGTGGTCAAGCTCCTGGTAGTGCCACTGCTGGCAATGGTGATGCTAGCCCTGCTTCCAAAAGCCTATTTTGACTTGAAGCTTACCCTGCTCATCGCCGCAGCCTGCCCCACAGGCACCAACATCGCCGTGTACGCTCAGCTCCATGACCGGGATTTTGGCTACGCCGTTGAGACAGTTGCCGTCACAACCATCCTCTCTTTGCTCACACTGCCTCTGGTCACACAGCTTGCCATAGTGCTCTGGTAAATATGACAAAGCCCCTGCCTTCTCCATTCGGAGGGCAGGGACTTTTCTCCTTTACGCCTGGGGAAAAATCTGCTATACTGAACACAAAACAATTGGAGGAGGCACCCATGGAAAAGCATACGAAGCATTTTGCCAGCCACTGGGGGTTTATTCTGGCCTCGGTGGGGTCGGCTGTGGGAATGGCCAATGTGTGGGGATTCCCCAACAAGCTGGGAGCCAACGGCGGCGGAGCCTTTTTGGTGGCCTATCTGGTGTTTGTGGCCCTGTTTGGCTCTGTGGCCCTGCCCACGGAGTTTGCTATGGGCCGCTGGGCCGGTACCGGCACCTTGGGGACCTATGAAAAGGGCTGGGAAAGCCGGGGCCTGGGGAAAATCGGAAAGATCCTGGGCTGGCTGCCCCTGGCAGGGTCGCTGTGCATTGCTCTGGGGTACGCGGTGATCATCAGCTATGTACTGAAGGCTCTGACGGATTCCCTCACCGGAGTCATGCTGACGGGAGACACGGCGGCCTGGTTTGCCGCTTTTTCCGGTGCCCCCTATTCCGTAGTGGTGTATCACATCATTGTGGTGGCGGGCACGCTGCTGACCCTGTATCTGGGGCCCAAAAGCATTGAAAAGACCAATCAAGTCATGATGCCCCTGTTTTTCCTGATCTTCCTGGTGCTGGCGGCCCGGGTGGCGCTGCTGCCTGGGGCGGTCTCCGGCTACCGGTTTTTGCTTGCCCCGGATTGGACGGCCTTGAAAAATCCCCAGGTGTGGATCTGGGCCATGGGCCAGGCCTTTTTCTCTCTGTCTGTCACCGGCAGCGGCATGATCGTCTACGGAGCCTACCTGTCCAAGGAAGAGGATGTGGTCGGAGTCGCCCGGCACACCGCCATCTTTGATACTCTGGCGGCCATGGTGGCGGCTGTGGTCATCATCCCCGCCTGCTTTGCCTACCGGCTGGATGTGGGTGCCGGTCCCTCGCTGCTGTTCGTCACTCTGCCTGCCATTCTCCAGGATATCCCCTTTGGGCAGCTGTTCGCGGTGATTCTGTATGTGGCCATGCTCTTTGCCGGAGTCAGCTCCCTGCAGAATATGTTTGAAGCCGTGGCGGAGTCTCTGCTGCACCGGTTCCCCAAGCTCAGCCGTCAGGCCGTGCTGGTCATCCTCTGCGCCGCCTGCCTGGGGCTGGGCCTGGGCATGGAGCCCATCGCCAAGTGGGGCCCCTGGATGGACCTGGTGTCCATCTATATCATCCCCATCGGCGCGACCCTTGGGGCAGTCACCTGGTTCTATGTGGTCAAAAAAGAGGACCTGCTGGCCGCCGTCAATCTGGGGACTGCCAAGCCCCACAGGACGGGCTGGTACGCCCTGGGGCGCTATGTCTATGTCCCGCTGGCCATTGTCCTGTGCGCCGTGGCGCTGATTTTCCGGATCGCGTTTTAAGTGGCTTTTACAGAGATTTGACCAACCCCCTATTGCAAAACTCTTCAAAATCTATTATCATAATGGGAAAGCCAAAATCTGCGTTTTGCGAGGTAACCTTATGATCGAATTATTAAAAGCCGTCCTCTTCGGCATTGTAGAGGGCGTGACGGAGTGGCTGCCGGTGAGCTCTACAGGGCACCTGATCCTGTTGGATGAGCTGGTAGCCCTGAACGTATCCGAAGAATTCAAGAGCATGTTTGACGTGGTCATCCAGCTGGGGGCTATTCTGGCTGTGGTGGTGCTGTTTTTCCATAAGCTCAACCCCTTCTCCCCCAGCAAGTCCTCCCAGGAGAAGAAGGACACCTGGCAATTGTGGGCCAAGGTGGTGATCTCCATCATTCCCTCCGGCCTGGTGGGTGTGCTCTTTGACGACTGGATGGATGCAAACCTGCACACCAGCACCGTGGTGGCGGCCATGCTGATCCTCTACGGTGTGGCCTTTATCCTGGTGGAGCGGATGTATCACGGGCGGCACCTGGCCATCCAGGACGTGAATCAGATGGATTACCGCACCGCCATTGGCATCGGCCTCTTCCAGTGCCTGAGCCTGATCCCAGGTACCTCCCGGTCCGGCTCCACCATCCTGGGCGGCATTTTCCTGGGTGCCAGCCGTTCCGCCGCGGCGGAGTTCAGCTTCTTTATGGCCATCCCCACCATGCTGGGGGCCAGCGGCATCAAGCTCCTCAAGTTCTTCCTCACCGGCGTGGGCTTTGCCGGAGGGGAGCTGGCCGTCCTGCTCATCGGCTGCGCCGTATCCTTCCTGGTGAGCCTGCTGGTGATCCGCGGACTCATGAGCTACGTGCGCAACCATTCCTTCGCCGTCTTCGGCGTGTACCGTATTGTGTTGGGCGTAATCGTACTGGCGTATTTCGCCCTTGTGAAATAAGGAGGCTAACCATGGAATACACATTGGAAAACGAATATCTGAAGCTCACCGTCAGCTCCAAGGGCGCGGAGGTCGTCTCCCTAGTCCGTAAGTGCGACGGGGTAGAGCATATGTGGCAGGCAGACCCGGAGGTCTGGGGATTCCATGCCCCGGTGCTGTTCCCCTATTGCGGCAAGGTGGTGGGAGACACCATCCACGCCAAGGGGGCGGATTACCCCGCCAGGCAGCACGGCTTCGCCCGGAACCTGGAGCACACCTTGGTGTGGTCCGACCCCGGCTATCTGGAGCTGGCTCTGGAAAGCGATGACGAGACCCGGAAGCAGTTCCCCTATGATTTCCGGCTCCTGTCCACCTTCACCCTGGAGGGAGACAAGGTCCACCACACCCTGACGGTGGAGAATCTGGACGAGGAGGCTCTGCCCTTCGGCATTGGCTACCACCCCGGCTTCCAGGTCCCCTTTGACGACAAGCACACCGCCGCCGACTACGAGCTGCGCTTCAGCGACATGGAGTCCCCCCTGTGCGTCAACAATCTGCCCAAGGGCCTGGTCCACGGCAACCTCTACTATCTGGGCACCAACATCGATGCCCTGCCCGTGTGCCCGGAGCTTTTCGCCAACGACAGTCACTGCATGACGAACCTGGTCTCCGACACCCTGGGGCTCTACGAAAAGGGCACCGGCCGGGCTGTCATTTGCCACATTGCCGACTTCCCCTACACCCTGATCTGGAGCAAGCCCGGGGATGTGAAGTTCGTCTGCATCGAGCCCTGGCACAGCCTGCCCAGCCCGGAAAATGGCACCACGGACTACCTGCAAAAGCCCGCCGCCGCCATCCTGGCCCCCGGCGAAAGCTGGTCCACCACGCTGACCACGGAGTTCAAGAGATAAGAACCTTGCCCCCGCTTCCTTTCTTTGCAGAAAGGAAGCGGGGGCATTTTTCTATCCCAGAAAATACACGGTGCACCGCCGCCGGCCAAACTCCATGCAGGCCTCGGTATTGGGCAGGTACAGGTCCACCCGGTCACCCTTGATGTCCCCGCCGCAGTCCTCCGCCTCGCACAGGCCGTAGATGTAGCTGCCGTCGGAGGCCATGATGAACATTCTGGTGCCGTAGGGAATGTACCGGGGGTCTACGGCCACGGTGCCGTGGTGGACCTTGGTGCCTGTGGCGGTGGTGCTGGTGCAGCCCGGATCCGAGTGGGTGTAGGCCGTGGCCCGGACGTAGTCCACCCGGGTGTAGTCCAGCTTTTCCCCGGTGGGCAGCAGGATCACCCCGTCGCCGATGATGGGCTCCTGGGTGATCCCAGGCCCGGTGACCCCGCCGGTGCCCAGGGCCTGGATCTGCGCCCGTGGGGCCAGGGTCCGGGTCCGCTCCAGAAGCTCCCGCTGTGTTTCTACAGAGTTAACATAACACACAAATTCCGACAGCAGCAGCTCCCCGTCCCGGCCCTTGGTCAGCACCACCCGGTCCCCTTCCGGCAGATAGGAGGCGTAATAGGTGATGACCTCGTAGGGCTCCACCTGGGTCCGCCGCTCCTCCCGCTGAAGGACCCGGTCTACCCGGAAGGTCATTCCCCCTTCCAGAACCGTCTCCTCCGGCACCGACAGCCGGTCGTTCACATCCAAAGAAAGGCCCAGCTTTTCCAGCAGCTCTCCGGCGGTTTCTCCCTGGATCTCCGTCTCGATCTGCTGGCCGTGATAGAAAACCGTCACCCGGGGGTTCCGGTGCACCGTAATGGTCTCCGCTTCCCGGGTGTAAGCGGCCACAGAGCTCAGCTCTACACCCGCGGCGCTGAGGATCGCCTCCGGCTCCTGAAGGAATCCGGTGCTGCTGTACACCCGCCCTCCGTCCAGGATCGTCCAGGTGGTGGCGAAGACGCACTGGCCCAGCACTCCCGCCAGAAACAACACAGGCCCCCATAATAAAACCGCCCATTTCCGCATACACCGGCATTCCTTTCCCCCGCCGGTCTGTGTCTCTCCCGGATAATCCGGGGACGGTTTTTGTGATCGTTGGGGTTATTATACAGGTTCCGGAAGGATTGTCAAGAATATTGGAAAGGGCAGAAAAGGGGGAAAATAGCGGCAATCGAAGGCTATGGGCGGAGAAATATCAAAGAAACCGGAGAAACGGGAGGACGGGTCGAAGGAATTTTATTTTACGGGACGGGGGTGCTTTCCTTTTTCCGCGGCATATGATATACTGTGGAAAATCCCAAAAAGAAAAGGACGATTTTTATGAAAGCAGAGCGGCAATTTCCCCGTGTTGTCATCACCGCCAAGGGCACTCGCTGGGTGGAGCAGGGCCATCCCTGGATCTATGAGGGAGAGGTTATCCGGCAGGAGGGGGACTGCGAAAACGGCGGCTTCGTGGACGCTGTCAGTGAGAAAGGCAAGTATCTGGGTACAGGCTTTCTGAGTGAGAAGAGCAAGATCCGTGTCCGGCTCCTGTCCCGGAATGCCAACGACCGATTTGACGCCGCCTTCTGGCAGCGGCGGCTCCAATATGCCTGGGACTACCGGAAAACCGTCATGGGGGACCAGACCTCCTGCTGCCGGATCATCTTCGGAGAAGCCGACGGTTTCCCCGGGCTGACGGTGGACCGTTTTTCCGACTTGCTGGTGACCCAGACCCTGTCCATCGGCATGGAACGGGCAAAGGATATGATTTTCCCGGCCCTGGTGAAGCTTCTCCGGGAGGATGGGGAAGTGATCCGGGGCGTTTTCGAGCGCAATGACGTGGCCATCCGGGAGCTGGAGGGCATGGCGCAGAACAAGGGCTGGTATGTTCTCCCCGGAGAGACTCCCCCGGAGAGCCCCATGACGGAGATCTGCGAAAATGGGGTCTATTACTCCGTAGACGTGGAAAACGGCCAAAAAACCGGATTTTTCCTGGACCAGAAGTACAACCGTCTGGCAGTCGCCAAGCTTGCCAAGGGCAAGCGGGTGCTGGACTGCTTTACCCACACCGGCTCCTTTGCCCTGAACGCCGCCAAGGGCGGTGCCGAGCATGTGACGGCGGTGGATGTCAGCGCCTCCGCCATCGGCATGGCCCGGCAGAATGCCCTTCGCAACGGCCTGGAGGACCGGATGGACTTCGTCACGGCGGATGTCTTCGACCTGCTGCCGGAGCTGGCCGCCAAGGGCGGCAAGCCCTATGATTTCATCATCCTGGACCCCCCGGCCTTTACCAAGTCCCGGAAGACCGTGGACAGCGCCCAGCGGGGCTACAAGGAAATCAACCTCCGGGCCCTGAAGCTGCTGCCCCGGGGCGGCTACTTTGCCACCGCCTCTTGCAGCCATTTCATGCCCTCGGAACTCTTCGTGAAGATGCTGAAAGCCGCCGCCCTGGACGCCGGAGTAGAGCTGCGGCAAATCGAGGCCCGACAGCAGGCCCCGGACCACCCCATCCTCTGGAACGTGCCGGAGACGGATTATCTGAAGTTCTATATCTTTCAGGTGGTGTAAGGCACCGCTTTGCCCTCTCCTGCCTGGAGAGGGTGGACCGGGCGCAGCCCGGGACGGGTGTGGAGG
>URGL01000014.1 GCA_900547405.1 uncultured Eubacteriales bacterium
CTCATCCGTCACGCCTTACGGCGTGCCACCTTCCCCGTAGGGGAAGGCGACCTCCGGCGGGGGAGCATCAAATTCCCCTTGCCTTTTCAGAGAAAATCGGATAGAATAGCCCCAAACAACCTGAGGAGGTCCCATGCGAAAAACCGTACTGCATAGTCTCTGGGCTGCCGGGCTTATTCTGTGCGCCTGTCTGGGCTTTATTCAGGAACGGACGGCGGGTGTGCAGGCTCTGCTTACGGCCCTGGCCCTGCTGAGCTTCCTGCCCCCGGCCCTGTGCCTGTATTTTGCCCGAAAGAGCTCCGATCAGAAGGAGGCCCGGCTGATCCGGAATCTGTCTGCCCTGTCTTTGGGGCTGACACTGCTGGGGCTGCTGCTGGCCATTCTCACGGCCCCCATGGGCGGAAGCCTTGCCTCCGCCGTCAATCTTTTTTTGTCCATTGTCTCCGCCCCCATGTACTGCGGCTCTTCCTGGGCAGTTTCCCTGTTCTTCTGGGCCTGCCTGCTGCTGACCGGGGCAAAATTCGGAACCTAAAGAAACGGAGTGAATCCCATGTCCTACCAAATTCTCACCGACTCCTGCTGTGATTTTCCCCCCCAGCGCTACCGGGAGCTGGGGCTGATTTCCCTGCCTCTGAGCATCACCTTCCGGGGGGAGACCTACCCGGACCGCAATGACGACAGCCTGCGGGATATGTACGCCGGTCTTCGGGCCGGAGAGGCTGCCTCCACCGCCGCCGCCAATCCCCAGCAATGGGAGGAGGCTCTGGAGCCGGTGCTTGCCTCCGGGGAAGATGCGCTGATCCTGGCTTTTTCCTCCGGCCTTTCCACCACCTACCAGTCCGCCTGCATTGCCGCCGACGAAATGAAGGAGCGGTTCCCGGAGCGGAAGATCCTGGTGGTAGACAGCCTCTGCGCCTCCCTGGGCCAGGGACTGCTTGCCTACTACGCCGCCCGGAAGCGGGACGAGGGCCTTGGCCTGGAGGAGCTGAAAGCCTGGCTGGAGGACAATAAGCTCCACCTGTGCCACTGGTTCACCGTCAACGACCTGATGTATCTGAAGCGGGGCGGCCGGATCAACGCCGCCACTGCCATCATGGGCACCATGCTCTCCATCAAGCCCATTCTCCATGTGGATAACGAAGGGCACCTGGTCAGCGTGGGGAAAGCCCGGGGCCGGAAGGCCTCCATTGCCGCCCTGGCAGACAAGGCGGCTGAGCTGGGAAAGGGCTACGACAACTCCCTCATGTTCATCTCCCACGGCGACTGCCTGGAAGATGCCCAGGCCCTGGCGGAGCTTGTGAAGGAGCGCTGCGGCGTGAAAGAAGTGTACATCAATTATGTGGGCGCCGTCATCGGCTCCCACTCCGGTCCCGGCACCCTGGCCCTGTTCTTCCTGGGTCAGCACCGGTAATATGGCTTTGGCCGCCCCGGGAAAACGGGGCGGTCAGAGTGTCGACAAACCCCAGTTTTGCTTGACGCAGAACTGGGGTTTGTCGATACTCTGTACTACATAAAATTATGTAGCTAAAATACATAGTCCTGAATATTTCATTCTAGGTATGCTGCTGGTATAATTGCACTAAAAGATCGGCAAAAAAGCCGATTACTTTGTCAAAATTGCGAAGGAGGGAACAGCAATGGATGAAGAAACATTGTTTGAGATGTCTGTTGACACGTTGGACGATCTGCCGTCCATAAAGGACATATACGACCTGAGCGGGAAAGTGGCAGTCGTCAGCGGAACCGTTGGTCTGGCGCTGAGCGTCATTTACCGGCTTGCCAGCTGCGGCGCAAAGGTGGTTTTCGGTGCCCGCCGGGAGAATCTGGGCCAGATGGTTGAGGATCATCTGCGCCAGATGGGTCTGGAGGTTCGTTTCCATAAGCTGGATGCCAGCAGCGTGGAAAGCTGTCAGGAGATCGTCGCCTTTGCGGAGGAAACCTATGGCACGGTGGACATTGTGGTTCCTGTGGCCGCCGCCTTTTTTGCCAGAGCCTTTGTGGACATCAAGGAATCGGAATATGACAAAATTGTGGATGTGGACCAGAAAGGGCAGTACTTTCTGGTGCAGGCCGCAGCCCGCAGCATGATCCGAGGGGGACGGGGCGGCAAGGTGGTTACGGTTGCGTCTGTTGCCTACCGTGGTGAGGATATGCCCAAGCTTGCCATGATGACGGCTTACAATTCCGCCAAGGCAGGTGTCGTAGGTATGACCCGGGGCATTGCCAAGGAGCTGAAGCAGTACGGCATCAATGTCAACTGCGTGGCCCCAGGCGGTATGGTAACCCCCGGTGCAATCTTTAACAATGCCACTACAGCCGCGCTGTATGGCGCAGAATGGACCCACTATGTTACGGAATATGGTTCTTCCGTTCCTGTGGCCTCCAATCCGGACGAAATCGCCCGGATGATTCTGACCATGTGCACCCCCATGTCCGACTTTATGTATGGCCAGCTCATCGAGGTGGACGGCGGCAGTCAGTATTCCTTCCAGGATAAGCCCTGGAGCTATACCATGGAAGGCGGCGTTCACGGCTAAAGCGCATTCCCGGCAAGACCGGTTCAAAATAAAATCTTTGGAAGGAGACACAGTTATGGCAATTACATCCAAAAGCACTCTGCGGGACGTTCTGAAGGATCCCAGAGCTGTAGCCATCATCGAGGAGTACGTTCCCGGCTTCGTGGAAGAAAAGGCAGATCTTCTGGGGCCTGTCCTGGGTATGAAACTCAATATGTTGCTGAAATTCCCCCAGGCTGGCTTTAAGAAAGAGGATATTGCCGCCATCTGTGAGAGAATGGACGCACTGGATGCCTGACACCAACACTGAAAAAGGAGAATGAACGATGTCTGAAAAAGCCGATGTAAAAACCTCCCGTATGCAAAAGGGCCGCAAGACCATCAATTATCTGCAAAAGATGAAGGATGAAGGCACCCCCCTTGTCCAGATGTGCCCCGGTCCCCGGGATCAGTTCTGGACCATGGCAGCGGAAATGGCCGATGTGGATATTTGCCGCCTGACCGTACCCGGTGACGGCTCCGATCCCGAAATGCAGATTAAAATTGCGCCCTACTGGATCAAGTGTGTCCGCAATGCCGCCAAGATGATCCATATCAACTTCTATATGCAGACGCCTACCTACGCTTCTAAGGAAGCAGCCGTTGCCAACGGCGCCATGTACATGAACTGCGGCGCAGACTCCCTGCTGCCCATGGGCATTACTAACGAGACGCTGAAGTATATGGCGGATAACTATCTGGTGGTCTTTGGCCACATCGGTGCGCTGTCCGGCTGGCAGACCAGCCGCCAGGGCGGCTATAAACGCCTGGGCACTACTGCCGAGAGTGCTATGGAAGTATTCAAGATGGGTTACGAGTACCAGGAAAACGGTATGATGGCCATGACCATTGAGTTGACGCCCATGGAAGTCACCAACGCCATTGCCAAGAAGCTGCGGGTTCCCGTTATCTCCATTGCCGCCGGCGGCGCCGCGGATGGCTGTGAGATGGTGGACTTTGATACCTTCGGCATGATGCCGAAGCTGGCCTCCCATGCAAAGGTTTACGGTGAATTCTTCCCCTTCGCCGTAGAAGCCTACATGAACTGGGCCGAGGATGTGCGTGAGCATAAGTATCCCGAAGAAAAGCACGGCTATCATATGGATCCGGCCGAGCTGGAAAAATTCATGAACGCTCTGGAAAAATTCTAAGTACGCTTAAGGTGGCCGGGGTCCGCGTCGTTTGTCTGCGGACACCCGGCCTTTTCCATTATTGTGCTTTCTTTTTTTCGTGAAATCGTGTATGATTGAAAAAAGGGGGCGTTTTTATGCTACAGGAGGAGCTTCCATGGAAGCAGCTCTATGAAATGGCAGTTGTGTGCTGCCGCCACAGGAAATTGCATGGCTTCTCGGAACAGCTTTTGGGGGAACTGGAAAAACTGATTCCCTTTGATGAGGCCATGATTCTCTATCTGGATGGAAACCAGAAGCTGGCGGATTACTATCTGTACCATATTGACCCCAAGTGGGCACATCTATATGTGCTTTACTATTCTAAGGCAGAACAGGGAATGTACGGTTACTCCGGGGGGAAGCTGGACATTACGAAGGATGTGATTATCCATGTCTGGGAGAATGAAGAATCGGCAGAGGTGATCCCGGATTATATCCGGCCTCAAAAGCTTGTCAGCTCTATGGCTTTTTACCTACGGGATCAATCCGGTTGCATCCGTACCATTTTCTCCCTGGACCGTTTGTCCAAAAAGCACTTTACCCAACAAGAGGCAGAGCTTGTCCGGGAGGCCAAGCTCCTTTTGGAGCTGCATCACCAAATGCTCTATACAGCCGGTACAGAGGATGGTCTGGACAGCATGGAGCTGGAATGCCTGACAGGCCGGGAAATGGAGGTTGTGAAGCTGCTCCAGCAAGGGCTGTCTCCAGCAAGCATTTCCCACGTGCTGCACATTGCTCCGTCTACCACCAACCGACACATCTCCAACATCTATAAAAAGATCAACGTGAACTCCCGTGTGGAGCTGATGATAAAGATTCGGAAAAAGAATTGAAAATCCGGGCAAATGCCCTTTTGATAAAAAGAGGAATGAATGATGCAAATTGCATATGGTGCGCAGGCGCGCGCGAAACTTCTGTCCGGCGCTGACCGGCTGGCCGATGCTGTTCGGGTTACTTTGGGTCCCAAAGGACGAAACGGGGCGGTCCATCAAAAGAAGAATACACAAGGTGCCTCCTTTGCCGACCGGGCAGAGCCGGGGGCACCGGTGCTGATTACAAACGACGGAGCAACCATTGCGGAAAGCATTGTTCTGCCGGATCCAATGGAGGATTTGGGGGTACAGCTGCTGCGTCAGGTCTCCAATAAGGCCAAGGAGGCGGCGGGGGACGGCACATCCACTGCCATTGTGCTGGCCCAGGCCATGCTGCATGAAACCTTCCGCTGCGCAGCTGCGGGGGCAGATCCTTTGGCATTGCGGCGCGGCATGGAAAAGGCGGGAACAGCTGCCGGGAAAGCCCTGGAGGAGATGTCCATCTCTGTGACGGATGAAAAGGCCCTGGCCCGAGCAGCGGCCGTTTCCTGTGGAGATCCGGAGCTGGGTGCGCTGATTGGCCGTGCCTGCGCTGCGGTAGGCCCCGAAGGTGTTGTACAGGTAGAGGACGGGCAGAAACAAGACACCACCTTGGAATTGCAGCAGGGCATTGTCCTGGAGCGGGGGTTTCTGGCCCCGGAAATGGCAACGAATCCGGACAAAACATCGGCAGAGCTGGATGATCCCTACATTCTCCTGTGCGACAGCAAGCTGGATGATATCCAGGTGCTTCTGCCTGCTTTGATTGCCTGCGCGGAGGATGGCCATGACTGCCTGATCCTCTGCGAGGAACTCAGCGGCAATGCCCGCAGTACTATTCTGCGTACCAATCTGCAGGGCGACATCACAATTGTCTGCATTGAAGCCCCGCTTTATGGAGAAGGCCGCCGGTGGCGGATGGAGGATCTGTCCATCCAGTTGGGCGCAACCTATTTCCAGCAGGGGCTGCATATGGATTTGCGGGACATCCGCCCGGAGCAATTTGGCAGAGCGGGTCATGTAACGGTTACCAGGCAGCGAACAGTGATTTCAGAGCCTGGCGGAGATCCGGAAAAAATGCAGCAGCGCATTGCCCAGCTGCGGTATTTGGCTTCCCATGAAGCATACGAATTCAACCGCAAGCGCCATGCCGAGCGTCTGGCACAGCTGGTTTCGGGTGTGGCGGTGATTCGCGTAGGCGGAAAGACCCAGACCGAGCTGTGGGAGCGGAAGATGCGGCTGGAGGACGGTGTTCATGCCGCCCGGGCTGCCCAGGCAGAGGGAATTGTTCCCGGCGGCGGTACTGCATTTTTGCGGCTGATTCCCAAGGTAAACGAAAGCATGGCGGCTCTTTCCGATGAAGAGCAGATGGGTGTTCGGGCTGTAGCCAGGGCGTTGGAAGCACCTGTGCGCCAGATTGCCGAAAATGCCGGACAGGATGGCAGCTATATGGTGCAAAAGCTCATGGGCATGGCGCCGGAAATGGGCTATGACGCGGCAGAAGATTGCGTCTGCCCTATGGTGGACAGCGGCATCATAGACCCTGTACGGGTGGTGCGCACCAGTCTGGAAAGCGCCCTTTCTGTGGCGGCAACCATTCTGACGGTTCAGGCAAGCGTTGTGGGGGGAGTCGAACGAGTATGAATCCGGAAATTCTTTTTGCACAGTATGCAGCCCAGTGTCCCATAGAGATTCCGCCTGAAGCCGTGGATGAAGAACTGCAAAAGCTGGTACTGGAAGAAAAACAGCGTATGCAGTATGAAACATTAACAGGGGCAGCCATCCATCTGGCACCCCAGCAGGAGCTGGACGAACGCATGGAGGTACTTCAGGCAGAGGCGCTGTGCAGGGCGAGAGAGCGTCTTGTGCTGGAAAAAATTCTGCGGGAACAGCCCCTTCCCGTAACCCGGGAAGACCTAGAGGCCGAAGCCGAAGCCATAGCGCAGCGGCAGGGCACCACCGTAGAAGCGCTGCGCCGCTTCTTTGAGGAGGACCTTTCTATGCTCCAGCGGGATTTGAAGCAGCGCAAGGCCATGGCCTGGGCCTGTGCGCAAATGGAGGAACCTGTATAAACTCCGGCCTTGGCCCAGCCCTACCGGTTGGGCAACACAATTCCCAGGCAGATGCAGCGCAGCCCGTTTCTACCGGTAATCGGCAGAAACGGGCTGTTTTCACTTTATTTTTTGGGCGGTGGAAGAGGAGCGGTACCAGGTCAGGCCCTGTACCGCC
Source organism: uncultured Eubacteriales bacterium (assembly GCA_900547405.1). Classification (GTDB taxonomy): domain Bacteria; phylum Bacillota; class Clostridia; order Oscillospirales; family Oscillospiraceae; genus Faecousia. The sequence goes on from URGL01000014.1 coordinate 6,808, forward strand.
CCTCTTCCGCCGCTGCGGCGGCACCTTCCCCCAGGGGAAGGTAAGGAATACCCCCGGCGGTTATGGGCCACTGGCCAGTTCTCCCAGGCGGATCACGGCCAGGGTGGCGTCGTCCTCTTCGCTGGCGTAGGTTTTCAGAAGCTCCTCTGCCAGTTCTCCCGTGGACCGGACCCTGTCCCCCAGGGGCACGGAGTCTCCGAAGGCCACGCCGTCGCTGGCCATGACCAGCGTCTCCCCTCGGCTGAGGGACAGCCTTGTGACCCGCTCCCCCCGGCTTTCCAGCCCCAATCCCGGGGGGACAGACCCTACCCCCAGGCGGATGGCCTCCTTCCGCCGCAGCAGGATGCTGGGCGCCGCCCCCCACTTATAGAGGGCGGCGGAGGCGGTATCCAGCCGGATCTCCGCCAGGTCCGCCGTGACGGCACCGGGCTGGCCCAACAGCACCAGCTGGGCGTTCAGGCTTCCCAGGGCGTACCGGGGGGAGAGGCCCGCCGTCAGCATTTCCCGCAGCAGCCGCACCGCCCGGGCAGACCCCTCTGCCGCCTCCCTTCCCGTGCCCATACCGTCGCACAGCAGCACATAGAATCTGGGAGCCGGTCCCGGGAAGGCGGCGCAGCGATCCCCGTCTACGGAATGCTTTCCCCTGGAACGCACCGACACACTGACCTGATACCGGATCCGGCCCCCATTTCCTCCCAGAGGCAGCCGATCCGCCACCCGCTGGAGGTACCGGGAAAGCATCCCGTATTGCTGGGCCAAGGCCATCCGATATTCGGTAAGTCTCCGATGCTGCATCTGCACCAGCCTCTGCTGCTCCCTCACCCGCCGGGCCTCCCGGAGCAGCCGCCCCGTCCGGGGGCAGGAGAAGGACAAGGGGTCCCGGAATACCTGGGCATCCAGGCCCTCCTTCTGGGAGCAGCCCTGGGCCCGTGGGCACTCCTCGCAGGCATCCAGCTTCAGCCGCTCCACCATCCGGTCCTCCCCGTCCTGGGCTTCCGCGGGAAGCTCCAGCATGGACCGGTGGAGCCTGGCCAGAGTCCGGGCCGCCAGCTCCAGCTGGACCCTTGCCCCGGAGCAGCCCCAGCGGGAATTCTCCCAGGTGAGGAAGGCTCCGAAGAGCCCGCCCATGCTCACCCCCAGCCAGGCTCCGATGTTCCAGCTCCTGCCGAGGCATATGCCCAGGATGCACACCGGGGTCCCCAGCTGCCGCCACCGGCGGGGCAGAGGCGAGGACAGCCACAGGTGGGCCCCGCACAGTCCGGCGGTGATCCCCGGAGCCCCCATGGACTCCAAACTCAGTCCCAGCAGCACCGCCCCAGGGAGGCTCCCGCAGCACAGCCCCGCTAAGAAGCAGGCCAGAGGCAGGGCCCCCAGGGCCGCTGCCGCCCGGAGGGCCAGGGCCCCCGCCGCCCAGGAAAGCATAGGCTCCCCGGTCCTGGGCACCAGGAAAAACAGGATTCCGGACAGGCCGCCCCACAGGCTGTCCGTCAGCAGCTCCAGAGCCGATTCTCCCAGGAAGGTTCCGACCACCGCCGGGATCATCAGGCTCCCCAGGGCCATGGCGGGCAGACCGTCCTTCTCCCCCAGCCGAAGTCCCAGGCCCAGAAGCAATGCCATAGCGGTCCACAGCAGCCCCTGCTGTCCGCCCCACACAAGCCGGTAGCCCAGGGCGGCCCCCACTGCCCCAGAGATCCGCCGCCAGCCGGGACTGACCAGGGCCAGCATGGCCCCCACAGGCACAGGCCGCCCCCCAGAACCCAGGCAGCACAGCAGCAGCGCCCCGCCGCCGTAGAGCGCCCCCTCCGTCAGATATTTCAGCCAGGGCTCCATAGCCCAGGCGTCCAGCCGCCGCTTGCCTCTGCGCAGATACCCCGATACCGTCATTTGTATACCCCTTTCCCGTTTGCTGCCGCCATGATATCACGTCCCCGCCGGCCTTTCCGTCGGATGATGCCCCTTGCATTGGGAAATTCTTCGATGTATAATACGGAAAACGGCCCTGATGCCGCCCCCTTCCCTTCACGCCCCCGGGAAGCGTCAAAAGCCTTCCAAAAGTAAAGGAGACTGAAATGCCCAGAGAATTCGAAATCAAATACCGCCTGACGGAGGCGGCCTTTGCCGCCCTGTCCGGGCAATACGGTCCCTTCCGGCAGATCCGGATGGAGACCACCTATTTTGATACCCCCGGCCATGCCCTTTCCGCCCGGAAATGGACCCTGCGGCGGCGATACGAAAACGGAGTCAGCGTCTGCACCCTGAAAACTCCCTCCCCCGACGGGGGCCGGGGAGAATGGGAGGTGACCTGCCCGGACATTGCCCATGCCCTGGAGCCGCTGGTGGCTCTGGGTGCTCCGGAGGAGCTGCGATCTCTGGGTGCAGACCTGCGCCCCCTCTGCGCCGCCCGGTTTGTGCGGCTGGCGGCGGACCTCCACTATGGAGAAAGCCGCCTGGAGCTGGCTCTGGACCGGGGAAGCCTGCTGGGCGGTAACCGGGAAGCCCCCATTTTTGAGGTGGAGGCGGAACTGAAGGCCGGGCAGGATGCCGATGTGCTGGCCTTCGGCACATTTTTAGAGACTGCCTACGGCCTGGTGCCGGAGCGCAAAAGCAAATTCAAACGGGCCCGGGATCTGGCCCTGGAAGGAAGGTAACCAACCATGTTCAACCAAACCGCCTACGCCCTGGGAGCCAACCGCTCCTGCATCCGGGAGCTTTTTGAGTATGGCCGGAGCCGTGCCGCCATTGTGGGGCCGGAGAACGTCTACGACTATTCCCTGGGCAACCCCTCCATCCCTTCTCCCAAAGGGGTGAACGATGCCATTCGGGACATTCTGCTGGATACCCCTTCCCTTCTGGTCCACGGCTATACCTCCGCCACCGGCGACCTGGAGGCCCGGAAGGCCATCTCCAAGGACCTGAACGGCCGGTACGGCGCGGATACCAAGCCGGAGGAATTCTTTCTGGGCTGCGGCGCGGCTCCGGAGCTGTGCAGCGTGTTCCGGGCCCTCAGCGTCCCCGGCGGAGAGCTCATTGCCGTTGCCCCCTATTTCCCGGAGTACAGGCCCTTTGCCCAGGAGGCAGGGCTTCAATTCAAGGTGGTGCCCCCGGATGTGCCGGATTTTCAGATCTCTCTGCCCAGGCTGGAGGCGCTGATCACCCCTCACACCCAGGCCGTACTCATCAACACCCCCAATAACCCCTCCGGGGTGGTCTACACCCGGGAGACCCTACAGGAGCTGGCCGCCCTGCTGACCCGGAAAGCGGAAAGCTACGGCCACCCCATCTACCTGATCTCCGACGAGCCATATCGGGAGCTGGCCTACGGGGTGGAGGTACCCTTCGTCCCCGGCATCTACCGGGATACCCTCATCTGCTACTCCTACTCCAAGTCCCTGTCTCTTCCCGGCGAACGGATCGGCTACGTCTATGTGCCCCAGGCCGCCACAGACGGGAAGGCCCTCTACGCCGCCGTAGCCGGAGCCGCCAGAGCCATGGGCCACGTCTGCGCCCCCAGCCTGATGCAGCGGGTCATTGCCCGCTGCGCCGCCCTCCGGCCGGATCTGGAGGCCTATGACCGGAACCGGAGAGCCCTCTACGAGGGACTCACCGCCATGGGCTACGAAATGGCCCGGCCCGACGGTGCCTTCTACCTCTTCATCAAAGCCCCCGGCGGGGACGCAAACGCCTTCTCCGAAAAAGCCAGGCAGAAGGACCTGCTCCTGGTCCCCGGCGACGGCTTCGGCTGCCCGGGATACTTCCGGATCTGCTACTGCGTCAGCTACGACATGATCCAAAGAAGCCTGCCGGTGTTCCGGGAGCTTTTGAATCCTTAACCTTCCCCTGGGGGAAGGTGGCTCGGCGCAGCCGAGACGGATGAGGGGCGGCACCGGCGCAAGCTTCTTGCCGCTTCCTCCCAAACGTGGTATACTCTTAGTAAGGAAGGAGGACGACTGAAATGGAGAAAGTATATTCCGTATCCCAGCTAAAAAGCACATTATTCCCACTGTTTCGGGATTACGGTGTCCGCAAAGCCGTTCTGTTTGGCTCCTATGGCAAGGGGACAGCAACGGAAAAAAGTGATGTTGACCTATTGGTAGACAGCCGCCTCCGTGGGCTCCATTTTGTGGGATTCCTGGATGATATTCAGAGAGCACTGGGGAAAGATGTTGACCTTTTCGATGTATCCCACATCCAGCCGGACTCCCTGATTGACCGGGAAATTCGGCAGACGGGGGTCACGATTTATGAGAAATGAAGTAATCGTCCAGAAGCTCTTGGGATACACCAACTTTGGGAAATCATATCCGATGATTTAACGCCCCTTAGCAACACTTTGAAACAAATGACAAAATAAGGAGAACAAACAATGCTTGCACTCTTTCGGAAATCTTTTATGGTCCCTTATGATGATCTCTTCATTTACCCAACGATTTCTGCCGCAAAAAATGCGGTAAAAGGTTATTGTGAAAAAGAAAAGCTGCCCTGCACTTTTATTGGTGATGAGGCGGCAGAAATTGATGGAAAAACCTATGACATTCTCCGAGGCTATGGCCTACGGGGCACCTATGCCATCCGTTGCAGAGAGAGATGATCTGAACGCAGAACAGGCTATGCCACCGGACCGGCAAGTCGGTCCCTGGCATAGCCTGGTTTCTTTTTCCCTATTCCGGCTTCCGGTACCCCATCGCCCTTGGGCTGTCTTTCAGTCCCGCGGTGGTGGGGTCATTCACCACACCCAGCACCGCCAGCAGGGCAAACAGGGCGTTCACCGCCGCCAGGAGCTTCTCCTGGAGGGCTCCCAGCTCCAGCTGCCAGCCGAAGAGGGCCGCCAGGGTCTGGAGCACCAGCAGCAGCGCCGGGATGGCGGTGAGCCAGAAGTTCACGTTTTTCAATCTGACTTTCCAGTTGATCATTTTTATCTCTCCTTTTCCAGTTTCTCCAGACTATGCTGGAGGATCTTGATCTGCTCTTCCACCACAGGCATCCGGCGGGCGAAGTTGTTGTGGAGCCGCACCTCTCTGGTCAGCTCTTCCAGCCGCGCATCCGTCACCGCCTGGGCGATTTTCTGGGCCGCTTCCCGCCGCCGGTCAGACAGCAGATTGCTCAGCATCACCCCCGCCAGGGACAGCAGCCCCGTAATGAGAGAGGCCAGAACCGTTGGATCCATGGGTTTCTCTCCTTCCTACAGTAGTGCGTAAATTTTCCTCGGTACCGCCCAGCCGTCCCCCTTTTCCGTGGTGCCGAAGCGCAGGGCTCCCTCCTCATAGGCAAAGGTCCGTTCCGCCCCGTCCCCGGCTCTCAGGCAGCCCCCGGGAAAGCCCAGCTCCCAGAAGGTATCCCCGGAGTCTGCCTTCGGGGCCGCCTCGATGAGAAAGAGCTTTCCCTCCGCCGGGACCCTTCCCGCCGGAAAATCCGCGGTTGGGGTCTGGTTCTCCCACAGGAGCCTGGGACGCAGATACCGCCTGTCCCCCTGACCCAGGGGCAGGGCATCGGTGTCCGCCTGGGCCTGGGCCAGGTCTTCCAGGGGATTTCCTCCCATGGAAACCGGAAGCCCCAGAGAAAGGGCCCCTGTCCGGTCCCCCCGGCAGCCGATGCCCAGGGCCCGGTCCCCCGGGCAGATATCCAGGAAGGGCTCCAGCAAACAGGGGATGCGGACCCTGGTCAGCCTGTCCGCCGCCTCCAGGACCAGCCTGTCCCCGGTAGACACCTTGGTGACCCCCGTCTGTCCTGCCAGCTCCCTTCCCTCTCCCAGAGGAAAGCGGAGCTCTTTTTCTCCCTTGGGCACCACCAGGGTGAAGGTGCCCTGGTTTTTCCCCGCCACATCGCTGACCTTGCCCCACCACTGGGCCAGATACAGCCCGTTCTTCTCCTGGATCTGCCCCAGGCCTCCCTTGGGCGGCTCCCAGGGGAGGACGGAAAGGGTGGTCTCCCTCCGGACGGATCTGCCCCGGCTGTCCCAGACCCGGGCGGAAACGGTAACCTCTCCCGGTTCCGGCAGGTCGAAGATCCGGCTTTCCCCCTCTCCCGGGGATCCTCCGCAACTCAGGAGGATCTTCCGGATCCCGGCGCCGTACCGGCCCTGGGCCTGGGCCCGGAGCCGCAGCCTGCCGGGTCCCTGGACGAAGACCCCCAGGCCGGTGACGTCCTCCGCCTCCAGTTGGAGCTCCGGCAGGATGTCCGCCGGAAGCCTCAGCTCCCACCGCTCCTCCCGGCGGCTTCCGTCAGGGGCCGTCAGCACCACCGTCAGGGGGATCCGGCTTTTCTCCGGGAAGGCCTCCGCCAGCTCCAGAGGCGGCGTCCAGAGGATCTCCTCCCGGGTGGTGTTTTCCGCGATGACCCCTTCCCGCTCCCCGCAGCGGTAGGCCAGGGTCAGCTTCTTTTCCCGCCTGGGAAGGCCGAAGGTCACCGGCTCTCCCAGGGTATCCCCCCGGATCCTCAGGGGGTATCGGCCGCTGGATAGATACATCTCTCCGCCTCCTTTACCGGTACTTCTTGTTTTTCCGCAGGTCCTCGTTGAACTGCCTCTGGGCCTCGTCAAACTGGGCCTGCCACTGCTGGTCGGCAATCTGATCCCGATAGCTCTGGTAGTCCTGCTGCCGCAGGCTGTCGTAGCGCTGCCACAGCCGCTGGTTTTCCGCCTCCCAGGCGGAAAGCTCCCGGTCGTAGGCGCTTCGGCTGCTGCTTTCCCGCTGCTTCAGCAGATTGTATCGGCTCCGCTCCTGCTCTCCCTCCCGGTCGTAGTTCTCCCGGGCCCGGTCATAGAGGGCCGCCGCCCGGTCCGTCAGGCCATCCATGGATCTCTGGTAGGACTGCTGGGCGGCGGTCTGGCCATAGCTGCTTCCGTAGCCCCCGGTGAGGGCGGCGGAGGCTCCCAGGGTGTCCAGCATGGAGAGCCGGCCGTTCTTCACCGCCTGGTCCTTATACTGCCGGTAGAGGGCATCCCCGTTGAGATCGTAGGAAAACTTCTCCCGGTTCAGGATCTTCTCCATGGCGGCATCCAGCATCTGCTGCCATTTGGACACATAGGCCCCCGGCTTCCGGCTGCCATGGTCCAGGGCATCCTGCCGCGCCTGGTCGGTCTGGGCCGAAGGGGTGTATTCTTTCTTCTCTTTTTCTGCCATGTTTCTCCTTTCTTCCCTTACCCTCTCCCGGGAGAGGGTGGCAGGGCCATTCCTTACCTTCCCCTGGGGGAAGGTGCCGCCGCAGCGGCGGATGAGGGGCGGTACCAGGTTGGACTTTGTACCGCCCCACACCCGTCCCGGCTCCGCCGGTCCACCCTCTCCCAGGAGAGGGTTTTTATTTCACACCTGCCACCGTCCGCCGTGGTCTTTCAGAAGGGTGGGGGTCTCTTTTTCCCTATCCGTCACCGGTTCCGGCCTTTCCGGCTCCTGCCGGTCCAGGTCGTTCAGCCGGTCCCGGTTCTCCCAGATCAGCGTCTCTCTTCCGGCCCGGTCCCGCTCGTAGTCCTGGAGATCCACATATTGGCTGCCGAAGCGACGGGCGGAGGCGGCCAGGATCCCCTCCGCCACCTTGGGAGAGGCGGCCAGCCGGTTCTCCAGGGTCCGGGAGCGCTCCTGCTCCCGGAGCCGCTCCCGGCGCTCATTGGTCAGGATGTATTCCAGCTGCTCCGCCAGACGGCAGAGGTAACGCTTCACCGCCTTCAGCTGCTCCGCCGGTGGGCCCTCCGGGATCTCCGGCAGACGCAGAAGCTCTGTTTCCGTCATTGGCTGCCTCCCTTCTGCCAGACCCTGGTCAGGCCGTACAGCCGCATATCTCCCGCACCCCGGAGTTCAATCTCCAGGGTATTGCACCGCCGGGGCCGCACCGTCAGGGTAAAGGCCGTGCCCTGGCCCACCACGGCCCCCACCTGCTTCCAGGGGCCGAAGCCGTCATAGCGCAGGCGCACCTCTGCCCGGGAAAATCTGGCCAGCTCCAATCTCAGGGCGATGCCAATGAGGTAGCGCCCCTTCTGATTGAAGTCCAGCTTTCCCGTCCGGGCCAGCCAGCTGACCTTTTCGGTGCCCCTTCCGCCCCGGAGGCACCAGAGGCCCCCCTCCCCGTCGGCGGCATAGAGCTTTCCCTGACAGGCCGCCAGGTCCCGGACTTCCAGGCCGGTCTCCCGGTGCCAGATGCCCCGGGCCCCGTCAAACACAAAGAGGCTGCTCTCCCCCGCCTCCTCCATGGAGAGGTAATAGAGGCTCCCCCAGGCGGCCCCCACCCCCTGGGCAAAGGGTCCGGGACCCAGGGCCTGGCCGATCTGCCGGGGCATGGCCCCGTCATAGGCGCAGACCCCCAGGGTGGACTTGTAGTACAGGGTCTCTCCCGCAATGGCCAGGCTCCTGCCGCAGCCGGGCTGGACTCCCTGGCAGGGGGTCATCTGGACCCGAAAGGCGGCGGGATAGCTGCCGAAGATCTTATACAGGCAATCCTCCTTGAAGAAAATGGGGGTCCCCAGATAGGCCACCGCCCCGGTGAAGGCCCCGGGGGCCCCCACGCTGACGGCATAGCTGTCCGTGGTCAGCCCCAGGTAGCTCTCCCAGTTCCGGAAATCCCCCGGTCTGGAGGCATAGATCTCGTTCACCGGCTCTCCATCGGCGTTTTTTCCCGCCCGGCAGCCCCAGAGCCGGTTGCCGCACTCCAGGGTAAAGTCCATGTCCGGCACCCGGCGGCGAAGGCAGGTGCCCACGGGCAAGGTTCCTGCCTCCGCCCGCAGCCCCGACACCACCAGGGCATTTTCCTCCACCGCCCAGAGGGTATTGGCTCCCTCCAGCTCCGCCGTGCCGCAGACGCTTACCCCGTCGTAAACCCGGAACCCCGCCCCAATGGCCGGAGCCTCCAGCTTCAGATAGCCCGTCTCCTCCTGGACCCACATACCCGCGGCGGCGCTCCACTGCTTCAGGACCTTCCCCGCCGTATCCAGCCAGATCTCTCCCGCTGCCGGGTCCTCCGGGGCATCCGGGCCGCTGTAGTCCGGCAGCCGGACCTTCCCCTCCAGGTCGCAGGGGGTAACGGTTACCTCCTGGGCCGCCCGGAATTCGTTTTCCAGGCTGCCGAAGTCCTGGGGGTCCAGGGTGCTGGCATATTTCTTATCCGGAAAGACCAGGATGTAGCTGCCCATGGCGCACAGCCGCTTTTCCCCCTCTGCTGACAGGTCCAGGGCCACCCGCCGGTCCGGCAGCACCAGGTCCCTGCCTTCCACATAGATCAGGCCGTCGCCCCCCAGCAGGGCCCGGACCTCCCCGGCCCTTTCGATCCGCTCCCGTGGAGGCCGGACAGCCAGCACCGGGTACTGATCCGAGGACAGATTCTCCTCCTCGGCAAATTCCCCCTCCGCCGTCCCGGCGTTCCGGTCCAGTCCCCCGAAGGCGTCCGTCTCCTCTCGGTATCGGGTGGGGATCCGCAAGCTCGGCTCCATAGCCAGCCTCCTCTCACAGATACCGGATGCTTCTGGCCGGCTGGGGGATGGTCCGGCAGCACCAGGCGAAAAATTCCTTCCACAGCCCATTGAACCGGGCCATGGCGTTGTTATAGAGCAGATATTCCTGGTCCGCGTAGTGCATGGCCCCCTCCAGCCACAGGACGTACAGCCCCGTATAGGCCTTGGGCAGCAGCAGACTCTGGTCGGGCCAGCCTTCCGCCCCCAGCCCCGGGAAAGGGCCCAGCACTGCGTGAAAGGCCTCCAGGGCCCCCCAGACCATACCCTCCACCTCCTGGAGCCAGGCCAGCTTCTCCTCCCGGCTGTAGAGATTGGGGAGGCGCCGGTCCGTCAGCTCCAGGGCTTCTCCCACCGTCATCGGCCCGCCTCCCCGTTCAGCTTCTCCAGGGGCAGCGCCGCCTGGGCCTCATACTCCATAGCCATGGCCAGGCACTTCTCCTTCCGGGCCAGGACCTTGGCCACGGTCCAGGGCACCGACACCTCTTCCCCACGTTTGATGAGCCAGGTCTTCCCGTTGATGCCCACAAACACATCCTCCCGCTGCTCCCGGGTCAGGGGCAGACGGATGGTCACTCTTTTCTCTTCCATGCTCCAATCCTTCCTTTCTTTCTGTGGGGGAGGCCAAGGCCTCCCCTCCGGTTCTACCTTAGTTGGCCTCCGCCGTGGGGGAGAAGGCAGAGCAGCACTCCACCCGGACCATATAGGGCTCCATGAGGATCTCCGCCGTCTGCAAGGCCTTCCAGCCCACGGTGCTGCGCTGATCCAGAGGATCGGCGGTACCGGCGGAGCCCAGCTGCTTGACAATGGTCTGGAGGCCCCCGCCGGTGACCTCCGTCACGCCGTAGGCACCCTCCGCCAGGAACAGGCACCCGAAGACCGCAAGACCATCGGGGCACTCGTCCCCGGCCCCCTTATACACCGCCGCCTCAGAGGTCTCCACGAAGCGGACTCCGGCAATGCGGCCGATCTCCCCCTCGTACATATTCTCAGGGCTGCAGTACTTGTGCATATCCTCCCAATGGGGGTCAGACATAATGTCGTAGGCCACATAGGGGTGGAGGATGCACACATAGTCACCGGCGATCCGGGGTGCGTTGGCGGCCTTCAGCATGGCCGCCACCTTCTTCACCACGTCCACGGTGAGGACGCAGGTCTTGTCCAGGCCGCTGCGGTCGGTGACGGGGGTGGTCTGGCCGTTGGCGGCTGCCTTGGGGCAGTAATACACATTGGTGCCGGACTGGAGCACGTTTCTCGTAATGGTGTCCAGGGTCAGCCCTGCCTGACGGCCCACGGCCTTGGTGGCCTCCAGCACGTTGTTGTCGATGGCGGTCAGGTCCAGCACATCGGACAGGCACACAAAGTCGCCGTACTGGTTCACCTCCGCCTCCAGGGCGGTGGCGCTGAGCTTCCGGCCCTCAGGGGTCACGCCCTCGGTCAGGGGCTTCAATGCCTTGGGAAGGGAGGCGTACCGGCGGAACTGGATCCGCTTGCCTCCGTTTCTGGGGATGGGCCGCTTCTGGCCGAACTGGCCGTGGATGAGGTTGGGCTGGGCCTCCTCAATCAGGGCCCGGTCGTAAAAGGTCTTGTTCTCCGCAGAGAGCCCGGAGTCCGTAGTCACGTTCACCGTGGGGTTGTCCGCGAACAGCTGCATATTCTTCATTTCCATGATGTTCTCCTTTCAAAGTTCCTTGCCTTCCCCTGGGGGAAGGTGGCCCCGCAGGGCCGGATGAGGGGCGGTACCAGTTCGGACCTTGTTCCGCCCCACACCCGTCAGGGCTGCGCCCTGCCACCCTCTCCTGGGAGAGGGTTTTTACCCAAAACTGATCTTTTCTCCTCGTTCTACCTTTCTGCAGGCCTCCAATATCTCCTTTCTGGTCATCTGGGCCACCCGGGAGCCGGGGACCGCGGCGGTGCCGCCGGAGACGCCGTTCTCCGAGGGCCGCTGCTGGGCAAACCGCAGATTCTCCGCCAGCTTTCGTTCTACCGTCTGTGCGGCGTAGCGCATGGCAGCGGGGATGATCTCCTCCTTGTGGAGAAGCTCATAGGCCGACTGCATATCGATCCCGGCTCGCAGAAGCTCCGTGAATCTGGGGCTTTCCATCTCCTTTCCCAGGTCAAATTCCGGATAGGTCTCCCGGATCTCCGCCGCCTGAGCCTTCCAGGCCTCCACCATCCGGCCGGCTCCCGCCTGAATTTCCGCTTCCTGCCGCTGCCGTTCGGCAGGGTCCATTGGGCGGCAGCTTTCCCCGATGGCTTTTTCCAGGCCGGCGTAGTCTCCCTCCGCCACACCGTAGTGGTCCCGCAGCAGCTTTAGCGTAGGCTCCAGGGCCTGGAATGCCTCCAGGGTCTGCCGGGCGCTCTTGAGCCGCTGCTGCACAATGCCCTTGACCCGGGCATCGTAGGCCTGCTTGTAGGGACCTTTGATCAGCTTCTCGAATTCCCCCGGGTCCCCGGCGGGGGGTTCGGACTGAGGCTGGGCGTCGGCCTCGGTTACGCCCGACTCCGGAGCCGCCGCTTCCCCGGCGAAGAGCTGCAAGCTCCGGCAGTTGATAAAGTCATTCACGCGGATACCTCCATAGGCATTAGGTCCACGGCCTTGGGATAGTTCCGTTCCAGCACATAGGCTCCGGCCTGGGCCACCCAAAAGGCCATCAGGGTCTCCGCCATGGCGCACTTCCTGGGATAGACGGTGATTTTCGCGTAGCCGTCCACCATGCGCATCTGGGGCTCATAGAGGAGCCGCCCCTGCTCGTAGAGAAACTGCACCGCCTGGCCCAGGGTATACACCAGCATGGTGGCCGCCGCGCAGATCAGGTCCTCCCCCTTGGGGGCCGTCAGGGCATGGCCCTGCATTTCCATGGTCACAGAGCCCTTCTGGGCATCCTGTGTAAATGTTGCGTGGATCATCGTTTTATTCTCCTTCCTGATTCTCCTGACCTTCCCCTGGGGGAAGGTGCCGCCGCAGCGGCGGATGAGGGGCGGTACAAACTTGGTTCTGCTTCTCGCCCCACACCCGTCAGGGCTGCGCCCTGCCACCCTCTCCCAGGCGGGGGTTTTTCTACACCGGCGACGCGTTGTCCCCGCTTCTCAGCCGCATTTTTCCTTCTGCCATTGGCTCCACCTGGGGTCTTGCCAGTTCCGCCTGATATCTGCCGCCGTTCTGCCTCACCTTTTCCACCAGGGCGGACTTGCCGTTGAAATCCATCATGTCCAGGGCCGTCAGGGCCTCGGTGGACCTGGCCGGGTCGAAGAGCCCGGCGGAGTAGAACTGCATGGCCATCTCGTTCTGGCTGAGCCTTGAGTAGGGGCTCTGCTTTTCCGCGCTGATCTCAATGTCAAACAGGGGTGTCCGGATCCCCAATTCCACTCCCAGCTCTACCCCCTGGTCCTGGGGCTTCAAGCCCTCGTTGCTGAAGGTGATGAACTCCACGCCCCCCTGGGGCCCCAGGATCCGAAAGGCCCTGGGCAGGTCGTAAAACTGGCGGATCAGCTCCACCGCCATCAGGCACACCTTCCGGAAGGCCCGGTAGGAGGCCATGTTGCTGTCCCGGCTCAGCTTGCTGCCCGCCTCCTGCATGGCGGCAATGGCCGAGGCGGCGGTAACGCCGTGGACGGTGCCGCCGGTGGTCACATCCCGGGTGCCGGTGACCTCCTTCAGCTCATCGATCTTGTTGGCGATCACCGTCACATAGATGTCACTCAGGGATTTGCCGCTGATGGGCTTGATGCTGTCCTCTCCCAGGTTCCCGTCCACGTGGACAAAGTCCCGGCTCATGTCCGCGTATTCCTCCTCGTTCACCGCCCCGTCGGCCCGGATGAAGTGCCGGGGCCGGGCATTGGCCAGAAGGTTCTGCAGGATCGCCTGGTTCCCCCGGTCCACATACTCCTGGGCGGACTTGGCTACATCGATGTAGCCGAAGCCGCAGGGGGACCCGGCGGTGCGGAACATGGGGTCCAGGACAAAGGGGTAAAGCCCATGGTCATACCAGCCCCGGTCCCGGTAGTCTTCTTCGTTTTCCGTGGCAAAGAGCACTGTGTCTCCCACGAATTTGCAGTAGTGGAGGACCGTTTTTCCTCCCTGGCGCTTTTTGTAGTACCAGTCGATGACCGCGCTTTTGTCTGCCGTGTCCACCCGGTCATCGTAGACGTACCGGTTTCCCTGCTCTGCCGCCCCGGAGAGCTTCCCCTCCAGCTGGGGGTAGCGCTCCAGCAGCAGGTCGTTGTCCCACAGCCGCAGATAAAACACATTCCTGGACTGCTGGATGTCCGTGATCCCGCCCTCCCAGTAGAGGTTCAGGATGTCGATCCGCCGGATGGTGATGTCCCCCAGGCCCTCCAGCTTTTCCGGATCCCAGAAGATGCCGTAGATGCCGGTGCCGGATTTCAGCTTGTCGTCCATGACCCGGTCATAGGTGTCCTCAAAGTCCTCCTGCTGCAAAATCACCGGCAGGATGGACCCCAGGGCCTGGGCCTTTTCCCTGTCCCCCTCCTCCCGGGGCAGCACATTGGGGCTGGGATAGTTGTCCATGGCCTCGGCGTGCTTGTTGGCGATGGCGTTGAAGAGCCAGCCGGAGGTAGGCTCCACCTGGCTGCCCGCACCTCTTCGGATGCATTCCCAGTGCCGCAGCCGGTACCACTGCTCATTCTCGATGACCCGCCGCTCCAGGTTGGCCTTGCCCTCCCGGTAGCGGTTCAGGTCCTGCCGGGCCCGGCGGAGCCGGTCCGGGCCTATTGGCGCTTCATTCTTCATTGATGATCTCCATTCCAGGCCGGTACACGGCCTTGTCTACTTCGTCGATGTCCAGAAAGAGCTGGGCTCTGGTCCTTCCTCTGGCCGGGTCCTCCAGCCGGGGCTTGATGGGCCGGGCCATGCAGAAGTATCTCGCCTCGTCCGCTGCATGGTCCTCCCCATCGGTGTCCAGGTCCTCGGAATTCATGTCGTCATATTGCAGCAGGGGCAGGGTCCTGATAAAGGCTTTGCAATTCCGGAAGACATACATTAGGGCGTAGCCCTGGTCGTCAAACCGAAGCCGGTAGTGCAGCTGCATCCAGCCCGGCAGGCGCTTGTTGTCCCCGGGGAGGAAATAGACCTGGTGCCGGGCGGCGGTATCCGCAATGCTCTCTCCGGTCTCCGCGTCCCAGATGGCCGGGTCCGCCACGCCAATGATGTGCTTTCCCGCCAGAAACCGGTGCTCCCCCTCGATGCTGTGGATTTTGGCAAATACCTGATCCGGAGGCCACTTGACCCCCTCGTTGGGCTCCCCGGTGGAGCCGTAGAGCTCCAGGATCCGGTAGGCCGTGCCGTCGTAGTCCACCGCCCACCAGCCGCAGGAGAAGGGCCGGTGATAGCCCCAGTCGAAGCTCCTGTAGATCTTCCACCCGGCGGGGATCTCGAAGGGATCGATGACGTGGCTGAACCGCCGGTCGGCGTAGTGCCGGGGGTCATCGGTGAACTCCTCAAAGAACTGGCCCTCATATACGTCCCACCTGCCGTAGAGCCAGGCCTGCCGGAGCTTGCCGGGCAGCTTCTCCAGGGACCGGAGGTAGCCGGGCTGGGAGGCCATGAGGGCCTGATTGTCCGTGCACAGGGCCTGGATAAAGGCATAGTCCTCCGGGTGCTCGTTTTCCGTATAGCGCCGGTCGATGAACAGCCGCTTGAAGTAGCCGTGACCCGGGCCCCCGGGATTCAGGGTGTAATAGGTCCTTTTGGGGAAGCCGTTGACCCCCCGGACGCAGGCATCGATCTGCACCAGCCAGCTCTCCTGGAACTGTCCCGCCTCGTCGGCAAACCACACGTCGTATTCCGCCCCCTGGTACTGGCCTAAATCCCCATCACAGGCGCAATAGCCGAAGTGGATGGTGCTGCCGCCGGGAAACCGGAAATACTTGTCCATGCTCTTGTATTCGGCAATCCCCGCCAGCATCTGCTGCAAGGGGGCAATGTGATTGTTGAAGAGCTCCTTGTAGGTCCTTCTCGTAATGAGCACCTTGATGCCCGGAAACCGGAGGCACAGCAGCACCGCCTTCCACCGCACGAACCAGCTCTTTCCGCCGCCCCGGGCCCCGCCGTAGGCCACATACCGGTGGCGCTCCCCCAGGGCCAGAGCCTGCTTTTCGTTGGGGGCAGGCATCCGCAGCTCCTTATCCGGCATAGCCTTCCACCTCCCCCTCCAGCCGCACCCGGATGCACTCCTGGCTCTGGGCCTGGTCCAGGTCCCGCTGCAATCTGGCGATGCGCATTTCCTGCTCCCGGCTGTCCGCGTCAGAGCGGAGCATCAGCACATCCTTCAGGTCCTTCAGCACCCCGGTGAGCTGCTTCAGCCCTCCCCGGTCCACGGTGCCCTTTTCCCCGGCCAGGGTCTGGGTGTAGTCCGTGGTCATGTCCACTCCGTCCTCCCGCTTGACCCGCTCCTTCACGGTCCGGGTCACCGTGTCCAGCTCCTCCACAGCCCGTTCCAGGCAGGTCAGCATGGCGTCCGCCAGGGTGTCTACCCGCCGCATCCGCTCCAAATTTGGTTCACCTTTTTGAACGCAGGATTTTTGAGCATTTTCATGATTTCGTTCCATTTTCTTCCAACCCTCTCTCTGGGCCCGGCCACGAAGAGTTGACTCTGGTATACTCCACCGCCGGGAAAGAGACCCCAGGCTCTCCCCCTGGCCATAGGCCCGGCGCACCGCCTCCCAGTCCGGATTCATACCGATTTCACCTCCTGTGTGCAGCGCCGGACGCAGTCCGGGCAGTACCAGCGGCCTTCCAGATTCAGGGCCTGAAAGTCCAGAATTGTTCGCCCACAGCGGTCACATCCCGGCTTTTCGTTCAAAAAATACTGATATTTCTCCTGCTCCTTTTGCTCCCGGAGCCAGGGCTCCTCCATATTTTTCTCCTCCTTTTCTTTCCCTTTATCTGTCCTTTTTAATGTACACATACTATGCTATCCTGTTTTTGCGGAAAAAAATATGACGTCCGATAGTTGAAAAAGGGAAACATATGTGATAATATATGGACAGATATCTGATTCCATTGGCCGGTCTTCCGCTTCCTCTTCCGGCCTTTCGAGTAGTTCACTTTTTTCAACCACGGCTGCATTATAGTACACTTTTTTCAACTTGTCAAGTCCGATGGTTGACTTTTTTCAATTCTCTTTGGCGGCACCGGTTCCACTCCCGGCCGGCAAGATGAAAGGGTGTTCTTTATGTTCTACGAGCGTTTCCTGGCACTGTGCAAAGAAAAGGGTGTCAGCACTTCCAAGGCCGCGATCGACGCCGGTTTCAGCAAATCCACGGTTACCAAATGGAAGCGGGACCCCGCCGCCAAGCCCTCCGTCAGTGTCGTCGCAAAGCTGTGCAAATACTTCGATGTTTCCGTATCCGAGCTTCTGGGCACCGAAGAGGAGGACCCGGACCGGCCCAGGCCCACCCGGGAGGACATCAAGTTTGCCCTCTTCGGCGGCAGCGGCAACATCACCGAGGAAATGTACAAAGAGGTCCTGTCCTTTGCCGCCTACGTCCGCCAGCGGGAGGAAGCCAAGCAGACAAAGCAGCCCACTGAGGAAGGCTAAAAAATTCTCCAAAACAAAGGAACTGTATGCCATGACACAGGTACCGGAACTGTACCGCCTGGCGTCCCAGCAGAATATCGCCGTTCTCCCCTTCCCCCTGCCGGAAAACGGCTCCATGTCCATTATGGAGCCCAACGGGGCCTGCGCCATCGGCATGGACCGGAGCGTCCTGGACGGCGGCATTCAGGAGCGGATGCACCTGGGCCACGAGTTGGGCCACTGCATCACCGGCAGCTTTTACAACATCTATGCCGCCATCGACTGCCGTCAGCGCCACGAAAACCAGGCGGACAAATGGGCCATCCAGGCCCTGATCCCCGTAGACCGTCTCGACGATGCCATCGCCCAGGGCCACACCGAGCTCTGGGACCTGGCCGACTACTTCGGCGTCACCGAGCCCTTCATGAAAAAAGCCGTCTGCTACTACGTCCACGGAAATCTGGCGGCAGAGCTGTATTTTTAAGTTCCCCCGCCGGAGCACCCCCGCCGGAGGTCGCCTTCCCCCGCGGGGAAGGTGGCACGGCCAGAGGCCGTGACGGATGAGGGGAAAACCGCAAAAAAGCACCCCAGCCACGTTTGATGGCTGGGGTGCTTGAGACTTCTGCGGTCCCGACGGATACAATTCATGCACTCAGGCGTTCTTCTTTGCCTCTTCAAAGTCCTGCCAGAGGCGGTCGATCATGCCTTTGCCGGTAATCAAATCGAGGGCTGTTCCCGCAAGGATCTGAGCGGATATCAGAACCGCGTTATGCGCCTGCTGGCTTTTACCGGCATCTACAAATTCCTGAGAGTGACTGGAGGTTCCCTTGGGAACAAACTGAATCCGGATACAGCTTCCGGGAATGTGGTTGGTAATGTTTCCGAAGTCTGTGCTTCCGGTCTTTTTCCGGGGAGGCGCAATGCCGGGAGCCTGGAAGAACGCGGCGTTCTTCATGATGATCTCATTCAGGAGATAGCAGGGCACCTTGTTGTCGAGATCCTTATCCTTCCTGATTTCATAGGTTACATCCGCCATCAGAGCCGCACCCTGAATAATCCGCTCGAAGCGCTGGCAAACCCCGTTGAGCACATCCCTGGAATAGCTGCGCAGGCTGAAGCTGCCGACAGCGCGATTCGGAACTACGTTGGCAGGGCCGGGAAGCTCCGCCACGGTATAGTGCATTCTGGTATCTTCACGGACGTGTTCCCGCAGGAACTCAATGGCATTGAAGCTCAGCAGCAGGGCATCCAGCGCGCTGCGGCCCTGCTCGGGAGCCAACGCGGCATGGGCACCCTTTCCGTGGAAGGTAACGGTGTAGTTGGACAGCGCCATGCTCTTTTCATCCACGCAGGTGTCGGGGCCGCCGTGCATCATGAGCGCCACATCGATATCCCGGAAGTAACCGTCCTCCCACAGGGTGATCTTCGCCCCCCGGGTTTCCTCGGCGGGAGTGCCGTAGACGATCAGCTCAAAGGGCTCCTGAATGCCCGCGTTTTTCAGCGCCACAGCAGTGCCGCAGATGGCGGGTCCCTGCATATGGTGTCCGCAGCCGTGGCCCAGCTTCCTCAGTGCGTCGTATTCGCACAGCAGGCCGATCCGAGGACCGCCCTCGCCATTGCGCCACACGGCACGGAAGGCGGTATCCCAGCTGCCCAGTCCCCGGTCCACCTGAAAGCCGTTACGCTCCAGATAGTCCTCCAGAAGCCCGGAGGCGAATACTTCCTCGCCGTCGTACTCAGGATTGTCGAAAATGCGATCAGCCATTTCCAGAAGCTTCTCGGACTGCTCCAAAATCAGCTGCTTCAGCTTGTTTTTCATGGCAGTTTCCTCTTACATGGGGCCGTACTGGATGAGCTGCGCGATCACCACCAGCACAGCGCCAATCCCCAGCCAGATTGCAAACATCTTCCACATGAAACGCATCCAGCGGTCATAGGGCACGTTGGCAGCGCCCAGGATGCCCATCAGAGCGGTGGAGGTGGGCAGAATGTAGTTGCAGAAGCCGTCGCCGAAGTTGAAGCTCAGGATGCAGGTCTGACGGGTAACACCCAGCAGGTCGGACAAGGGGATCATGATGGGCATAACAGCGGCAGCCTGGCCGGAGCCGGAGGTCAGAACCACATTGATCAGGGTGTTGGCCACCAGCATACCAACGCCCAGCAGGGCAGCGGGCAGATCGGACAGCACCACAGCCATGGAATGCACGATGGTGTCGGTGATCCTGCCAGCGGACAGCACGCTGCCGATGGCCCGGGCAAACATGATGATGAAGGCAGCGGTCAGCATCTTCTTGGTGCCGTTCATGAACTCAGCGCAGATCTTATTCGCGTCGAAGCCGGCGATCAGACCAACGGCAATCGCCAGAACCAGGAACACAGCGCTCTGCTCAGCGAAGTCCCAGTCCAGCTTGATGCAGCCGTAGACAATGGCAATCAGAGCCACCACCAGAGCCAGAATGCTCAGGATCTTCCGGGTATCCAGGGTGCCGAACTCGTCCAGGCTGGCATTCTTGAACTCACTGTTCTTGTCCAGATCGTACATGGGGCTCAGTTCGGGGTTCTTCTGAATCTTCTTGGCATAGCGAACCAGCCACAGGCAGGTGACGATGTAGTACACGACGAAGCAGACCCAGCGGTAGCCGATACCGGAGTAGTTGGGCAGCTCCGCAATCTTCTGTGCAACCAGGGTGGTGCTGACGTTCAAAGTGCCGGTGGCAAAGCCGATGGCGCCGCCCAGCAGGATGATGCCAACGCCAACGATGGAGTCAAGTCCAAGGCTCATAGCCAGCATGACCGTAATCGGCGCGAATCCGATAAAGGTATTGACACCCTGGGTGGTGCAGATCAGAGCGAATACCAGCATCAGCAGGGGGATGAAAACTTCCACCCGATTGCTGAATTTGCGAACGATGGTGGCAATCAGAGCCTGCAGCGCACCGGAGGCGGTGAGCATGTGGATAGCGCCGCCGCTGAGCAGAATCAGCATGATGAGGTCCGAGTTGGCAGAGAAGGCCTTGATGATCAGCATGGGAATATCCTGAATGTTCACATGGACGTTCTCAACGTAGTTGAAGGTGGAGGCGTCAACAACTTTCTTGCCGGACACAGGGTCTTCTACGCGGGCGTACTCGCCGCTGGGGATGATCCAGGTCAGGGCAACCGCGAACAGGATGATGACCAGGAGGATGACAAAGGTATGGGGCATGGTGAAGCCTTTCTTCTTTGCCTGCAGTGGGGATTTCTGGGACATGGTTTCCAGCTCCTTTTGTTTATTTGGTCGAATTGTTGTGACCTTTGTTCACAAAAAGTATACAAGAGAACTGGGGAAAAAGCAATTCATTTTTTTTTGCTTGCTTTTCACAGGATATTATGTATAATATCGTTGTATATATGAATAAATCAATGCTGTAACAGGGAGAAATTTCAATGAGTTGGAGCAGAGAGCATCGTGTTTTTATGGATTGGCTGTATGATATTGTGGGAGCCATGCTTCACGCAGTGGGCGTGTGGTGCTTTATTGAGCCCTGTAAAATCGCCCCCGGCGGCGCTTCCGGTATCGCTCTGCTGATTAACCATCTTTCCGGGCTGCCGGTTGGTACCCTGACGCTGCTGATAAACGTACCGCTTTTGATCGCGTCCTATTTCCTGCTGAATCGGAAGATGACCTGGCGCACCATCCGCACGGTTGTGTGGATTACCATTTGCCTTGACTACATCGTCCCACCGTTGCTTCCCCAGTATGTGGGGGATCGTTTGATCAGCTCTGCCGTGGGCGGCATTCTGGTGGGTGCCAGCATGGCAATGTTCTTCCAGCGTGGCTCCACCAGCGGCGGCGGCGACATTCTGGCAAAGCTGCTGCAAAGAGCCTTCCCCTGGATGCAGACCGGCTATGCCATTATGATCATCGATTTCATCGTCATCGGCCTGTCTATCCCCGTGTTCGGAGGACTGGAGGATGCGCTGTACGGAATTATCTCCATGATGTGCACCACCCAGACCATCGACGCAATTCTCTACGGTATGAACAAAGGAACCATGGTAATGGTATCCTCAAAGCATAACCAGCAGATTGCGGATGACATCATGTCCCAGTTGGGTCGCGGAACCACTTTCTTCAAGAGCGTGGGTGGTTACAGCCGCAAGGATACGGAAATGCTGATGTGTGTGGTTGACCGCAAGCAATTCTATTCCGTAAAGAACATTATCGACAAATGGGATCGGGCGGCCTTTGTCATTGCCTCCGAAACAAAGGAGGTTTACGGAGAAGGGTTCCTGAACGACCCGAGATACGAGAAATCGGAATCCTGAAGAAAAAAGCCGTCTGCTACTACGTCCACGGAAATCTGGCGGCAGCGCTGTATTTTTAAGTCCCCCCCGCCCCTGCCCTCTCCCTCGCGTAGGGGCGGATGCCCACATCCGCGTCCTCCTCCCCCGCCGGAGGTCGCCTTCCCCCGCGGGGAAGGTGGCAGGGCCTACGGCCCTGACGGATGAGGGGAAACCCACGAAAAGTCAAAAACAGGCCACGTTGAACGGAAGCGTTTTCCATTCAACGTGGCCTGTTTCGTTATTTTGGTGCGGCACCCCTCATCCGGCCCGGGCTGCGCCCGGTCCACCTTCCCCGTAGGGGAAGGCTGCCTCCGGCGGGGGCTGCCTCCCGGCGGGGGCTTCCTCCGGCGGGGGCTTCCTCCGGCGGGGGTTACTCGATCTCGATCGCTCTCAGGCAATTGGGCTTCGGGAAGTCCTTCTTCCCCAGGCCCCGGCCCTCTTTCAGGACGGTGCCTTCCGGCATTTCTCCGAAGCCTTCCACAAATTCCCGGATCAGGGCCGCTCCTGTGGGGGTGCAGAGTTCTCCCTCCACCTCCCCCGGCTCACGGGGCAGGCCCTCCAGCAAGAGCGCCGTAGCCGGTGCCGGCACCGGCAGACGGCCGTGGGCGCACCACAGTGTGCCGAAGCCCACATGAATGGGGGAGGCCAGGATCTTTTCCGGGGCCAGAGCCTCCAGGAGCGTACACACCGCCGCCACATCCGCCACGGCATCCAGGGCCCCCACCTCGTGGAAGTGGATCAGGTTCACCGGCTCCTCATGGACCTGGCTTTCGGCCTTGGCAATGCGGTGATACACGGCCAGGGCCTTGTCCTTCACCCACCGGGAGGCATTCAGCCCCTCAATGATGTTGCGGATGTCCACCATGGCGTTGTGGGCGTGATGGTGCCCCTCCCCTTCTTCCTCGCCGTGGACCGTCACCGCCATATGGGTGCCGGGGACCCCCAGCTTCTGGCCCTGCTCCGGCTGAAAGCGGACACCGGGGATCCCCAGCCCGTTCAGCTTCTGGAGCATCCCCTCCCTGTCCGGGCAGAGCTCCAGCAGGGCTGCCGTCAGCATATCCCCGGCGGCGCCCATGGATAAATCGAGATACAGTGTTTTCATGGTTTTTCCTCGCTTATACGGACTTTAACAGCCCGATTATAGCAAACTCTATCCCAAAAAGCAATCCTAGACCCCTAAAATCTCCCGGGCCCGGGCGGTCTGGGCCTCCGTTG
Organism: uncultured Eubacteriales bacterium; assembly: GCA_900547405.1. GTDB lineage: Bacteria > Bacillota > Clostridia > Oscillospirales > Oscillospiraceae > Faecousia. Next base: position 29,320 of record URGL01000014.1, read on the forward strand.
GGGGAGAGATCCCCTCCAGCGGATAGGGGATCCCCAGCTTCTCCCACTTGAACACCCCCATGGTGTGATAGGGCAGCACCTCCACCCGCTCCACATTGTGCAGGGTGTCCAGGAACGCCCCCATGGCAGTCAGGTCCTCTTCAAAGGCCGTCCGCTCCGGCACCAGCACATGGCGGATCCAGATCGGCTTTCGGATCTCATCCAGGTATCGCAGCATATCCAGGATGTTGTCATTCTTCACCCCGGTCAGTGATTTGTGCCGTTCCGGGTTCATCTCCTTGATGTCCACCAGCAGCAGGTCCGTCACCTCCATGAGTCTGCGGAATTTGGAAAAGAAGGGTTCCTCCCGGGTAAAGGGGTTCCCGGCGGTGTCGATGCAGGTGTGGATCCCCCGCTCTTTCGCTTTCATAAAGAGCTCCAGGAGGAAGTCGATCTGCAGCAGCGGCTCCCCGCCGCTGACGGTGATCCCGCCCCGTTTTCCCCAGTATCCCCGGCACCGCTCCACCTTCTCCAGCAGCTCCTCCGCGGTATAGGGAACTGCGCCGGGGTCCTTGGGGTCCCAGGTGTCCGGATTGTGGCAGAACTGGCACCGCATCCGGCAGCCCTGCAGAAAGATCACATACCGCACCCCGGGGCCGTCCACAGAGCCGAAGCTTTCTAAAGAGTGGACCAACCCTCTCATAGACTCTTATGGCAGGTTCTGGAAATCACGTCCAGCTGCTGCTCCCGGGTCAGGTCAATGAACTTGACGGCGTAGCCGGAAACACGGATGGTGAAGTTCTGGTACTCCTCCTTCTCCGGGTGCTCCATAGCGTCCAGCAGCTTCTCCACGCCGAAGACGTTGACGTTCAGGTGGTGAGCGCCTCTGGAGAAATAGCCGTCCAGCACATTCACCAGGTTCTCCGCCCGCTCCCCGTCGCTGTGGCCCAGGGCATCGGGGTTGATGGTCTGGGTGTTGGAGATACCGTCCAGGGCGTACTGGTAGGGCAGCTTGGCCACAGAGTTCAGGGAGGCGATGAGGCCGGACTGCTCCGCGCCGTAGCTGGGGTTGGCACCGGGGGCCAGAGGTGTCCAGGCCCGGCGGCCGTCGGGCATATTGCCGGTGTACTTGCCGTACACCACGTTGGAGGTAATGGTCAGGATGGAGGTGGTGGGCTCGGAATCCCGGTAGGTGTGATAGTGCTTGATCTTCTCCAGGAAGGTCCGCAGCAGCCACACGGCGATTTCATCGGCCCGGTCATCGTCATTGCCGTAGCGGGGGAAGTCGCCCTCGATCTGGTAGTCCACGGCGTAGCCCTGCTCATCCCGGATGACCTTTACCTTGGCGTACCGGATGGCGCACAGGGAGTCCACCACATGGCTGAAGCCCGCAATGCCCGTGGCAAAGGTCCGGCGGACGTTGGTATCGATGAGGGCCATCTGGCTGGCCTCGTAGTAGTACTTGTCGTGCATGTAGTGAATCAGGTTCAGGGTGTTCACATAGAGCCCCGCCAGCCACTCCATGGTCAGGTCGAACTTCTCCTGGACCTGATCGTAGTCCAGGTACTCCGTCTCGATGCGCCCGGTGTTGGGGGCCACCTGCTCGCCCTGCTTCAGGTCGTAGCCGCCGTTGATGGCATAGAGCAATGCCTTGGCCAGGTTGGCCCGGGCACCGAAGAACTGCATTTCCTTGCCGGTCTGGGTAGCGGAGACGCAGCAGCAGATGGAGTAGTCGTCGCCCCAGACCGGCCGCATGACCTCGTCGTTCTCATACTGGATGGAGGAGGTGGTCACGGAGATGTGGGCGCAGTAGCTCTTGAAGTTCTCCGTCAGCCGGGGGGAATAGAGCACCGTCATATTGGGCTCGGGAGAGGGCCCCATGTTCTCCAGGGTGTGGAGGAACCGGAAGTCGGTCTTGGTGACCATGTGCCGGCCGTCCTGGCCAATGCCGCCTACCTCCAGAGTGGCCCACACGGGATCGCCGGAGAACAGCTGCTGGTAGGAGGGGATCCGGGCGAACTTCACCATCCGGCACTTCATGACGAAGTGGTCGATGAGCTCCTGGGCCTGAGCCTCGGTGATGGCGCCGCTTGCCAGGTCACGCTGAATGTAGATATCCAGGAAGGTGGATACCCGGCCCACGGACATGGCCGCGCCGTTCTGGGTCTTGATGGCAGCGAGATACCCGAAGTACAGCCACTGGATGGCCTCGTGGGCGTTATTCGCGGGCTTGGAAATGTCGTAGCCATAGGAGGCCGCCATCTTCTTCATGGCCTGGAGGGCCCGGATCTGCTCGGCGATCTCCTCCCGCAGGCGGATCACGTCGTCGGTCATGGTGCCGTCGCCGGTGTTCCGGTGGTCCCGCTGCTTCTCCTGGATCAGGAAGTCCACGCCGTAGAGGGCCACCCGGCGGTAGTCGCCTACGATCCGGCCCCGGCCGTAGGTATCGGGAAGGCCTGTGATGATGTGGGAGTGCCGGGCCTTCTTCATTTCCGGGGTATAGGCATCGAACACGGCCTGGTTATGGGTCTTGTGGTAGTCGGTGAAGATCTTGTGCAGCTCGGCGCTGGGGGTGTAGCCGTTGGTGGTGCAGGCCTGCTCCGCCATCTTGATGCCGCCGTAGGGCATGAAGGCCCGCTTCAGGGGCTTGTCGGTCTGCAATCCCACCACCTTTTCCAGGTCCTTGTGGGCATCGCTGATATACCCGGGACCGTAGGCCAGAGGTCCGGAAACCACCTCGGTCTCCATATCCAGAACGCCCCCCTGGGCCCGCTCCTGCTTCTGCAGGGCCTGCAGATCCGTCCACAGGGTCTCGGTGGCCTCGGTGGGTCCTTCCAGGAAGGATGCGTCTCCCTCATAGGGGGTATAGTTGGTCTGAATAAAATCCCGGACGTTGATCTCGTAGCGCCACTGGAGTCCACGGAACCCATCCCAGGCAGGGGTCGTTTGGTCTTTGTATTCTGTGTACATGGTCAGTTCCTCCTGAACGATTATAAAGCAGCGATTTGGAAGGCTTTTTTAGTTAGCCTTCGCTAACTTTTCGGGAGTATCCTATCATAGCCACCCCTTTTTGTCAATCCGGGCCGGATTACTATTTTCTTTATGGATCTATAAGAGAATTTTATGGTCTCCCGGTATCAAAAGTCCGGCCCCTTCTCCATGTGGAGAGGGGGCCGGAGGGAGCTATGAAGATATCAGAATTCCAGGGAGCCGGAAACGATGCACTTGCCGGACTTCCGGTCGAAGAGCATGATCTGGTCCCCGTCTACGGTCAGGGGCACCTGAGAGCCGATGGTGAACAGGCTGCTGCCGAAGATCACGCCGGTGAGGAGGAACTCTCCCACCCGGACCTTGATGGTGGACTCCATGCCCGTGGGCATAGCGCCGTAGATCTCCCCCTGGAGCTTGCCCTGGGCCTGGATATCCAGAAATTCCGGGCGGATGCCCAGGACAAAGTCCTCGTTACTGAGCTCCGGGATATCCTGTAGGGAGTCGTCCTCCTCGTTGACCTTGGCAATGTGGTAGCGGAAGACCTCGTCCTTGTTGCCCTTTTCCACATAGCCCTTCTGGGCGGCCTTCTCTTTCAGCTCCGCGGCCTTTTGGTCAGCCTCCCGGTCCCGCTGGGCGAACCACTCCGCCAGGTTCAGGGCCTTGGCGGGACGGAAGGTAGCCTTCTTGTCCCCCAGGACAGTCAGGGTCAGACTGCCGTCACCCTGCTGGACGCCCTTGGCCTCCACAAAGTTGATGGAGGGGGTGCCTACGAAGTCGGCTACAAACAGGTTGGCAGGGTGGTGGTACACATCCAACGGTGCCTGGTACTGCTGCAAAACGCCGTTGTTGATCAGGCAGATCTGGGTGGCCAGGGTCATGGCCTCCATCTGGTCGTGGGTGACGTAGACGAAGGTGGAGCCGGTCTCCACATGGAGCCGCTGCAATTCGTACCGCATTTCCAGTCTCAGCTTGGCATCCAGGTTGGAAAGAGGCTCGTCCATAAAGAGCACGCTGGGCTCAGGAGCCAGGGTCCGGGCAATGGCCACACGCTGCTGCTGGCCGCCGGAGAGCTCCGCGGGGTACCGGTCCATAAACATACCGATCTTCACGATGCGGCTGACCCGGCGGACGGAGAGGTCGATCTCCTCCTTGGTCAGCTTCCGGACCTCCGTCACAGGCTCTCCGTCCTTGCACAGCCGGAATTCCCGGTCCAGGGTCAGGCCCTTGCTCTGGGCCTCCTTCCGGGCAGCCTCTGCCTTGGCTTCCAGCTCAGCGATCTTCCCGGCGCAGTCCGGGTTGTTTTCCAGATGATAGCCAAAGAGGGTCTTGGCGGTGTACTGGGACAGGGTGAAAGCATCGATGAGCTTCAGGATGGCCTTCTTCTCCTCCAGCTTTCCGTCCTTGTCCCGGCACTCCTCCAGGACAGAGGTCACATCGGCGGGATTTTTCAGGATCTGGGCCAGTCTGGCGGCGTTCTTGGCATCGAAGTCGTATTTCGCCATGGACTCCTTGATGTTGGACAGGCCGAAGGAGATGTTCTGGTACACCGTCATGTTGGGCCACAGGGCATAGTTCTGGAAGAGGAAGCCCACCTTCCGCTTGTTGGCAGGGACGTTGATGCCCATGTCGCTGTCGAATACCACCTTGTCGCCAATGGTGATCCGGCCGCTGGTGGGGGTCTCCAGTCCGGCGATCATCCGCAATGTGGTGGTCTTGCCGCAGCCGGAGGGGCCCAGCAGGGTCACAAAGGCGTTGTCGGCAATGGTCAGGTTCAGGTCTTCTACGGCGTAGAATTTGCCCCAGCGCTTGGTAATATGTTCCAGTTTGATTTCAGGCATGGTTTAACCTCCAATTCCTTTGTCCAGGCTCGCGCCGGTGACCTTGTTTACCAGGGTGTTGCAAACCAGGATGGTGATAATCAGTATCAGGTTGATGCCGCTGGAGAAGGCGTAGAGGCCCATCTCATCGAAGTAGTCCAGGGTGGTGGACAGGATGAAGCCCTGGACGCACAGCAGCATGAATAGGGACAGCTCCCGCAGGCAGGTCATAAAGGGCAGCAGATAGCCGGAGATAATGGAGGACTTCTGGATGGGGATGATGATCCGGGTCATCCGCTTGATCCAGGGGATATCCTGGATAATGGCGGCCTCCTCAATTTCCCCGGAGAGCTGGAGCATAGAGTTCAGGCTGCTCCGGCTGGCAAAGGGGATGTACTTCACGGTGCCCACGATGATCAGCAGGGTGTAGGTATTGAAGAGGTTCAGCTTCTCCGTGGAGAACAGGATGAAGAAGGCCACGCCCACGGCGATGGAGGGCATCAGATAGGGCAGGAAGGCCACAGAGTTTACATAATTCGCCCATTTGCTCCGCCGGTTCTTGGATACCGCGTAGCCTATCAGGGTGCCGATGGTACCGGCGAGTAAAGAACAGGCCACGGAGACCAGCATGGTGCCCTTGAAGGCCCGCCAGATGGTCTCGTTGTAGAGGATGCCCTTCTGGCCGTACATACCGTTTTCGGTGACGTTCTCCGAGGTGACCCACCACTTGGTGGTCAGGTTGGAGGTGTCTCCTGTGTAGAGGAAGGAGTAGTCTCCGGGGTTGGGCAGGAAGGTCTCAAAGGCGAAGGAGATAATGGGGAAAATGCTGGTGAAGAAGGTCAGGATCACCAGGATAATGGCGATGATGTATTTGCCGGACCTGCCCAGGGTGATCTTGGAGATCTGGCCGGACTTGCCGGTAACGGTGGTGTAGTTCTTCCGGCTGCTGAGGGAAATCTGGTTCAGCAGCATAATGGCCACGCCGAAGATCATCATGATAATGGCCAGGATACTGGCCTCTCCGGTGTACTTGGAGTTCATGGACACATACTTGGTGGACAGGGTGCTGAGGCCCAGATAATGGGGCACCGGGTAGGAGCCCATGGCAGAGCCGAAGACCAGCAGGATGGTGGACAGAATCGCGGGCTTCACCATGGGCAGGGTGATGCGCAGCATGGTCTTCCACTTGGGGGTGTCCAGGATGGTGGCCGCCTCCTCCAGGTTGGCGTCCATATTCCGGAAAATGCCGCCGATGAGGATGTAGGCGAAGGGGGCGTAGTGCAGTCCCAGAACCATCAGGCTGGGGAACAGGCCCTTGCACCACCATATAGGCATATGGACCCCAAACAGGGCGGCCAGCAGGCCGTTGGAGGTGCCGGTAACGGCGTTGGAGTTAAACAGGTTCTGCCACACCACGGCCAGGGTCCACTGGGGCATGATGTAGGGGAAAATGAAAATGGAAGACAGATACTTCCGCCAGGCCAGGTCCGTTCTCGTAATGAGGAAGGCGAAGAGGCCGCCGTAGAGGATGGACACAACGCAGGTGCCCACGGCCAGCAGCACGGTGTTCCACAGAGGGTTCCACAGGTTGGTTTTCGCCATGCGGCTGGTAAACAGGTCCGTATAGTTGACGGTGGTGAAGCCGGAGCTCATGCCCGTCAGGTGGGCATCGATGGTTCCGGCATGGATCTTAAAGGTGTCCTCCACAATGGCCACAATGGGGGCCACGGTGGTAAAGGTGAGGACAATGCCCAGCAGCAGCAGGATCACATTGTAGGGCTTGGAAAAAAAGGTCTTGACCTTGTTCAGCAGGATGGTCCCTTTGCTTGCTCGGAGGGTGGTTGGATGAGACATAGCTTCCTCCTTGGTTTGAAAATTCCTGGACCTTCCCCTGGGGGAAGGTGCCGCCCGTAGGCGGCGGATGAGGGGCGGTACCGGGTCGGTCCTGCATGCGGCCCCTCTTCCGTCACGGCTTCGCCGTGCCACCTTCCCCCAAGGGAAGGTTTCTTCGAAAAGCGCCCTTGGACCAGGGATCCAAGGGCGCAATGGAAACGGAAATTTAGCCGGCGCTGTACTTGGTCAGCATTTCGATCCAGCTGCCTACGGTAAAGGCCACATCGGCGCAGTACTCAGGATCCTCCAGGACCAGCTTGCCGTTGGTGGTCCACCAGTCGTAGCCCCGGTCGTTCTTGGCGGCGAATTCCACGGTGGTGCCGTCCTCGGCCATGCCGCCGATGGAGTGGTGGAAGGTAGCCTCAGTCTCCTCAGCAACCTTGGGGTTGGAGGAGTAGCCGCCCATGTCCTTGCCCCAGGCGGAGAAGCCGTCGGCGGTGCAGGTCATGTAGGCGATGAAGGCGCAGGCGGTCCAGGGCAGAGGAGAGTTGTCGGTGACGAAGAGGTAGTGGCAGTAGCCGTAGCCGCCGATACCCTGGTAGCCGTCCTCATAGGCGGCGACCTTCACATTGTTGACGGAAACGGAGCTGGACTCTTCCACGGAGCGGAGCTTGGAGTAAACCAGCAGGCCGAACTGATCCTTGGCGGAAGCGTCCACCAGGGTGTTGCAGATGGGGCCGTCATCGGTCTGGGCGTTGTAGCTCTCGACCCACAGCTTGATCCAGGCCAGGGCGTAGGCACCGTCGGCACCCAGTCCCAGGTCAGCAGCCTCAGACTCCATGGCCTGGATGGTGGGCTGGAAGTAGGCCTGCTCGTCGGCGGGCAGGGCGTTGTAAGCGTCCTTCAGCCAGGCGGCGTAGTCGTCACGGGTCAGCATGTACAGGAAGTTCTTGCCAACGATCTCGGAGTCGATGTCCATAAACAGGCCATGCTCACCCTCGGCTACGAAGTCCCAGCAGTTGTCATAGGTCTTGGTGCCGGTGCAGTTGTACTCGAAGACCTTGTTCAGGGTCTGCAGAGGCAGGAAGCCCTGGTAGGCATCGGCGGTGGTGCCGTTGGCGTCGGCCCAATCCTTGGGGATGAAGGTGTCCAGCACGCCGGGCTGAACCATCTTGCTCTCGATCTGGTTGCCGTCCTGGATCAGGGTCATGGCAAAGGTGCCGGTGCCCTTCAGGGAGTCAGCGGTCAGCTGATCGAAGATCTTGTTGTTCTTGGGCTGCTGCCACTCGAACTCCATGCTGTAGCTGGGGTCGATGGTCTGCAGATACTCGATGAACTTGGGCAGGGCGCTCTTGCCGCGGCTGGAGTTGCCCACGCCGTAGAACATCTTGCCGTTGGACTCCTCGATGGCCTTCTTGGCCAGCTCTTCCAGAGTCATGCCCTCGGCTTCCTTGATGATCTTCTGGGTAGCGGTCAGATTCTCAGGGGCCTCGGTAGCGGCGGGAGCTTCCGTAGCGGTCTCGCCGGAGGCGGGAGCCTCGGTCTTGGGAGCCTCGGTAGCGGGAGCGGACGAGCCTCCGCAGGCAGCCATTGCCAGCACCATGGAAAGGGCCAGCAGCATCGCAATGATCTTTTTCATGAATATTTCCTCCTGTTTAGAATTGCTGCGGCGGCTTTGCACCGCCTTGGTAGTTATATATTACCGTCCCTTTGCACAAAACACCAGGGGGCAAATCTGCTACTTTTTGTGATTATCTGACATCTTTGTGATATATGGCTTTAAAACCCTGGCAGGGCTGTGGTATAATTAGGCAAAACGCAGAGGGTGACAGGCGCTATCCTTTTTTTACGCACCTGATTGTACAGATTGCCAAGATAACCAGCCCCCGCCGGAGGCAGCCTTCCCCTCCGGGGAAGGTAGCAGGGCGAAGCCCTGACGGATGAGGGGAAGGCTCCCTTGCGTAAAGGGAGCTGTCAGCCGTAGGCTGACTGAGGGATCGCCTTGCTGTAAGCTTGGTACCGCCCCACACCCGTCAGGGCCTGCGGCCCTGCCACCCTCTCCCAGGAGAGGGTAGGTTCCCTCATCCGTCTCGCCTACGGCGAGCCACCTTCCCCGTGGGGGAAGGCTTCCTCCGGCGGGGGCTATTCTATCATCGCTGATACCGAAAGGATTCCTATGAAAAAACTGACCATTTTTCTGCTTCTTTTTTGTCTGCTGTCCGGCTGCGCCGGCACGCCCCAGCCGGACTGCGCCCCGGCGGAGGGGGACAAGCTCACCATCTATACCTCCCACAAGAAGGAGGTCTGGTGGCCCATTGTCCAGGAGTTCGAGGAGCGCACCGGCATCTGGGTCCAGGTGGTGGAGGGGGGCACCAACGAGCTGCTGGAGGCCCTGAGCCAGGAGAAAAACGCCCCCCAGTGCGACGTGATGTTCGGCGGCGGCGTAGAGAGTCTGGAAGCGGCGGGGAGCCTCTTTGCCCCCTACGAAAGCGCCGCGGCCCGGCATATCCTCCCCCAGTACCAAAGCGATACCCACCTGTGGACCCCCTTCTCTTCCCTGCCCCTGGTCCTCATCTACAATCCCAAGCTGATCCGGGGGGACCGGGTCACAGGCTGGGAGAGCCTCCTGAAGCCCTTCCTCCGGGGGAAGATCGCCTTCGCTGACCCCGCCGTCTCCGGCTCCAGCTATACGGCCCTGGCCACCGTACTCCAGGCCCTGCCGGAGGACCGGGACAGGGTGCTTCGGACCTTTGCTGACAATCTGGCCGGGAAGCAGCTGTCCTCCTCGGGAGACGTGCTCTCCGCCGTGGCCCAGGGCGAATGCTGGGTCGGGGTGACCCTGGAGGAGACCGCCAGCCGCCGGATCGCCGCGGGAGACCAGCTGGTCCTGGTCTACCCCGCCGAGGGCACCAGCTGTGTGCCCGATGGCTGCGCCCTTGTCCGGGGCAGCCCCCACCCGGAGAGCGCCAAGGCCTTCATCGACTTCACCGTCAGCCGGGACGTGCAGCAGCTGCTGGGAGAGCGGTTCTGCCGCCGTCCCGTCCGGGACGACCTGGATGCCGGCACCGCCCTGCCCAGCCTTTCCAAGCTGAAGCAGATCTCCTACGACATCTCCTGGGCCAGCAGCCAGCGGGATCCCCTGCTCATGAGCTGGGAGTTTTACTTAGGATCGGAGGAAACGCCATGAAATTCCGTTCCTTTCGTCAGCGGCTGAACGCCGCCTTCCTGCTGGCCTCCCTGGTGCCCACCCTTCTGTGCTCGGCGCTGCTGCTCCAGGTGTTCCGGATCCGGATGGGCTCCACCCAGACCCAGGCCGCCCAGCAGCAGCTCACCGCCGCGGAGGGGGCCCTGGACCGGCTGTCCCAGGGCCTTCAGGAGGCGACCCAGGCTTTGGGCCGCAGCCCCTGGGTCACCGGTGCCCTCCTTGGGGAGGAGGTGGAGGACGCCAACGTAAACAACCTGCTCTTCCAGGCCACGGACGCTCTGCGGAGCTGCGCCGTCTTCCAGCTCTACGATATCAGCGGCTCCTGCCGCTATTCCACCCGGTCCGCCACCAGCGCCGGGAGTCTGCCCACCGCCTGGGGGGTCCTCTATGCCGCCGCCCAGGCCCCCGGGGACCTGGTCTTCTACCCCTCGGAGGATCCTTCCTCCCAGGAGGCCCCGGCTCTGCGGTGCGCTGCCCTGCTTTCGGATGCCTACGGGGCCCCGGCGGGATATCTGGTGGTGGACTTCTGGGAGAATCAGCTGGAGACCCTGCTGGGCTCTCTGGCCGGAGCTCAGAACGAGCTGCTGCTGGTGGACCGGCTCTGGCGAAGCGTCTACTGCACCCAGCCCACCCAGGTGCTGACCCTGGCGGAGGTCCTTCGGGGCCAGCTTCTGGCCGGGAAGCCCCTCACCGGAGAGGGGGACCAGTTCCTCTATACCGTCCGGCAGAACCGGGCCACCGGGCTCTATCTCATTTTGCAGCAGCCCCAGCTCTTCACCCCGGGCACTCTGCGGCTGCTCTATACCGTCAGCATCCTGTGCGCCCTGTGCTGTGTGCTGCTCAGCGTCACCCTGGGGCTTCGGCTGAGCCACCAGCTCTTCGAGCCCATCGGGAAGCTCCACCGGGCCATCCGCCGGGTGGAAAAGAACGATCTCCAGGTCCAGGTCCCCGTCCCCCAGGACCGGCAGGACGAGCTGACGGAGCTGGCCACCCAGTTCAACCACATGGTCACCAGCCTGGAAAAAAATCAGCAGGAGCTTCTGGAAAACCAGAAGGCCCTGAATGAGGCTCAGATCCGGATGCTCCAGGCCCAGCTGAATCCCCACTTCCTGTGCAACACCCTGGACACCATGAAGTGGATCAGCAAGATCAACCAGGTGCCCCAGGTGGCTCTGATGTCCACGAATCTTGCGGATATCCTCCGGTTCTGTATCTCCCCGGCGGAATTCGTGCCCCTGCGCCGGGAGATGGAGATCCTGGAGCGGTATGTGGAGATCCAGCGCATCCGCCTCAGCGACAGCTTTGCCTATGAGGCCCAGGTGCCGGAGGAGCTCCTGGACTGCCTGGTGCCCAAGATGCTCCTCCAGCCTCTAGCGGAGAACGCCATCCTCCACGGCCTCTCCGGCAGCCGGGAAGGGACCCTCACCGTCACCGCCCAGGGCCTGGAGGGGGACATTCTGGAGATCCGGGTGGCCGACAACGGCGCAGGACTGCCTCCGGAGCTTCTGGGTCCCTACAGACCTCCGGAGCATCCCACAGGTCACCTGGGACTGCTGAACGTAGACACCATCCTGCGCAAGCACTACGGAGAACACTTCGGCCTGCGCCTGGAAAATCGGAAAGAATGCGCCGGGGCCTGCGTCATCGCCAGGCTCCCCATCCGGAAAGGAGAGAACCCATGCTGAAAGTATTGGTCGTCGAGGACGAGGAACTGATCCGAAAGGGCATTGTTCTGGCGGTGGACTGGGCCAGCCTGAACTGCGTGGTGGTGGGAGAAGCCGCCAACGGCCAGGAGGGCCTGGAACAGGCCGCCCAGTGCCAGCCGAATCTCATCGTCACCGACCTGAAAATGCCGAAAATGGACGGCCTGGAGATGATCGGGGAGCTCCGGAACCGGGGCTGTGAGGCCTATGTCATCATCCTCACCGCCTACGATAGCTTCGCCTATGCCCAGCAGGCCCTGCGGCTGGGTGCCGTAGACTTCCTACTGAAGCCCTTCCACGACGGGGACCTGGAAAACGCCGTCCTCCGGCTGGAAAAGAAGCTGAATCCCCCCAAGCCGGAGATCAGGCTCCAGGATGTCCGCCCCGGTGCCAAAAGCCGCTATGTCCAGGCGGCCATGGAGTACATCAGCGAAAACTGCGGCGACTCCGGCCTCTCCATTGCCCAGATCGCCGCGGAGCTGGGCCTCAGCGAGGGCCACCTGAGCCACCTGTTCAAAAAAGAAACCGGCATCACGGTGGGAAGCTTCCTCACCAGATGCCGGATCCAAAAGGCTATGACACTATTGAAGCAGGGCAAGCTGAAGGTCTACGAGGTAGCCGACCGCTGCGGCTACCGGGACATCACCTACTTCTCAGGGACCTTCAAAAAACTCACCGGCCTGAATCCCAGCGAGTACCAGAACCGGGGGTAAAACCCCGATGAATGCTCCCCCGCCGGGAGGCAGCCTTCCCCCACGGGGAAGGTGGCAGGGCCAAAGGCCCTGACGGATGAGGGGAACCCACGAAAAGTCAAAAACAGGCCACGTTGAACGGAAGCGTTTTCCATTCAACGTGGCCTGTTTCGTTATTTTGGTGCGGCACCCCTCATCCGGCCCGGGCTGCGCCCGGTCCACCTTCCCCGTAGGGGAAGGCTGCC